>NZ_CP104302.1:920520-1227360 GCF_025215495.1 Mycolicibacterium brumae | reverse complement strand
AATGCAGGATCTTGCGGGCTCCTTCGAGGTGCGACCGCCACACCCAGAACGGCACCCGCAGCAGCGCGCCCGGGCTCTGCTCGGCCACATCGAGCAGCTCATTGGGCGAGTACGCCTCCAGATCGTCGCGGAACTCCGCGAGGAGCTCCTTGAACGTGGGGTCCTCGTAGGGAATGCTGATCGATAGACAATCGCGCGCGGTGCTCAGAGCGGCGTGCGCATCATCGATGACGACGACACCGATGGGTGCCGGTGTCTTCGTCGGCCGCTGCCGAAACACCGATCGTCCGTTGAACAGCTTCCAGGCATTGATGACACAGATCGCCTGTCCCAGGCGGTATTTCGGACTGTCGGGATCCTCGACGACGGAGAGCCCGATATGGTGGGCCTCCTCGATCACTTGGCTAACCAGGTACTTGTTAGGCGCGACATAAAGTGCAGGGCCTAGATCTTCGTTGAGATAGCTCTGCAAGATGATCAGCCCATCAATCGTCTTGCCCGCCCCGGTGTTCACCTTAATGATCAGGTCACGCTGGGCGCGGCGCTCGTGCCAAGCGGACAGAACCTGACCCTGGACATCACGTAGGTACCCATACCCCTCAGCCTTGCTCGGCAACGAGGCGAACAGTTCGCGCGGCTCGATCGGCGCAGCCTGTTCTCCGTCTGCCAGCAGCTTGTTGAAGTCCATCCGTTCATTCTCCCGGTCGGCCCATGGTCACCTCCCGGCCGGTTCCCGACGGTCACCCGGTGGGGCCAAACACGCGTCAGCCACTGTAGATGTCCTCGCCGTATCGGTGTCCGCTGTGACGGCCACGTGAGGGCGGCGATGCTGTCGGCCGAGCACTCGGGAGCCTTCGACTTATATACCCCCATGGGGTACATGCTTCGGCTGATGCGTATTCACGTCGGTGGCACCGCTACAGATAACACTGTTCCCCACGGGGATTCAGGGGCGCTGACCGTACGTCGGGCGCAGTGGAGAAATTGTCAAGACCTGTGGATCGGGGTGTTTCAGGCGACCTCCGTTCCGGTGCGCTCGTGACCGTTTGAAGGCGGTTGCGGTGGTGTGATGTCGGTGGGCCGTTCGAGCAGTTTGCCTTTGTGGAAGACCGCGCCGGCGCGGACCAGGGCGACCAGGTGCGGGGCGTTGACGGCCCGCCAGCGGGCTTGTGCGGCGTCGATCAGCTTGTAGGCCATGGCAATCCCGGCCGCGCGTGATCCAGGCCCCTTGGTGACCTTGGTGCGCAGTCGCACCGTGGCGAAAGTGGATTCGATCGGGTTGGTCGTGCGCAGGTGAATCCAATGCTCGGCCGGGTACTTGTAGAACTCGAGCAGGGTGTCGAGGTCGTCGGTGATCTTGGCGACGGCCTTGGGGTATTTGGCGCCGAAGTCGACCTCGAAAGCCTTGACCGCGACCTGCGCCTTGTCGATGTCCTCGGCGTTGTAGATATCCTTGATCGCCGCCAACGCCGACGGATGTGCCGACTTCGGCAGTGCGGCAAGGACATTGGCCTGCTTGTGAAACCAGCACCGCTGCTCACGGGTCGCCGGGAACACTTCGCGGACCGCCTTCCAGAACCCGAGGGCGCCATCGCCCACGGCCAACACCGGGGCAGCCATCCCGCGGCGTTTGCAGTCGCGCAGCAGGTCGGCCCACGACTCGGTGGACTCCCGATACCCGTCGGTGATCGCGACCAGCTCCTTGCGGCCATCGGCACGCACGCCGATCATCACCAGCAGGCACAGCTTGGTCTGCTCCAGGCGCACCTTGAGGTGGATGCCGTCGACCCACAGGTAGACGTAGTCGGTACCGGACAGATCACGGCGCCCGAACGCCGCGGCTTCGTCCTGCCACTGCGCGGTCAGCCGGGTGATCGTCGACGCCGACAACCCCGCACCCGAACCGAGGAACTGCTCCAACGCCGCAGTGAAGTCGCCGCTGGACAGCCCATGCAAGTACAGCAGCGGCAACACCTCACTCATCTGCGGGGACTTCCGTGCCCACGCCGGCAGTATCGCCGAGGAAAACCGCTGCCGCACACCTGTATCGGGGTCCACGCGGCGGTCGTTGACCCGCGGCGCCTTCACCTCGACCGCGCCGGCCGCGGTCAGCACCTCACGCGGCTGGTGGTAGCCGTTGCGGACCACCAACCGATGGCCGTCCTCATCGAGCTGGTCGGCGAACTGGGCCACGTAGGCGGCGACCTCGGCTTGCAGTGCCGCGGCCAGCATCTGCCGGGCGCCGTCACGGACGATCTCGTCCAACAACGACCGACCGGCACCGCCGGTGCTTTCATTGGCCTCGGTGGCATCGTGAACTACGGTGAGCATGGGCGTACCTTCCCGAACCAGCGCGCCAACGCCGGCTCATGATCGGACCTTCGGATATTCAGATCATCCTCGGGAAGGTGCGCCCACTTTCACGCCCCCTCACCGAGGGTCATCCACAGGTTCTGATCATTGCTCGGCGCAGTGTTATACACCCCCGAAGCCGTTACAGATAATGTCTCACGGAGCACTGCATTTCCTATACACCGGCGAGCGCCGTCATGGTGCTGACCAGCTGAAACGCGGAGCGGTGCAACGGAAGTGCAGACGAAGTTGAGAAAGTGCAGCGAAACTTGAGAACCTACAGGCGTGTAGGTTCTCACGCCGCGTCGCATTTCCCGACGCCCTGACCTGGCCCTTCCTGTTTGTCTCACCGCCGCTGCACCACCGTTTGTCTCACGGAGCACTGCATTTCCTATACACCGGCGAGCGCCGTCATGGTGCTGACCAGCTGAAACGCGGAGCGGTGCAACGGAAGTGCAGACGAAGTTGAGAAAGTGCACAGCGAAACTTGAGAACCTACAAGGCGTGTAGGTTCTCACGCCGCGTCGCATTTCCCGACGCCCTGACCTGGCCCTTCCTGTTTGTCTCACCGCCGCTGCACCACCGTTTGTCTCACGGAGCACTGCATTTCCTATACACCGGCGAGCGCCGTCATGGTGCTGACCAGCTGAAACGCGGAGCGGTGCAACGGAAGTGCAGACGAAGTTGAGAAAGTGCAGCGAAACTTGAGAACCTACAAGGCGGTTTTATCCGACAATGCTGTCATACATGCGGGTCGCCGCCGAGACCTGCGACTGAATCTCCCGCAGGTACGCCTTCCTTCCATTGGCGTAGGCCGCCTCGGCGGAGGACTCTCCCGGCCTCTGCTGAAGCCAGAAAATCGACTTCCAGATGTCCGAGGATGTGCGTCCACCCTTGCCGTCCAGGCGCTCGAAGAACTCGTAGATATTCAGGTTGGGGTTGGCACGTCCGTGATAGCTGGTGTCCTGTTGGAAGATCCCCCACCACGCGCCGCCACCACCTCTCGCTTGCTGCCTCAACCCCGATTCCTGCATCGCAGTCGACAAGATCGCGATGGCGCGCTCGCGCGAGTATCCCCGTCGCGCGGCCTCCGCCAGGATCGCCCGCGCCACCTCCTTGGGTGAGGATGACGCCGAGAGAGCCCCGGAACTCAGCGAGGGGATCGCCGATTCGCCACTGCGCGTCTTGGTGGTCCCCCGGTTGCCGAACAGTGTGCTGAGCCCCGGAATGCCATTCATCTTCGGTGCCCCAGGGATGCTGGGCTTTCCTGATGGACTGCCGCCCATCGAACCCAGGTTGGGTATGCCGCCGCCGGTTTTGCCGGCGGCGCGGTAGGCGGCGGCGATCTGGCGCAGCCGTGCGGCCAGGAGCGCGTTCTGGCGTTTCGAGGTGGCCAGCTTGCGCTCCATCGCCGCCAGGCGCTGTTCCATCGACCCCGCCAGGGTCTTCATCCCCTCAGGGGAGTTGGCCGCCGGAGCCAGTGCGTTGCCGGTGCTGCGGGCGTCGGTGCGGATGCCCGCGGCATCACGTCGATCACCCGCGCCCTTCTCGTCGGTCGTGCTCGTCCACCAGTTGACCCCTTTGTCGGTGTTGCCGGTGCTGGTCAGCTTGATCTGGTAGCTCCGGCCATCGGCCGACGAGTAGGTCAGCAAGTTCCCCGCCCCGTTCGGCGGTCGCGGGATCACGGGCTCGAGTGTGCTCAGCGTCTTCTGGCTCGTCGAGGTCGGATACAGCCGCTCGGCACCGCCAAGCACGCTGTCCACCGCCCCGAGGTACTTCTGGACGCCAACGCTCACAGCACCAACTTAGAGCCCAAAACCGGCCACAACCACACCCACCAGCGGATTCACAGCCCTGCTCAGTGGTTGGAGAGATCCACGCCTCCAACGAGCGCGGCGTACAGCAAGTCCGCCAGATCTCCGCGCTCCCAGGCGAGTAGCGCTTCCAGGCGGCGGCAGATCATGAAGTCCGCTTGGTAGGCCACCAGCTGTTCGGGATCCTCGATGCCCAACAGCCCCGGTCGCTGCGCGCCAGCCATCAGTTGCGCCCGCTGGTACTCCTCCTGCAAGGCCGCCCACTCGTCGGCAGTGGGCCATCGCCCAGCGGCGATCGTTCGGGCAATATCCTGCGCGGTCGACGACAACGCAGGTTCAGCGAACGCGATTCGCTCGATCAACGCCCGGCAGTACTCCTCCATCTCGGTGCGCTCAGCCTGTTGCAGTTGGAACCAGATCGAATCAGACAGCGTTTCCAGCCGATGCGAGCGATTCCGCGCGGGCTGGGCGGCCTCGGCGGCGGGCGGGCCACCCTCCAGACCTAAAACTCCCGCCGCCAGGGCAGGCACATTCTCAGTCACCCGTTCCCCCGGAGTCGACCACGTGGTCGCAATGGCAGACACGGTGAGTCCGCGCGAGGTGATGGATCGCCACACCGTCTCCGCAGGATCGAACCAGCCGAACCACCGGGCATCAAAGTCCGGGTCCATCCCGCGCACCAAGGGCATGGTTCGTGGAACATACACTCCCGCAGGGATATACGACGCGCCCTCGTTGCTGACGATCCAAAACTCCGGCACACCCGACGGCCCCCGCGCGACACCGACGGCCCACTCCAACCCCGGGTAACTCACGCTGGACGCCGCCGCCAGATCTGCCACCACCGCGCGCGCGGTATCCAAATCCGAGACCGCCAACTCTCGCTTGACCCGCGTTCCGGACACGTCTCGAACTGCCGCGGGAACCACGCTCGCCGGCGCAGTGGCAGCTGCGGGAGCGACCGGTGAGGCCGGAGTCATAGGAACCGGCGCGCCAGCGGGGGCGGTGCCGGCTGCCGGCGGCATAACCGAGCCGTACGGCGTCATCGGAGGCATCGGGGCACCTGCAGATGTCGCCGGAGCTGCCGCCACGGGTGCTGGCGCTGACGCGACCGTCGGCGGGCTCACAACCGGCGCAGTCGCCGGTGCCGGTGCAGCCAGTGGCGTCGGCGGCGCGGTCGGCGGCGCGCCGCTCACCAGCGGTTGGACAGCAGCGGTGCCCACCGTCATCCCGCGGGACAGCGGATCGCCGAAAGCCGCCAAGGTCTGGAAATGCTGGTTCAAGGCCTGGGGCTGCAAGAGCTTCCCCGCATCACCCGGCAGCTGCGGAAGCCCCGTCCCACGGAACAGGCTCGTCAACGGATTCGTCGGGCCGGTCAGCAACTTCAACGGATCACCTGCACCGCTGCCCGGAAGCTGAGGGATCTGCGGAATCTGCGGGAGCGCCTGGTTCAGAGCTTTCCCAATCGGGGTGTCTTCGAGAAGCCGATTGACGGGCGCGGGGAGCAGAGGTGCGAGCTGGTCGGTTAGCCCTCCCGGCGTGGGGTTTGGTTCGAGGAGTCCGGGCCCTGTAGGTAAATCCTCCCCGAGGGCGTCGGGGTCGGGCACCGCTGGATCGCCGCCTGTCGGGTCGTCGTCTTGAAGTCCGCCGTCGCCGTCCGAATCCATGGGCGTCGCGGGCACGTCACCGAACCGGTTTGTGAACAGTGAGATCTCGGTGGTGGTGGATTGGGCCAGCTCACCTGAGTACGACGTGATGAGGCCGCGATACTTCGTGAGAATTGGTGGGATCTGCGCAGTTGAGAAGAAGTTGTCTGACTTGAGAAGTTGATCAATCTCGTTGTGCGCGTCAGTATTCGCATCGAACATCTTGCGTTTAGTGTCTCGAACCTGTGGGCCAAGGCGGCGGTACCCCTGGGCTGCCGCGTCGTAGGTTCCCGCCAGGCGAATCTGGGTTGAGTGTTCTCCGGTGTAGTGTGCGTCGGCGGATTGGGCGGCCTGTCCTACCCAGTCGCCCGAGAACACCGCGTCCGTCCGGGCTCTCGCAGTCGTCGAGGCGTCCTCATGTCGAGACCCTATGCCTCCGAGCTGCTGTGCGGCCTGGTCGATCTGGCTTTCGGATTCAAGTGGCCACAGGCCCGGCTGGATCAAGGCGTAGGTGAAAAGCCCTGTGGGCATCGGGACATCTGCGCCGCCAGGCATCCCAACCCCGGCGATGTATCCGGCGGGAATTGACGGCATGGCGTTGGCGAGGAGCGTCTGTAGCCGCGCGCCTTCACCAGTGGCCGGGGTAGCGGGCGCCGTCAACACCGGCGGGGCCGGTGTTGACGGCGGGGTGATATGCGCGGCGGGCACACGCGGAATTGACAGACCGGGCGGCGGCGGTGGGACGGGTGGACGTGGGCTGGCCCCCGTGGTTACTGCCGCCATCAGTAGGCGATGCCGCAGGCGTCGGCAAGGTTCCGTGTCGCCTCGTTGCCCAGCCCATTCAGGCGTACCAGCTCCTCAATGGACTCGTTAGCGAGGGCTGCGTTGGCCAAGGCGAGTTTTCCGTCAACGAAGGCGTTTGCGAGCTCGGCGACGTCGGGAGCCACGTCGTTGGTCGTGGCACGCTGGATCGTGACCACGCTCGCAACTATCCGGAGAACATTCGCAGTATTGAGTTCCCCGTCGCTAACAACTCCGCCGCGGCCTGTGGAGCCCTTCGTCGTTTGTAGGAATGCAGCGCAGAGTCTCTCTTTGGCTACGGCGGAGTCCCCCGCCGAGCTGGCTGGCGTGGAAGGCTCCGACGCCGGGGTCTCGACTACTGGAGTCGAGCTGCGCGACGTGAGCGTGTAGGTAATCAGTGCGGTCCCGCCGATCAGCACCAGCACCAGGAAAGCGGCGGCGGCTCCGAGAGCCTTTCTGACGTGCGGCCCGCGCCGCCGTGGATGACGAGCCTCCGGAAGTGGCTGCGACGGTGGCGGCGGGAGGGCCCCTCCCCCGGCAGTCGGCGGTGCCCAAGGAGGTGGCGAAGTGGTGGTCATCGTTCTAGCCATTCCTTCCCGGCAATCAGGTACTCAGGGTTGCTGTGTTAAGCGCCTGCTGCGTGTCATAGCTGGCCATCGACGGCCCGGTCGCCGTCAGGCCGGCAGTCACCTTCCCTGAAAGCTTCGCGGTGTCTGCGATGAGTGCGGCGCGTACCACGGTGGAGAACGCGCTGATGTATGCGCCTTCGGGCAGGATGGGAACGCCGGCGGCGATCGCGGACATGCGTTCCTGGCCCGCGGCGAGCAGGCCCGCGCCGGCGGCAGAGGTATCGACGTCTAGATCTCGTGCCATGCCGTGATCGTACTCGCCCGGAACATTCGGCACAGCGGTCAAACCAAAGCTGACCAGGCACTCACGCCAGCAACGGCGCGAGGCGGGGATCATCCACCCAATCCGCGCCGTAGGCCGCCGCACCAACCCAAAGAGCCATCGCCGGGACCGCCAGGCCCCGGAGCCGCAGGGGGCTGCACTCATCGCCGAAGGCCAGAGTCATCGACCAGTCGCTCAGGTCGGGGTGGAACTCAGTCACCGATCGGTAGAAGAACGAGATGAACTGACCTTCTGGATTGCACATGATTCGCCAGTCAGTGGCTATCGCGGCAACCTTCTGTTGAGCGCGCCAGCGGACCTCGGCCTCCCGCCGGGCGGCAGCTTTCCGCCGCCGGTTGACGGTGGCGGTGATGACAGCGGCCGTCGCCATCACCGCCGGGCGGCCAACGACCCACGTGTTGGCGGGAGTGTAGTAGCCGTCGCCGCCGTAGAGGCGGCTGTACTCGATGCCCTCGGCGAGCACGAGGGCCTTCTCGTCACGACGCAGCACCGGGCCGTGAACTCGCACAGGTTCGGGGAACACTCCCTCGCGGTAGCGCCGCGCACACAGCCGCGCGTAGGTCCACCAGTCCTGCGGATTTGCGGTCTGGGGGACGACCGCCCTCGGCGTCCACAGGGCCGGCAGCGCCGACGCCGCGCCGTCGCGGTTCAGCTGATCCTCCCACCATTCGCTCATACGTTCAGTATTGGCACACGCGCCGACAAAGCGCCACCGTCACAGAGGATCGCGCAGCTGTGCCAGCAGCCGGTAGGCCGTGGCTCGGGCCTCGTCGGGCAGCCATGACAGCGCGGCAAGGAGGGTGTTTTCGGCGGTCCTGCTGAATCTCTCGACCTGATCGTGCAGTGCGATGCGGGTTTCCTCGGGCCACCCCGCGGTCGTATCGGCGAAGGACTCCCGCATGGCCAGCACTTCGTACACCAGGCCGAACTGATCCCCCAGCGCCGGTGCCGTCGGCTCCGGGGCCGGCGCAGCCATTGGCGCGGCCGCGGCGGGGACAGCGGGGCCGGCCGGGGTGGCGTCCCCGTCCGGGCGGACCTCGGCCTCGGCGATCGACGGTTCGTGAGCCGTCGCCAGCGTCGGCTCCCCTCCGTCGAGCACGCACTTCACGCTCCCCGGCTCCCAGCCGAGCACCCGTTCGATGCTGGTCGTCAGCTTCGGCGTCAGCTCGTGCGAATACCGCCCCTTCTCCAGCTGCCGCTGTGCCGTGGTGCCCGGTCCGCCGGAAGCTCTGACAGCCTCCTGGGTCAGGCCGAGTTCACGACGGCGCAGCCGCATGCGCTGACCCAGCTTCTCCCGAGACATGATGGGCCTCATCTTGCCCGATGCGATCGGCAAAACCGACACTCAACACCGAAACGGGCCGTGAGCAGGGCTAGGCAGAGGCCGAAAACCGACAAAGTAGGCCGATCACGGGCCTAGCGACCGGTAAAATCGACAATATGAGCCGTCAAAGCGACAAAATACCGGGATTCTCTGCTACTCTTCCCCCTCATAAGCGGTAAAACCGACAAACGGACGGACGAAAAACCGTCAAAGTCAAGGTCAGGAGGGTGCAAAGTGCTCATCGAGGCGTCGTTCACCAAGTCCACCACCCCGGCAGCCGGGATTCCCGACTCCCCCACGATCCGCAGGACCTTCGTGTCCACGCAGCGGACCCCCTGCCAGGCCAAGCCGCCGGCGGAGTCCGACGCGCTGTGGTTCGCCGTGGACACCAAGTACCGGAGAGCCGAGAAGATGTGCAGCTCCTGCCCCTTCATTGGCCGCTGTGCCTACAACGCCGTCGTCAGCCGCGCCACACACGGCGTCTGGGCGGGCCAGGTTTTGCCCGGCGACAAACTCACCGCCCTGGAACCGATCTACGAACGGTTCCTTGAAATCTTCAAGTCCCGTGCTGCCGTCGAGCTGGGCGGCGCTCCGCTGCCGCCACTGCCGGACGTCGCCAGCACGCGGCGCAGCCGCCGCGGCGCTGCCGCCGCGGCCGCCGCCTGACCGCCCTGTGCGGTCAACCCAGCAGAGCTGGCTAGGGCTTCGTTCCGGCCGGCCGATTCTTGGCCCTCAGCCATGCCGCTTCCAATTCGCCAACGCTGACTCCCAGCACAGGGGCGAGTTTCTCGGCTTTACGCGGCGACCAGCGGGTCTCCCCCCGCTCAAACCCGGACACCACCGTCGTCGACAGGCCGGCTGCCTGGCCCAGCTGCATCTGCGTCATTCCTCGGCGAACGCGCAAATCCGAGGGCATGCATTCGTCGTCGGGCACCACGACAACCTCAGCGATCTCCACGTCCAGAAGTCGCACCACCCGCGCCAATCGCTCGATGTCCGGCTCGCCGCCGCGCCGCTCCCAGCTGTTGAGTGTGGACGCCGCCACGCCGGCCAGGCGGGCCACATCGGAGCGCGCCATACCGCTCTCGGCCAGCAGCGCCGAAAGTCGCTCGCGCTGGAAACCCCGGCTCACACGTCGGCTCACGACGCTCCTCTGCTCGCCACCTGCTGGACCGTCCGATCCTGGCACCGGGCTAAACAGGCGTCACAAACGCCGGGAGTAAAACCCGGAACTAAAGTGCCGCGGCCGGACTCCGGCGTGTCGCGCCGGTTTCCTGGAAACGATCGGTCAAGGTGAACGGCATGGCGCTCAAGACCTCAACAGGCCGCCGGGGCCGCCCCCACCTTGGTGACCGAGAAGTCGTCAAGGTCGGCCTATACCCGTCCGAAGTCGCTACGGTCGACGGACTCCGCGGCCCCGTCGACCGGTCGACCTTCCTCGCAGAAATACTGGCCGAGCACGTGGGCCGCGGTGATCTGCTTAACCCTCGCCACCAGCTGACCCTGCTGAACGTCGACGCGGGCTCCGCGGCGCAGGACGCGCCCTCCGGTGACGCAGACGACCATGTTCTCTACGCGACCGCGCGGGTGCATCCCGAGGTCCGCGGCGAGATCGAACGCCGGCGCGGTCGGCTGCCCCAAGCGACCTACAACGCCCAAGTGGTCCGGGCCCGCCTCGGTCTCACGCAACCGGCTATGACGGTCCGCCGGGACCAGGAGGGAATGCTGCGCCTGGCGATGTGACAGCACCCCGAGAGGCTGGACCCTCGGGAAGACGCAGACAAATCCATAGCGGTGTCGATCCCCCTAGATACGACAAAAGCCCCGGGCGGGGGCTTTGTCTTTGACCCGAGTTACCAGCTCCGGTCGGGGCGGTTCTGAGTTACCAGCTCAGAACCAGATCGCACCTTTGCCCCTCGAAAGGGACGCCGTCTTGTTCAAGGACTCGTCTCACGATAGCGCATACCTGGCCGCCGAGCCAGAGCCAGCGCCAAATCGTGACCACAGTGTCGCGGCCGCCTGCGACATCCGCGCGGCCACCGACCCGCCTGCTGCGGTGTGGCGCGCACTCGCGCCCCTCATGGCCCCCGCCGGCCGCCGGGTGGTCCGGCTGATCGATCCCGAATCCAAGCAGAGTGTCCGCCGCGCCAAAATCACCGACCGGCTGCCGACGCTGCTGGCGGCCGTGCACCTGTTCAACGGCGTCGGCCGCACCGCCATGCTTGTTTTGGACTTCGACGCAAAGCGGGGCGGACGGGGCCAGGTCGACGCCGACGTCGCCACCGCGATCGCGTGGTTCACCGCCTGCGGGGCGCGCATCGTCACCGACCGCTCCACCAGCGGTGGCCGACACATCCTGGTCCCCCTGGCCGCGGGCACCTCGGCGTCCTTCTCAGAACTCAAAGGCCTCGTCCAGGCCCTCGCGGCGCGGCTTCCCAGCCTCGACATCACCCCTAACCTCAACGCGCGCACCGGCGCGATCTCGGTGCCCGGAACCGTCTGCTCGGGCGGTGGCCACCGACTCCTCGACGGGCCCCTGGCCAATGCCGTGGATGCCTTCACCGTCGGCAGCGAGCCGGGGTTCTTGCCCGCGCTCTACACACTCCTGGGAACCCTGCCCGCGCCGGCGGGGACGCGCGAGAACACCACCACGATCGAGCCTGACCAGACCACCTGCGGCGAAGGCGACGACCTCCGCCTAGCCGCGCCGTTCTGCTGGCGCAAACCGCTCACCGCCGATGAGGCCGCTTTCGCCGCCGACGGAATCCTCCCCCGCAACAAGCGCTGGCCAACACCATCAGAAGCCCGCATGTCCGTGATGCTCAACGCCGTCAAAAACGGCTACAGCATCAACGCCATCCTCAACAACACACTGCCCGGACGCCCCTGGGCAGGGCTCGGCCGAAGCTACGCCGACAAGGGCCCACGGCCAGAAGACCGGCTCGCCCACGACTTCCGCAAAGCCCTCACCTACTGCCAAGCGGCATACGCCAACAAAGCGAACCAACTCGCACACAGGAATAACTACACACACCCCCCACAGTCGGTGGTGTTGTGGCTTTCCCACAGTCTCGCGTGGGCGGACAGGGAATTTCGTGGCAGCAGGCACCGCTGGGCTGTACGAGATGTCCTGCAAGCCCTGGTGAGGATGCCCCCGTTCGGTAGACATCCCGATTGGTTTGGCAGCGTGCTGCTGGCCGGGAAAGGATGTTGTTGTGGGCACGAAGAAGAGGGCGTCGTATACGCCGAAGTATCGGCATGAGGCCGCGCATTTGGTCCTGAGTTAGGACATTTGGTTTAGTACCCCGATTTCCCGATTTTCGACCCGGCGCGGTGGCGTTTGTAAGGATATTTGGCGTTCAGGGCGCCAGTCCGAGGTGTTCGAGGATCTCGCGCTGGGTGGCGGGCACATCGGGTGGGAACGTCTGGGTGACGCCGTTGATGGCGATGGTCGCGCTGCGCAGTGTCCGTAGGCCTTTGACGACTTTGGCGATGGAGTACCCGGTCCGGGATTGAACGGCATGCGAGACGGCCAGTGCGGCGAACACGATCGTCAGGTGCGCTTCGATGGTTTCGCGTTGGCGATGCCAGATCGGGCGGGCGGCCAGGTCGGACTTCGACATCCGAAATGACTTCTCCACGTGCCACAAGTCGTGGTACTTCGCCATGACCTCGTCCGCCGGCATGACCGTGGCCGGCACATTGGTGATGTAACCCTTCAGTCCCGCAAGGGATTTCGCCCGAGATAGTGCGGAGTCATCGAGGTGTCGGTCTTTGCCGCTGACTTTGACAAACCGCGCTGATTTCGCCGGCTGCGTTCCGTCGATGATGGCCTTGGCGCGGGCTTCCTGAGCGGCAAGGGTCTTCTGATCTCGCCGGGCCCGTTTGGCTGAGTACGCCCACACCGCCCGCCAGGCCGCCGAATGGACCTCGGGGTCCCACACGGGTTCAGCGCGCTTTGCTCGGTCGTTGACGCACTTGTTGTTGCCGTGCCGCGGGGTGACGGTGTCGATGACTTGGCCGTCGGTGAACGCGTCACCGTTCCAGTGGAAATGGGACTCCAGATCAGCTGGCGCCTTGGTTGCCCGGGAACCGACGATGAACGAGAGCCCCAGCTCATCGAGGTCCTTGAGATTCGAGGCAGACAACATGCCGGCGTCGGCGGCCACGACCATGTCGGTGTCGGTGAGCTGGTGGCGTTCCAGGAACCCGCGCACGACCGGCACAATGGTGGTGGTCTCGGCGGTATTGCCTTCATAGCAACCGATTTCGAGAGGGAACCCTGTCCGGTCGACCAGCAGTCCGACCACAATTTGAGGGTCGACCTTCCGGTCTTTCGAGTACCCGACTTTGCGTAGTCCGTCCTCGTTCTCAGCTTCCCACCACAACGTGGTGACGTCATACAAAAGGAGCGAGAGGCCGCCGCAGTCACGCGCGTAGGCGAAGCACTTCTCAGCAATGGTGTCGCGGTACTTCTTCGGCCCGACCTCATCGAGGTGACGTTGCACCGTCCGATACGAGCGCCCATCCGCGCCGAGATCGGCCAGCACCCGCAGGGAATCAAGTTTGCTGGTCGGTTCCACGATTCGGGCGATCACCAAATCCCGGAACACCGGATCATCGACCGCGTCGAACCCGAGCCAGTCATACACCGCGGCGAGGGTGTCATAGAGCAACCTCGAGCAAGTGCCGACCGTCCGGCCCGGCGGCGCCGGCGCTCCCGCGCAACTCGACGTGCCGGTCGCAGGCAGGATTCGTCGCCGGTAGTCGGCGACATCCTCGACCCGAGCTGAGCGGGCCGGGGCTTCGAAGTCCAGCGCCTCCTGGTCCCCGTGCACCAGCTGCCGGGCCTTCTCCAACAGGATCCCCAGCTCAGCATCGGTATGAGCAGATCCAACATGGGCGATGACCTGGACTTTCCCGGAATTCTTGCAGGCCACCTGCACCGCCACCGCGCCGGAGCCGGTGCGCACCTTCCGCACGTACGCCACCGCACGAATCTACCCGCTTAGTACCCCAAACCATCCACCCCAGCGAACGAACCTGCAGGTCAACGCGACGCACCCAAAGCTACCGACCAGTAATGTCCTAAGTCAGGCGGGAAAGGATGTTGTTGTGGGCACGAAGAAGAGGGCGTCGTATACGCCGAAGTATCGGCATGAGGCCGCGCATTTGGTGATTGACACCGGGCGCTCGATTGCCGAGGTGGCCCGAGAAATCGGGGTTGGTGAGGCGTTGCTGGGCCGCTGGGTGGGTATTGAGCGCGCACAGATGGATTCGGCACCGGAAGCCTTGGACGCTGATGAGCGCGCTGAGTTGGAGCGCCTGCGGGTGGAGGTTTCTGAATTGCGAATGGATCGGGAGTTTCTAAAAAAAGCCGCAGCCTTCTTCGCGAAGGAGACCGGTCCGAACCCGCCGAGGCGTTCGCACTGATCGACGCGGAGAAGGCCATGTTCGGTGTCAGCCGGTGCGCTCGACTGCTGGGGGTCTCTCGCTCGGGTTACTACAAGTGGGTCAAAGCCCGCGACGCCGGGCCCGGCCCGCGCGCGCAGCGGCGCGCCGAGCTCACCGTGGCGGTCAAGGCTGCCCATGAGGAATCCGACGGGGTCGACGGCGCTCCGCGGATCCTTGCGACGCTGCGCCGGCAGGGCGAAACCGTGTCTCGTAAGACAGTGGCGAAGATCATGGTGGACAATGGAATTGAGGGAATCAGCCCGCGCACATGGCGCCCGCCGACCACGATCGTTGATGATCGGGCGCACACGTTGCCGGATCTGGTGGGCCGGCGTTTCGACCAGGGCGCGTTGAACAAGGTGTGGACCTCTGACATCACCTACCTGGGTACCGACGAGGGCTGGTTGTACCTGTGTGCGGTCCGTGACGGTTGCTCGCGTCGGGTACTGGGATACGCGTTCGCCGAAACCTTGCACACCGACGTGGTGGAGGCCGCGCTGCGCCGGGCGCACCTGTTCCGGGACCCGGCGACGGGACCGATGGAGCGAGTGATTTTCCATGCGGATCGCGGGTGCCAGTACACCTCGGCGCAGATGTTCTCCGTGGCCGAGGAATTGAATGTGCGTCAGTCCGTCGGGCGAACCGGGGTGTGTTGGGACAATGCGCAGCAGGAGAGTTTCTGGTCGACATTGAAATCGGAGTTTTATCACCGATGGCATTTCGCCACGCACGCTGAAGCTATTCACGCGGTAGCGAATTGGATTGAGAACGTGTACAATTGGCGTCGGCTCCATAGTTCACTCGGGTATCTCAGTCCAGTGGATTTCGAGACATTGATGATCAACCAAGCGGAGCAAGCCGCTTAACCGGTGTCTACCGAACGGGGGCAACCCCAGACATGATGGACCGGGCGACCGTCAACACCGGAAGGGCGCCCACCCGCACAGAGCAGCTCCGGTGACGTCGGCGTTCCCGAACCGACGGGGCAGGCTGAACACCCGGCCTACTTGATCACCAGGAGCAGGTCCCCACCCTCGACGGCCGCCGCGGTCGCGGTGACTGCGGCGCGGATGATCGTGCCGGCCTTGGGCGCGGTGATATTGGCCTCCATCTTCATGGCCTCGATCGTCGCCACGGTCTGCCCGGCTTCGACGGTGTCGCCCTCGGCCACCGCCAGCGCCACCGTCCCGGAGAACGGCGCGGCGAGGTGGTCCGGGTTGGACTTGTCGGCCTTCTCCGCGGCGGGCACATCGGCGGCGATGGAGCGGTCCCGGACCGTGATCGGGCGCAGTTGGCCGTTGAGCACGCACATCACCGTGCGCATGCCGCGCTCGTCGGGTTCGGAGATGGCCTGCAACCCGATCAGCAGCTCCACGCCCTTGCCGATGCGGACCCGGTGCTCCTCGCCCTGACGCAGGCCGTAGAAGAACTGGTTGGCCGACAGTTGGGTGGTGTCGCCGAATTCCTCACGGTGCGCCTCGAATTCGGCGGTGGGACCCGGGAACAACAGGGTGTTGAGCCGGGACTGCCGGGCGAGTCCGGGGTGGCTGAGGCGCTGCAGGTCGTCGTCGGTGAGCTGCTGTTCGGCGCGGCCGGGCCCGCGGCCTTCGAGCACCGTGGTGCGCAGCGGTTCGGGCCACCCGCCGGGCGGGTCGCCGAGTTCACCGCGGAAGAAACCGACCACCGAATCCGGGATGTCGTATCGGCCCGGGTCAGCGGCGAACTCTTCGGCAGTCGCGCCCGCCCCGACCAGCGCCAGCGCCAGATCGCCGACCACCTTCGACGACGGGGTGACCTTGACCAGGTGCCCGAGGATGCGGTCGGCGCCCGCGTAGGCGTTCTCGATGTCCTCGAACCGGTCGCCCAAACCCAGCGCGACGGCCTGCACCCGCAGGTTCGATAGCTGCCCACCGGGGATCTCGTGGGTGTACACCCGACCGGTCGGCGACGGCAGTCCCGCCTCGAACGGCGCGTACACCCGCCGCACGGCCTCCCAGTACGGCTCCATCGAGCACACCGCGGCCAGGTCCAGGCCGGTGTCGTACTCGGTGTGCGCGGCCGCGGCGACGATGGAGCTCAGCGCGGGTTGGCTGGTGGTGCCGGCCAGCGGCGCGGCGGCCCCGTCGACGGCGCTGGCGCCGGCCTGCCAGGCCGCCATGTAGCTGGCCAATTGGCCGCCGGGGGTGTCGTGGGTGTGCACGTGCACCGGCAGATCGAAACGGGACCGCAGTGCCGAGACCAGCGTCGCCGCCGCGGGCGGGCGCAACAGACCGGCCATGTCCTTGATCGCCAGCACGTGCGCGCCGGCGTCCACGATCTGTTCGGCCAGCCGCAGGTAATAGTCCAGGGTGTACAGCGACTCGTTCGGATCGGACAGGTCACCGGTGTAGGACATGGCGACCTCGGCGACCGTCGTGCCGGTGGCCCGGACGGCGTCGATCGCGGGCCGCATCGACTCCACATTGTTCAACGCGTCGAAGATCCGGAAGATGTCCACTCCGGTGCGGGCGGCCTCGTCGACGAACGCGTCGGTGACTGCCACCGGGTACGGCGTGTAGCCGACGGTGTTGCGGCCGCGCAGCAGCATCTGCAGGCAGATATTGGGCATCGCCTCCCGCAGCGAGGCCAGCCGCTCCCACGGGTCCTGTTTCAGAAAGCGAAGGGCCACATCGTAAGTCGCGCCGCCCCAGCATTCCACCGACAGCAGTTCCGGGGTCAGCCGCGCCACGTGCGGAGCGGCCCGCACCAGACCGCTGGTCCGGATCCGGGTGGCCAGCAGGGATTGGTGGGCGTCGCGGAAGGTGGTGTCGGTGACCTTCACCCCCGGGGAGTCGCGCAGCCACAACGCGAACCCCTCGGGCCCCAGCTCGTCGAGCCGCTGTTTGGAACCCGACGGCGGTTTGGCGTCGAGGTCCAGCTCGGGCAGCTTGTCGCGCGGGTACACCTTGGACGGTTGGGAGCCGTGCGGCTTGTTGACGGTGATGTCGGCGAGGTAGTTGAGGATCTTGGTGCCGCGGTCGGCGCTGGTCCGCGCGGTCAGCAACTGCGGGCGCTCATCGATGAACGACGTCGTCACCCGCCCGGCCAGAAAATCCGGGTCCTCCACCACGGCCTGCAGGAAGCCGATATTGGTGGACACCCCGCGGATCCGGAACTCGGCCAGCGCGCGGCGGGCCCGGCGCACCGCGGTGGCGAAATCCCTTCCGCGGCAGGTCAATTTCACCAGCATGGAGTCGAAGTGCGCGCCGACCTCGGCACCCAGGTTGGCCCCGCCGTCCAGCCGGATGCCGGCGCCGCCGGGGCTGCGGTAGCCGGTGATGCGACCGGTGTCGGGACGGAACCCGTTGCCCGGGTCCTCGGTGGTGATCCGGCACTGCATCGCCGCGCCGCGCAGCGTCACGGCGTCCTGGCTCAGGCCGAGGTCGTCGAGGGATTCCCCGGCGGCGATCCGCAGCTGCGAGGACACCAGGTCGACGTCGGTGACCTCCTCGGTCACGGTGTGCTCCACCTGGATGCGCGGGTTCATCTCAATGAACACATGCTCGCCGCGTTCGTCGAGCAGGAATTCCACCGTGCCGGCGCAGGTGTAGCCGATGTGCCGGGCGAAGGCGACCGCGTCGGCGCAAATCCGTTCCCGCAGCGCGGGATCCAGGTTCGGGGCGGGGGCGAGTTCGATGACCTTCTGGTGCCGGCGCTGCACGCTGCAGTCCCGTTCGAACAGATGGATGACGTTGCCCTGGGTGTCGGCGAGGATCTGCACCTCGATGTGGCGCGGGTTCAGCACCGCCTGTTCCAGGAACACCGTCGGATCCCCGAACGCCGATTCTGCCTCCCGGCTGGCCGCCTCAATGGCGTCGGCGAGGTCCTCCGGGTCGGCGACCCGTCGCATACCGCGCCCACCGCCACCGGCCACCGCCTTGACGAACAGCGGGAGGCCCACCTCCTGCGCGGCGTCCAACAGCGTCGGCACATCGGCCGACGGCGCACAGGAGCGCAGCACCGGCAGCCCGGCCTCCCGGGCGGCGGCGATGGCGCGAGCCTTGTTGCCGGTCAGTTCCAGCAGTTCGGCCGACGGCCCGACGAAGGTGATGCCGGCGTCGGCGCAGGCCGCCGCCAACTGCGGGTTCTCCGACAGGAATCCGTACCCGGGGTATACCGCGTCGGCGCCCGCGGCGACGGCGGTGGCCACGATCTCCTCGACGTTCAGATACGCCCGGACCGGGTGGCCCTCCTCGCCGATCTGGTACGACTCGTCGGCCTTGGAGCGGTGCACGGAGTTGCGGTCCTCGAACGGATACACCGCGACCGTGGACACACCCTGCTCGAACGCCGCCCGGAACGCGCGGATAGCGATCTCACCGCGGTTGGCGACCAGCACCTTGGAGAACATGGACCCCACTATCCCAGGGCGCGCTGCGGCGGGCCGGCGTATTCGCTCAGCGGGCGGATCAACGCATTGGCCGCGGTCTGCTCCATGATGTGCGCGGTCCATCCGGTGATCCTGCTCATCACGAAGATCGGGGTGAAGCTGCCGATGTCGAAGCCCATCAGGTAGTAGGCGGGCCCGGTCGGGAAGTCCAGGTTGGGCTTGATCTTGGTGGCCGCGTACATGGCGCTCTCCAGCACCTCGTAGATGTCGACCCAGTTCTGCCCGTCACGCACGGCGGCCACACGCAGCAGCGATTCCTTCATGGTGGGCACCCGGGAGTCGCCGTTGCGGTACACCCGGTGCCCGAAGCCCATCACCTTCTCCTTGCGAGAAAGCTTGCCGTGCAACCACTCCGCGGCACGCTCGGGCGTCCCGATCTCCAGCATGTCGTGCATGACGGCTTCGTTCGCCCCGCCGTGCAGCGAACCTTTCAGCGCGCCGATGGCGGCGGTGACGGCACTGTAGATGTCGGACCGGGTGGAGGTCACCACCCGGGCGGCGAAGGTGGAAGCGTTGAAGCTGTGCTCGGCGTAGAGCGTCATCGAGGCCTCGAAGGCCTTGACGATCTCCGGTTCGGGCGCCTCGCCGAAGCACATGTGCAGGAAGTTCTCCGCGTAACCGAAGTGGCTGCGCGGCGGGATCGGGTCCAGCCCGCGCCGGCGGCGCATATCGGCGGCGACGATGGTCGGCAGCACCGCGAACATCCGGATCGACTTGGCCAGGTTGGCTCGCGGGCTGGGATCGTCCTCCTCGGAGTCCTCGGCGCCCAGGTAGCTGATGGCGGTGCGCACCACGTCCATCGGGTGGCAGGTCTCGGGCAGCTTGGCCAGCAGCGCCTGCATGGAGCGGTCGATGCGCCGCGAGGCGCGCTCCTGCTGGCAGAATTCGGTCAGCTGCTTCTCGGTCGGCAGCTCACCGTGCCAGAGCAGGTAGGCGACCTGCTCGAAACTGCAGTGCGCGGCCAGGTCCTGCACCGGGTAACCGCGGTAGGTCAGGGTGTTGGTCTCCGGCACCACCTTGGAGATGGCGGTGGTGTCCACCACCACACCGGCCAGGCCCTTGTAGATCTTGGGGGTGTCGTCGGTGACGGTCATCGCTGTGCTCCCTGCAGTGCGAAGTTGTAGATGTCGCTGTCGAATTCGTTGTAATCGGCGTAACGCAGCAGCTCGTAGAGCCGACTGCGGTGCTGCATCTGATCCAGCAGTCCGGATTGCGTTCCGGTGGAAGCGATTTCGCGCAAGCCCTGCTCGACGGCGAACATCGCCAGCCGCAGGGTGGTCACCGGGTAGATGACGACGTTGTAGCCGAGGTCGGAGAGTTGACCGGCGGTGAGCAGTTCGGATTTGCCGAATTCGGTCATGTTCGCCAGCAGCGGGGTGTCCACCGCGGCCCGGAACTGCGCGAAGTCGGCCGGGGTGTGCAGCGCCTCGGTGAAGATCAGGTCAGCGCCGGCGTCGGCGTAGGCCTTGGCCCGGTCGATCGCCGCGGGGATCCCTTCGATGCCGGCGGCGTCGGTGCGGGCGCAGATGACGAAGTTCGGATCGCGGCGCGCGGCGACGGCGGCGCGGATGCGTTTGAGCATCTCCTCCACCGGCACCACGGCCTTGCCGTCCAGGTGCCCGCAGCGCTTGGGGTTGACCTGGTCCTCCAGGTGGGCGCCCGCCAGTCCGGCGTCCTCCAGGACGGTGATGGTGCGCGCGGCGCTCATCGGCTCACCGAATCCGGTGTCGGCGTCGATGAAGGTCGGCAGGTCGGTGGCGGCGGCGATCTGCGCGCCCCGGCCGGCGACCTCGGTGAGCGTGGTCAGGCCGATGTCGGGCAGGCCGATGTCGGCGGAGAGCACCGCGCCGGAGACGTACACCCCGTCGAAACCGAGTTGGGCGACCAGCTTGGCGACCAGCGGCGAGAAGGCGCCCGGCATGCGTTGCAACGCACCGGATTCCAGTCCCGCGCGGAACGCGCGGCGCTTGTCCGCCGCCGACGCGGACGCGCCCAACAGGCCGCTCATCAGAAGATACCGGCGGGGATGGTCGGGGCCTTGTCCAGCACCTCGGGGCGCACCAGCACGTTGAGCCCGTCGGCGTTCGCGGCCGAGGCCAGACCGTCGACCGCGGCCAGGAATCGTTGCTGCTCATCGCCGTCGACGACGCCGTCGGAGAGTTCCAAAAACTTGTTGACGTACTGCGGGCGGGCGAAGGGCCGCGCGCCGAGGGGGTGCGCGTCGGCGACAGCGAGTTCGTCGGTGATGACCTCGCCGCTTTTCAGGGTGATCACCGCGCGGGCGCCGAACGCCTTCTCGGCCGGGTCCAGGCTGTGGTAGCGACGAGTCCACTCCGGGTCCTCGACGGTGGAGATCTTGCGCCACAGCTCGACGGTGTCGGGGCGGTGCGCCCGCCCCGGAGCGTAGGACCGCTCGTGATGCCAGGCGCCGTCCTGCAGGGCGACGGCGAAGATGTAGGGCACCGAGTGGTCCAGCGTCTCCCGCGACGCGTCCGGATCGAACTTCTGCGGGTCACCCGAGCCTGTGCCGATGACGACGTGGGTGTGGTTGCTGGTGTGCAGCACAATGGACTCGATCTCGCCGGTGTCGCCGACGCGTTCGCGCATCCGGCGGGCCAGGTCGATCGGCGCCTGGCTCTGGTACTCCGCGGAGTGCTCCTTGGTGTAGCTGTCCAGGATGGCGCGCTTGGGCTCGCCGGGGGCGGGCAGCGGCACCTGGTAGGTGTGCTCGGGGCCTTCCAGCAGCCAGGCGATGACGCCGTCCTCGCCCTCCCAGATGGGGGCCGGGGAGCCCTCCCCGCGCATGGCGCGGTCAACGGCCTCGATGGCGACCTTTCCGGCGTACGCCGGGGCGTAGGCCTTCCAGCTGGAGATCAGGCCCTTGCGGGATTGCCGGGTGGCCGTCGTCAGGTGCATCGCCTGCCCGATGGCGTCGTAAATGGTCTGCTCGTCGAGGCCCAGCATGGTTCCGATGCCGGCGGCTGCCGACGCGCCAAGGTGGGCGACGTGGTCGATCTTGTGCTTGTGTAGGCAGATGCCCTTGACCAGGTCGATCTGGATCTCATAGGCGGTGGCCAGTCCGCGGATCAGGTCGACGCCGCCGACGCCGAGGTGCTGGGCCACGGCCACCAGCGGGGGGATGTTGTCGCCCGGGTGGGAGTATTCGGCGGCCAGGAAGGTGTCGTGGAAGTCCAGTTCGCGCACGGCGACGCCGTTGGCCCAGGCGGCCCACTCCGGCGAGGAGGCCCCGGCCACGCCGAACACCTTCGCTCCGTTGCCGGTCCCGGACGCCGGGTGCGCCTGGGCTTGCACCCGGGCGACGGTGACCGGCCGGCGGATCACCGAGGCGGCCGACACCGACGCGTTGTCGATGATCCGGTTGAGCACCATCTCGGCGGTGTCCTCGGGCACGGCGACGGGGTCGGCGGCGACCCGGGCGATCTTGGCGGCGAGGTGGTCTTGCTGCGGGAAGTCTTCGGCACTCCGGCGGGTGCGAACGTCGTGGATCTGCATAATTCGCACCGTACGCAGCGCTCAGATCAACCGAAACCCCCGGTAAATGCGTATTTTTGTGTCCATTTCCGCCAGTGTTTGCGAACCTTGCGTAAGCATCCGGGCGTAAGGTGCGGATTGTGGCGAAGACATTCGCCGGCGCCCGGCTGCGGCGCCTGCGCGAGGAACAGGGGCTGACCCAGGTCGCTCTGGCGCACGCGCTGAATCTCTCCACCAGCTACGTCAATCAGCTGGAGAACGACCAGCGCCCGATCACCGTGCCGGTGCTGCTCTCGCTCAGCGAGCGCTTCGGCCTGCCGGCCGGCTATTTCGCCCCGGACTCCGACGCCCGGCTGGTCGCCGACCTGCGCGATGTGCTCGACGCCCCGGCGGTGACATCCGGCCAGATCGAGGAGCTGGTGGCCCGGATGCCGGAGGTGGGCCAGGCCCTGGTGAGCCTGCACCGACGGCTGCACGACGCCAACGCCGAGCTCGAGGCGTTGCACGGCGCGGCGCACGGCCACGTCCCCGACGGCTCGCAACCCATGCCGTTCGAGGAGGTCCGGGACTTCTTTTACGACCGGAAGAACTACATCGGCGAGCTGGACCTGGCCGCGGAGTCGCTGTTCACCGAGCACCGGATGCAGGTCGGCGAGTTGGACACCCGGCTGGTGGAGCTGCTCGATGACCAATTCGGCATCCGCGCCGCCCTCGATGACACCTTGCCGCCCAATGCCAAGCGGGTGTTCGACCCGCAGAGCCGCACGGTTCGGCTGGCCCGCTGGCTGCAGCCCGGCCAGCGCGCCTTCCAACTGGCCACCCAGATCGCGTTGCTGGCCTACGACGAGCTGATCACCGCGATCCTGGCCGGCGACGACCAGCTCAGCCCCGATGCCCGCGGGGTGGCCCGGATCGGCCTGGCCAACTACTTCGCCGGCGCGCTGCTGCTGCCGTACCGCCAGTTCCTGGACGCCGCCGAGACGCTGCGCTACGACATCGACGCGCTGGCGCGCCGCTTCCAGGTGGGCTTCGAGACCATCTGCCACCGGCTGTCCACCCTGCAGCGTCCGGACGCCCGCGGGGTGCCGTTCATCTTCGTCCGCACCGACAGCGCCGGGAACATCTCGAAGCGGCAGTCCGCCACCGCATTCCATTTCTCCCGGGTGGGCGGCAACTGCCCGCTGTGGGTGGTGCACCGCGCGTTCGCCCAGCCGGGGGCGTTCCTCACCCAGGTGGCCCAGATGCCCGACGAGCGCAGCTATTTCTGGATCGCGCGCAGCACCACCACCGAGCCCAGCCGCTACCTGGGGCCGCAGAAGAGTTTCGCGATCGGTCTGGGCTGCGATGTCGCGCACGCCGAGCGACTGGTGTACGCGGCCGGAGTGGATCTGACCGACGCCGAGGCCCGGGTTCCGATCGGCGCGGGCTGCAAGATCTGCCAACGACCGGCCTGCGCGCAGCGCGCCTTTCCCTACCTGGGCCAGCCGGTGCGGGTGGATCCGGACCTGAGCACGGACCTGCCCTATCCGCCACTCTCGGCGCAGCGCTGAGTTGCCCGAAGCGCCTCCCGAGGACTATTTTCGGTCGACCGAATCTTTTGATTCGCTGCGGCCAACAACGGGGCGGAGGTAGAAATGTTCGCACGCACGCGACGGCGGCTGACCTGCGCGATCGCCGCGCTCGCGGTGTCCGGGGCACTGGCGTCGTGCGCCCCCGAGGACACCGACGCCGAAGAACGCCCGACGGTGCTGACCACGTTCACCGTGCTGGCCGACATCGCCGCCAACGTGGCCGGCGACCACCTGCACGTGGCGTCGCTGACCAAACCGGGGGCGGAGATCCACGGCTACGAGCCGACCCCCGGCGACATCCGCCGGGCCGCCGGCGCGGCGCTGATCCTGGACAACGGCCTGAACCTGGAGGCCTGGTTCGACAAGTTCGTCGACGGCATCGACGTGCCGCACGCGGTGGTCAGCGACGGGGTGGATCCGCTGCTGATCGCCGGCAGCGAGCACCCGAACCCGCACGCCTGGATGTCCCCGCTGAACGCGCAGATCTACGCCGACAATATCGCCGACGCGTTCGCCGAGCTGGACCCCGACCGCGCGGCGGACTACCGCGCCAACGCCGCCGCCTACCGCGGGAAGCTTCAGCAGGTCAACGACACCCTCACCACCGCGCTGGCCGCGCTCCCGGAGAACCAGCGCGCCCTGGTCAGCTGCGAGGGCGCGTTCTCCTATCTGGCCCGCGACGGTGGGCTCACCGAGCAGTACCTGTGGCCGGTCAACGCCGAGCAGCAGGCCAAGCCGCAGCAGATCGCCGCCGTCATCGACTTCGTCAAAGCCAACGACGTGCCCGCGGTGTTCTGCGAATCGACGGTCTCCGACGCCGCGATGCAGCGTGTGGTCGAGGCGACCGGCGCGCAGTTCGGCGGCACCCTCTACGTCGACTCACTCTCCGGCTACGACGGGCCCGTGCCCACCTACCTGGATCTGATCACCCACGACGTCAACACCATCGTGGCGGGACTGACCGGCGGCGACCGGCCGTGAACACCCCTGCGCTGCAAGTGGATTCGGTCACCGTCCGGTACGGACCGGTGCTGGCTCTGTCCGACGCCAGCCTGAAGTTGGGCCGCGGTCGGGTGTGCGGGCTGATCGGCATGAACGGCTCCGGGAAGTCCACCCTGCTGAAGACCATCATGGGCGTGGTGCGCCCGGATCGCGGCTCGGTGCGCATCTACGGCGGCGACCCGCGCGCGGCGCGCCGGCGCGGCGCCGTCGGCTATATGCCGCAGAGCGAGAACGTCGACTGGGCGTTCCCGGTGTCGGTCCGCGAGGTGGTGATGACCGGCCGTTACGGGCACATGGGCCCCACCCGGCGGCCCCGGGCCGCCGACCGCGACGCCGTCGACCAGGCCATCGAGCAGGTCGAGCTGACCGACTTTCAGCACCGTCAGATCGGGCAGCTGTCCGGCGGGCAGCGCAAGCGCGCGTTTTTGGCCCGCTGCATCGCCCAAGGCGCGGACCTGCTGCTGCTCGACGAGCCGTTCGCCGGGGTCGACAAGCGCAGCGAGGCCACCATCAGCCGGCTGTTGCGGCGCCTCGCCGACGACGGGGCCAGCGTGCTGGTGTCCACCCACGACCTGCACGCGCTGCCGGACCTCGCCGACGAGGCGGTGCTGTTGATGCGCACCGTGCTGATGCACGACGACCCGGCGACCGTGCTGCAGCCGGCGAATCTGGCCCGCGCGTTCGGCCTCGACGTGCTCGACGACGGACGGGGCGCCCGATGACGGCGCTGTGGGAGTTCCTGGTCGAGCCGCTGCGGATGGAGTTCATGGTCCGCGCGGTGGCCACCACGCTGATCGCGTCGGTGGTGTGCGCGACGCTGTCCTGCTGGCTGGTGCTGATCGGCTGGTCGCTGATGGGCGACGCGGTCAGCCACGCGGTGCTGCCCGGGGTGGTGCTGGCCTATATCGCCGGGGCGCCGTTCGCGGTCGGCGCGGTGATCTTCGGGTTCGCCGCCGTCGCGCTGATCGGGCTGGTGCGCAACACCAGCCGCACCAAGGAGGATGCCGCCATCGGCGTGGTGTTCACCACCATGTTCGCCCTCGGCCTGGTGCTCATCTCGATCACCCCCAGCCAGATCGACTTGAACCACATCATCTTCGGCAACCTGCTGGGGGTCTCCCGCGCCGATCTGGCGCAGGTCGCGGTGCTCGGCGCGCTGGTGTTCACGGTGCTGATCGTCAAGCGCCGCGACTTCACCCTGTACGCGTTCGACGCCAGCCACGCGCACGCGATCGGGCTGAACCCGCGGGTGCTGGGCGCGACGCTGCTCGGGCTGCTGGCGCTGACCGCGGTGGTCGCGCTGCAGGCCGTCGGCGTGGTGCTGGTGGTGGCGCTGTTGATCACCCCGGGAGCCACCGCGTACCTGCTGACCAACCGGTTCTCCCGGATGCTGCTGATCGCGCCCGCCCTGGCGACGGTGTGCGGGCTGACCGGGCTGTATCTGAGCTACTACCTGGACACCGCCACCGGCGCGATGGTGGTGCTGGTCAACGGCGTCGCCTTCGCGCTGGCCTACCTCTTCAGCCCCAGCCAGGGCGTGCTGCCCCGGCTGGTCAAGCATCGATCGACCGCCGCAGCCCGCGGCTGAGCTCGACTATCCCAGCGCTGCGGCGATCTC
Source organism: Mycolicibacterium brumae (assembly GCF_025215495.1). Classification (NCBI taxonomy): domain Bacteria; kingdom Bacillati; phylum Actinomycetota; class Actinomycetes; order Mycobacteriales; family Mycobacteriaceae; genus Mycobacterium; species Mycolicibacterium brumae. The sequence goes on along the minus strand of NZ_CP104302.1, from coordinate 1,200,945 downwards.
CCCGGCCGCGCCCGCGCCCACCGCGATCTGGCGGGTCTCGCCGGTGAACCGGTTACGCAGTTCCATCGTGCCGTCGGCCCAGCCGCGGCCCACCACCACGATCCACGGCACCCCGAGCAGCTCGGCGTCCTTGAACTTCACCCCCGGCGAGGAGGTGCGGTCGTCCAGCAGCACGTCCAGGCCGCGGGCGTCGAGTTCGTCGGCCAGCGCCAGCGCGCCGGCGCGGGCGTCGGCGTCCTTGTTGGCGATCACCAGGTGCGCGTCGAAGGGCGACACCACCGACGGCCAACGCAGGCCCAGCTCGTCGTGGCACTGCTCGGCGATCACCGCGACCAGCCGCGACACGCCGACCCCGTAGGAGCCCATGGTCAGCCGCACCGGCTTGCCGTTCTCCCCCAGCACGTCCACGCCGAAGGTGTCGGTGTACTTGCGGCCCAGCTGGAAGATGTGCCCGATCTCGATGCCGCGGGCGCTGACCAGCGTCCCGGCGCCGTCCGGGGACGGATCACCCTCGCGGACCTCGGCCACGTCGATGACGCCGTCGCCGACGAAGTCGCGGCCGGCGACCAGGCCCACCACGTGCCGCCCGGGCGCGTCGGCGCCGGTGATCCAGGCCGTCCCGGCCACGATCCGCGGATCCAGCAGGTAGCGGACCTCGTTGTCGCGCAGCGCCTTCGGGCCGATGTAGCCCTTCACCAGGAACGGGTGCTTGGCGAAGTCGGCGGCCTCCAGCATGGCGAACTCGGCCGGCTCCAGCGCCGCCTCCAGCCGCTTGGCGTCCACCTCCCGATCACCGGGCAGCCCGATCGCCAGCAGCTCCCAGTCACCGCCCGGCGCGCGGACCTTGAGCAGCACATTCTTCAGGGTGTCGGCGGCGGTGACCTGCCGGTCGCCGAACACGCCGGCGTCGTTGGCCCATGACACCAGGGTGGCGATGGTCTCGGTGGCCGGGGTGTCGTGCACGACGGCCTCCGGCAGGCCGGCGATCTCCTCGTCGCCCAACGCCGGCGGCGCGGGCGTCTGCACGGCCTCCACGTTGGCGGCGTACCCGGACTCCAGGCAGCGCACGAAGGTGTCCTCGCCGACCTCGCTCTCGGCGAGGAACTCCTCGGACGCGCTGCCGCCCATCGCCCCGGAGGTGGCCGAGACGATCACGTAGCGCAGCCCGAGCCGGTCGAACATCTTCTGGTACGCGCCGCGGTGCGCCAGATAGGACCGCTCCAGGCCGGCGTCGTCGAGGTCGAAGGAGTAGGAGTCCTTCATGATGAACTCGCGGCCGCGCAGGATGCCCGCGCGCGGACGTGCCTCGTCGCGGTACTTGGTCTGCACCTGGTACAGGATCACCGGCAGATCCTTGTAGGAGCTGTACTCCCCCTTCACCGTGAGCGCGAACAGCTCCTCGTGGGTGGGGCCGAGCAGCATGTCGTTGCCGCGGCGGTCGGCCAGCCGGAACAGGTTGTCGCCGTACTCGGTCCAGCGGTTGGTCTGCTCATAGGGTTCGCGCGGCAGCAGCGCCGGGAACAGGATCTCCTGCGCGCCGATGGCGTCCATCTCCTCGCGCACGACGTTCTCGATCTTGCGCAGCACCTTCAGACCCAGCGGCAGCCAGCTGTACAGCCCGGGGGCGATCGGCCGGACGTAGCCCGCCCGGATCAGCAGCTTGTGGCTGGGAACTTCGGCGTCGGCGGGGTCGTCCCGGAGCGTGCGCAGAAACAGCTCCGACATGCGGGTGATCACAACGGATCAGCCTACTCACCCCGACGGGGTGTCCTGCGGCTGCGGCGCCGTCCCCGGCGGGGCCACCTCGGGCAGCCCGGGTGTGCCGAGCCGGCCGGCCAACCAGGGCAGCGCCCGGTCGAAGCCCGCCCCTGCGAACGTCCAGTCGTGCTTGCCGGGAATGACCTGCACCGAGCAGTCGATGCCGTGCGTCATTCCCAGCCGGCACAGCGTGTCCGCGGCGACGTCCTGGCCCTCCGGGTTGTCCAGGGCGTCGCGGCGGCGGGCCGGGTCCCCGGGCACCACGAACACCGCCGCCAGGTCGGCGTACCGGCCGTGGGCGCGGATCACGGTGGCCGGGTCGAATTGCGCCCGGCGCGCCTCATCACCGCCGAACAGCCGGTCCAGGGTCTGTTCCGGGGTGCCGGCGTTGGGGCGCAGGTCCCCGGCGATGTCGACGATCGAGCCGAACAGGTCCGGCCGTCGGGTGGCCAGGTGCGCCGCACAGGTGCCGCCCATCGACCAGCCGACGATCCCCCACTGCCGCGGGTCGGCGCTGGCCCCGAAGTCGGAGATGACGAACGGGACCACCTCCTCGGTCAGGTGGGTCGAGGCGTTGCCGCGGGGCCCGTCGACGCATTCGGTGTCGTTGTCGAACGCCCCGGTGGCGTCCGGGAAGACGAAGATCGGGGACATCCCACGGTGGGCGGTGGCGAAGTTCTCGATGATGTTCGACGCATTGCCGGCGCGCAGCCAGTCCGAGGGCAGGTTGAGTTGGGAGCCGAGCATCATCACCACCGGCAGCTCCGGCGGCGGGTTGGTCGCGAACCAGGCCGGCGGCAGGTACACCAGCTCGGTGCGGTGGCCGAACCCGGAGATCTCGGCGGTGGTCGTCACCGGCACCACCACACCGTGCTCGGGGCGTTCGCCGGACAGCTGCATGGCGGTGACGGTCATCCGGTCGGTCTGGCCGGGCAGCGGCGCGACGGTCAGCTGCGCCCAGGCGCTGTGCACGGTCGGGAAGTAGCCGACCCAGGCGTTGACCGTCAGCCCGATGCTGAGCACGCACAGCAGCGCCGTCGCGCAGGACAGCACCCCGGCCCGCCAGCCCGCCCAACGCCAGCCCAGCGCCGCGACGACCAGCCAGAATCCGCCGACGGCCAGCCACCACCACAGCCGGGCCGGGGCCGGGTCCCCGGTGATGCCCTCGTCGTGCAGATACCACGCCACCGACCCCGCGACGACGATCCCGGCCACCGCGGCGGCCACCGGAAGCCAGCGCGGCCAGCGCCGGCCGAATCGCCAGAGCGAGACGAGGGCGATGAGCAGGGCGAGCGCCTCGACCACGGTGGGCAACCAGCCGTGATCGAGGTGCTGGTCACCCAGGAATTGCCGAAGCCCCGTCACAACCAGCAGAAATTACCGGCGCTGGCTGTGAACGGGGCTTGCGACGCTCCCAGGTGAAGATCAGATGTCGCCCGCGTCGAACGCTTCCTTGACTTCCTGGGCGTGCGCGACTTCCTTGGCGGAGTAGCGGATGAACAGCGACGCCGCGCCCACCAGGATCGCCACCGCGGCGACCCACAGCAGGCCGTAGGTGTAGCCCTGGTCCAGGGCGTGCAACTGCGCGTCGTTCATATCGCGGACCGGGCCGGTGGTGCCGCCCAGGTACAGGGTGCGGGAGGTGATGACGGCCTGGATGACCGCCAGCACGACCGGGCCGCCGAGGCTCTGCAGCATCAGCGCGATGGCCGACACCGGGCCGATCTCGTCGAAGCCGACGCCGGCGATGGCCGACACCGTCAGCGGGACCACGATCAGGCCGATGCCGAAGCCGCCGACGGTGATCGGGATGACCAGGTTCGGGAAGTACGGGATGGTCGCGTACAGCGTCGAGCCGTAGATCATGGCGCCGAGCACCAGCACGCCGCCGCCGATCACCAGCACCCGCGGCGAGAAGTAGTTCACCAGCTGGGAGGCGACGCCCAGGCCGACGCCCAGGGCGATCACGAACGGGATGAAGCCGATGCCCGCCCGCAGCGGCGAGTAGCCCATGATGTCCTGCACGTACAGGCCGATCAGCACGGTCAGCGTGAACATCACGCCGCCGGCCAGGAAGATGGCGGTGAAGGTGGCCAGCCGGTTGCGGTCGCGGAACAGCGTGAACGGCACCACCGGGTTCTCCGCCCGGCGTTCCACCAGGAAGAACGCGCCGAACAGCACGACGGCGGCGGCTCCGGAGATCAGGGTGGTCGAGGTGAGCCAGCCGTTCTCCGGGCCGTTGGAGAACCCGAACACCGCGGCGGTGCAGGCCAAGGTGGCCAGCAGCGCGCCGGCCGCGTCCAGCTTCATCGGCTCGCGCTGGGTCTCGGTCAGCGAGTTGCGGGCCATGTAGATCATGGCGATGCCGATCGGCACGTTGATCAGGAAGGCGAACCGCCAGTTCACCTCGACCAGGGCGCCGCCGACGACCAGGCCCATCACCGAGCCGATGCCGGTCATCGCGGCGAACACCGCCGTCGCGGCGTTGCGCGCGGGCCCCTTGGGGAAGGTGGTGGCGACCAGCGCCAGGCCGGTCGGTGAGGCGATGGCCGCGCCGACGCCCTGCAACAGCCGGGCGATGACCAGAGTGGCCTCGTTCCAGGCGACGCCACACAGGATGGACGCGATGGTGAACAACGCGACGCCGACGATGAAGGTCCGCTTGCGGCCGATGGTGTCGCCGAGGCGCCCACCGAGCAGCATCAGACCGCCGAAGGTCAGCACGTAGGCGGTGATGACCCAGCTGCGGCCGGCGTCGGACAGCCCCAGTTCGTCCTGGATCTTCGGCAGCGCGACGATGGCGATGGTGCTGTCCATGGTCGCCAGCAGCTGCATACCGCCGATCGCGACGACCGCGGAGATGAACTTCCAGGAGAAGTCGGGGCGCTGACCGGTCTGCTCGGGGGCCTGATCTTCCTGACCCCGGCGGCCGGAATGGGAGATCGGCATTGCCTGCTCCGCATCGTTGAGTGCCGTCATGCCGACCTACCCTACAGTAATATTAAGAAGAGTTTAAGCCTGTGGAGTGTGGCCCTGATCCCATCTCGTCGGCAAGGCCCACAACTGGGCCGATGACGATAATCGCAGGTGGGCGCACCCCTTCGGCACGCACCACGGCCGCCACCTCCGCCAGCGAGGACCGCACCGTGCGCTGCGCCGGAGTGCTGCCCTGCTGCACCACCAGAACCGGTGTTTGCGCAGGTCGTCCGCCCTTTATCAGCACATGGGCGAACAGCTCGATGCGCTCCACGCCCATCAGCAGGACGATGGTCCCGGTCATGGCCGCGAGCGCGTCCCAATTGACTAACGATTCGGCCGCGCCGGGGGCGCAGTGCCCGCTGACGACGGTGAATTCGTGATTCACCGAGCGGTGCGTGACCGGCGCCCCGGCCAGCGCCGGCACCGCGATGGCGCTCGTCACCCCGGGCACCACGCTCACCGGGATCCCGGCGTCGGCCAGGGCCAGGACCTCCTCATAGCCGCGCGCGAACACGAACGGGTCCCCACCCTTGAGCCGCACCACGAACGCGCCGGCGCGGGCCCGGTCGACGAGCACCTCGTTGATGGCCTCCTGCGCCATCGCCCGGCCGTAGGGGATCTTGGCCGCGTCGATGATCTCCACGTGCGCGGGCAACTCCGACAGCAGTTCGGGCGGCGCCAGCCGGTCGGCGACCACCACGTCGGCGCGCGACAGCAGCCGCCGGCCGCGGACGGTGATCAGCTCCGGGTCCCCGGGCCCGCCGCCGACCAGCGCCACCGTGCCGCGCAGGTTCTCGTCGGCCCCGGCCTCGGGTTCTGTGACGAGCCCGCCGGCCAGCGCCTCCCGGATCGCGGTGCGGATGCCCGCCGAACGACGGTGGTCACCGGCGGCCAGCACGCCGACCGCCAGCCCGGCGTGGGCGAAGGTGGCTGGGGTGACCGCCGATCCGTCCACCGCGACGTCGGAGCGCACGCAGAAGATCCGCCGGCGCTCGGCCTCTGCCGCGACGGCGGCGTTGACGTCCGCGTCGTCGGTGGCGGCGATGGCGTACCAGGCGCCCTCCAGATCCCCGTCGCGGTAGTCGCGCAGGGTGACGGTGACACCGGACATCGCCTCCACCGCGGGGGTGGCCGATCGGGCCACCACGCGCACGTCGGCGCCGCTGGCGACCAGCAGGCCGAGCCGGCGCTGCGCGACGCTGCCGCCGCCGACCACCACGACCTTCTTGCCGGCCAGCCGCAATCCGACCAGGTAGGCGTTATCGCTGCTCACCGGGGAATCGTATCGGCCGCCTCGACGAAGCGGCGGACCGCGGCCGGGCTCGCGGCCGGGTGGGTGTGCAAGTAGGCCGCGGACATCGGTCCGCGCACCGCGCCGTCGGCGATGACCGTCCCGGCGCCGTCGCGGAACTTCCAGGCCGGTGTCACCTCGCCGGCGAATTCGACGACGGTGCGGTGGAACTCGTGGCCGACGACCCGCTCGCCGGCCCGGCGCAGGCAGGAGTCGGCGACGGCGACGGCGTCGCGGTAGCCCAGTGTGAGCCGCCGGGTGAACCGCGCGGATCCGGCCAGCACCCCGCACATCGGGGCGCCGTCGAGGTCGTCCATCAGGTAGGTCAGCCCGGCGCATTCGGCGTGGATCGGGCCGGCGAACCCGCGGATCTGGCCGCGCAGCGCCTCGTTGGCCGACAACTCGCCGAGGTGCTGCTCGGGGAAGCCGCCGGGCAGCACCAGCGCCGCGGCCTCGGCCGGCAGCGCGTCGGTGAGCGGATCGAACGCGACGACCTGCGCGCCGGCGGCGGACAGCAGTTCGGTGTGCTCGGCGTAGCCGAAGCTGAACGCGGCGCCGGCGGCGACCGCGACCACCGGGGCGCCGGCGACCGGCTCGATGTGCTGAGCGGGTGACCAGGGCGGCGCGCTGACCGCGCCGGCGGCGCGGGCGGCGATGGCCGCCACCGCGGGCAGGTCGACGCGCTGGGCGACCAGTTCGGCCATCGCGTCGACGGCGGCCCACGCCGCCGCGCCGTGCTCGACGGCGGTCACCAGGCCCAGGTGCCGCGACGGCACCGACAGCGCGTCGGCGCGCGGCAGCGCGCCGAGCACCGGCAGCCCGACACTCCCGCAGGCCTGGCGCAGCACCTGTTCGTGGCGGGCCGAGCCGACCTGGTTGAGGATCACCCCGGCCAGGCTGACGCTCGCGTCGAACCCGGCGAAGCCGTGCAGCAGCGCCGCGAGGCTCTGGCTCTGCCCGCGGGCGTCGACGACCAGCACGATCGGGGCGCCGATCAGTCCGGCGACCTGCGCGGTGGAACCGTCCGGGATGGCCGGGCCGGGAGCGTCGCCGGCCGGGATGCGGCCGTCGAACAGACCCATCACCCCCTCGACGACGGCGATGTCCGCACCCGCGGCCCCGGCGGCGTACAGCGGCGCGATCAACTCGGTCCCGACCAGCACCGGGTCCAGGTTGCGGCCCGGCCGGCCGGTGGCCAGCCCGTGATAGCCCGGGTCGATGAAGTCGGGGCCGACCTTGAATCCGGCGACGCAGTGCCCCGCGCGGCGCAGCGCGGCCATCAACCCGGTCGCCACCGTGGTCTTGCCGGCGCCGGAGGACGGCGCGGCCACGACCACCGCGCCGGGCGTCACCACTCGGTGTTCACCCTCTTCACCACTCGATGCCCTTCTGACCTTTGCGGCCGGCGTCCATCGGGTGTTTGACCTTGACCATCTCGGTGACCAGGTCAGCGGCGTCGATCAGCGCCGGCGGGGCGTCGCGGCCGGTGATCACCACGTGCTGGCTGCCGGGCCGGGCGGTCAGCGTCGCCACCACCTCGTCGATGTCGACCCAGCCCCACTTCAGCGGGTAGGTGAACTCGTCGAGGACGTAGAAGTCGTGCTGCTCGGCGGCCAGCCGGCGGGAGATCTCGGCCCAGCCCTCGGCGGCCGCCGCGGCGTGGTCGGCTTCGGCGCCCTGTTTGCGGGACCACGACCAGCCCGACCCCATCTTGTGCCACTCCACGGCGCCGCCGTCGCCGTGCTCGTCGTGGGCGCGGCCCAGCGCGGCGAACGCCGACTCCTCGCCGACCTTCCATTTGGCGCTCTTGACGAACTGGAACACCGCGACCCGCAGGCCGGCGTTCCAGGCCCGCAGCGCCATCCCGAACGCGGCGGTGGATTTGCCTTTCCCGGCCCCGGTGTGCACGGCCAGCACCGGCTGACGCCGGCGGGCCCGGGTGCTCAGCCCGTCGTCGGGCACCGAAAGGGGCTGACCCTGCGGCATGACGGTGCTCCTTCTACTCAGACGACTTCTACTCCGACGACTTCTGCTCAGGCTGCGCGGACCGCGGCGGTCAGCGTCTCGGCGCGCAGCTGATCCAGCCGCAGCACCGGGGCGTCGAGTTCGGCGGCCAGCTCCGCGGCCAGGCCGAGCCGGACGTAGCCGGTCTCGCAGTCGACGACGACGGCGGCGGCGCCTTCGGCGCGCAGCATCGCCGCCGCGGCGCGGGTCCGCCCGAGCGGGTCCGGGCCGCCGGTGGCCCGCCCGTCGGTCAGCAGCACCACCAGGGCGCGCCGGGTGCGGTCGCGCACCTTCTCCCTGGCCACCAGGTCGCGGGCGGCCAGCAGGCCCTGCGCCAGCGGCGTTTTGCCGCCGGTGTCGAAGCGGGCGAGCCGCCGGCCGGCGATGTGCGCCGAGGACGTCGGCGGCAGCAGCAGGTCGGCGCGGGCGCCGCGGAAGGTGATCACCGCGACCTTGTCCCGGCGTTGGTAGGCGTCGCGCAGCAACGACAGCGCGGCGCCGCCGACCGCGGCCATCCGGTCGCGGGCGGCCATCGAGCCGGACGCGTCGACGCAGAAGATGACCAGGTTGCCCTCCCGGCCCTCCCGGATGGCGCTGCGCAGGTCGCCGACCTCCGGCCGCAGCGGCCCGGGTCCGGCGGCGCGCTCGGCGGCCTTGAGCAGGGTGGCGAAAAGGTGCATGCCGGAGGCGGTTTCGTCGCCCGGCTCGGCGGGGCCGATCACCGCTCCGGTCCGGTTGCGCGCCGTCGAGCGCCGCCCCGGGGCGCCCTCCCCCACGCCGGGCACCCGCAGCGCGCGGGTGCGATAGGTCGGCCCGGGTTGCGCCGACGGCCGGTCCTGGGCGCCGGGCCCCGACGCCGGCGATTCCGCGGCCTCGCCCGAGGACTCCCGCGAGTCGCGCTGCGGGGCGCCGGGATCGGCGTCCGGTTGGCCGCCGCCGGGCGGATCGGGATCGTCGTCGGGCCCGGGATCGTCGGGCCCGGGATCGGATTCGGCCAGCGCCCGGTCCAGGACGTCGGGATCCAAGCCGGGATCGTCGAACGGGTCGCGGCGACGACGATGCGGCAGCGCCAGTTCGGCCGCCACCCGGATGTCGGCGGCGTCGACCTCGTCGGCGCCGCGCCAGGCGGCATGCGCGACGGCGGTGCGGGCGACCACCAGGTCCGCGCGCATCCCGTCCACGTCGAAGCTGGCGCACAGCGCCGCGATGCGGCGTAACTCCTTGTCCGGCAAGCTGACCCGAGAAACCCGGGCCCGGGCGTCGGCGATCCGGGCGGCCAGCCCCGCGTCGGCGTCGGCGTGCCGGGCGGCGAATCCGCGCGGGTCGGCCTCGTAGGCCAGCCGGGCGGCGATCACCTGGGTTCGCACATCGACGTCGCGGGAGGCCCGCACCTCCACGGTCAACCCGAAGCGGTCCAGCAGCTGCGGGCGCAGTTCGCCTTCCTCCGGGTTCATGGTGCCGATCAGCACGAACCGGGCCTCGTGGGAGTGCGAGACGCCCTCCCGTTCGACGTGCACCCGGCCCATCGCGGCGGCGTCCAGCAGGATGTCGACCAGGTGGTCGTGCAGCAGGTTGACCTCGTCGACGTAGAGCACGCCGCCGTGCGCGGTGGCCAGCAGGCCCGGGGAGAACGCGTGCTCGCCCTTGCCGAGCACCTTCTGCAGGTCCAGCGAGCCGATCACCCGGTCCTCGGTGGCGCCGATCGGCAGTTCGACCAGCCGCCCGCCGTCGACGTCGGCCAGGATCGCGCCCAGGCCGCGCACCGCGGTGGATTTCGCGGTGCCCTTCTCACCCCGGATCAGCACCCCGCCGATCTCCGGCCGGATCGCGCACAGCAGCAGTGCCAGCAGCAACCGGTCGTGTCCGACGATGGCGCTGAACGGGTATGGCGGGATGTCACCGCCGCCGTCGCGGTCAGCCATTGCGCACCATCGGGGTGTGCGGGATGCCGTCCTCGCTGAACTCCGGCCCGTCGGAGACGAATCCGTGCCGACTGTAGAGCTCGGTCAGGTAGGTCTGAGCGTTGATGCGGCACGGATAGGGGCCCACCTCGGCGAGCGCCGCGCGCAGCAGCCGGCCGGCGTGGCCACCGCCGCGGTCGGCCCGGCGCACGCACACCCGCCCGATCCGGAACTCCTTCTCGCCGCCGGGGTGTTCCTCCATCAGCCGCAACGTGGCGATCACCCCATCCGATTCCAGCCAGTAGTGCCGGGTGTCGGGCAGCAGGTCGCGCCCGTCGAGTTCGGGATAGGGGCAGGCCTGCTCGACGACGAACACCTCCACCCGCAGTTTCAGCAGCTCATAGAGGCTGGCGGCGTCGAGGTCCTGGGCCCGGGCCCGGCGCAGCGTCGGATTCATGCCGGGCGGTCAGGCCCCCTCGACGGCCGGCGCCTGCAGGCCCAGCGTCTGCTGGGTCCAGTTCCAGACCTCGTCGAACAGCTTCGGTTCGTCGGAGAGCTTGGTGCCCAGCGACGGGATCATCTCGGTCAGCCGGGGCAGCCACTGGCGGTAGTGCTTGGGGAAGCAGCGCGACATCACGTCGAGCATGGCCGGCACCGCGGTGGAGGCGCCCGGCGAGGCGCCGAGCAAGCCGGCGATGGTGCCGTCGTTCGAGGCCAGCACGGCGGTGCCGAATTCCAGGGTGCCGCCGAAGCCGCTGTCCTTGGGCTTGATGACCTGCACGCGCTGTCCCGCGACGATCAGGTTCCAGTCGGAATCGACTGCGCTGGGGGCGAATTCGCGAAGTGCGTCGACCCGGGCGGACTCCGACAGCGCGAGTTGGCGGATCAGGTAGGCGGTCAGGTCCATCTGGGTCATGCCCACCCCGAGCATCGAGCCGAGGTTGTTGGGCTTGACCGACAGCGGCAGGTCGGTGAATTTGCCGTGCTTGAGGAACTTCGGCGACCAGCCCGCGAACGGGCCGAACAGCAGCCACGGCTGGCCGTTGATGATCCGGGTGTCCAGGTGCGGGGCCGACATCGGCGGCGCGCCCAGCGGCGGGAAGCCGTACACCTTGGCCTGGTGCTGCGAGGTGACCGCGGGGTTGGAGGCGCGCAGGAACTGCCCGCCGACCGGGAACCCGCCGTAGCCCTTGGCCTCCGGGATGCCGGCCTTCTGCAGCAGCGGCAGCGCGTCGCCGCCGGCGCCGACGAATACGAACCGGCTGTTGATGGTGCGGGTCGCGCGGGTGCGGCGGTTGCGGACCTTCACCGACCAGCCGTCGCCGTCGCGGCTCAGATTGCGCACCTCGTGCCCGAATAGCACCGAGGTGCCGCTGCGCACGCCGAAGTTCAGCAACTGCTTGGTCAGCGAACCGAAGTCGATGTCGGTGCCCTCGGTGGTCCAGTTCAGCCCGACCGGCTCGGAGAAGTCGCGCCCGGTCGCCATATAGGGCAGTCGGCGGGCGAACTCGTCGGCGTCGTTGATGAACTCGGTGGTGGCGAACAGCGGGTTGGCCGCCAGCGCGTCGCGCCGCTTGCGCAGGTACTCGACCCGGTCGGCGCCGGCCACGAAGGACACGTGCGGCACCGGGTTCAGGAAGCTGCGGACGTCGGTCAGCACGTTGTTCTGCACCGAATGCGCCCAGAACTGCCGGGACACCTGGAACTGCTCGTTGACCGTGATGGCCTTGGTGATGTCGATGCTGCCGTCGGGTTGTTGCGGGGTGTAGTTCAGTTCGCACAGCGCCGAGTGCCCGGTGCCGGCGTTGTTCCACGGGTCGCTGCTCTCGGCGGCCGCGCCGTCGAGGCGCTCGATCACCGTGATGGTCCAGTCGGGCTCGACCAGGCGCAGCAAGGCGCCCAGCGTCGCGCTCATGATCCCCGCGCCGATCAGTACGACATCGGTCTTGGTCTCTGCGGTATCTGCCACCGGTCTGCTCGCCCTTCGCGGTTGCGCGTCCCCACCCCGGAGGAGGCGGGACTGATCGGACTCAGATTATCCCGTGGCAAACCTTCGGCCGCCACCACGTCCACCCGGAGCGCCCGGCGCGCGGCGTCGGAGTTCGGGAAGAGTGTTCCGCCGGGCGCGGATTTATAGTAATATTGCAATATGAGCAATGAAGCGTGCACCAATCCGAACTGCAAGTGCGAGAACTGTCAGTGCGGGGCGAACTGCTCCTGCGATGGCAGCAAGGACTGCGGCTGCGGCAAGTGACCGAATAGCCATCCCGGCCCCGCCCGTGCGGGGCCGGAGTCATTTCTGCCGGACCTACAGTTGCCGGACCCGTTCGGTCTGCCGGTCGAAGATGTCCAGGAAAGTGTTCGGCAGGTCGGCGCGCGCCTCGACGGTGGTGTCCTCCAGCGGGAAGGCCGCCCCGAACACGCTCATCTGCCCGATATTGGCGAACCCCATGTACACCGACGCGTCCACCGCGTCCAGGGTCATGGTCTGCTGGTAGAGCAACTCATTGTCGTGCTCGCTCGGCAGCGCGGTGGTGGTCATCGGGATCCCGCGCGAGGTGTTGTCGAACAGCACGAAGAAGTGCTCGCAGCGCTGCGCGGTGGCCTGCAGCGCCTCCAGATCCAGCGGCCAGGACAGCACCGTCATCACGATGCGGGCCCCGTCGTAGATCACCTCGTACTTGGCGGCGCTGCCCGGACCGCGTTCGGCCGAGGACGCGATGACGTTCGTCAGCCCGTTGGAGCAGCCTTCCGGCCGCGTCATCATGGTCGGGGCCTCACCCGTGCCATCCGGGGCGCCCGGGTCTTCCTCGATATCGCGGAACAGCACCCCATCCGGGAAATCCGCCGCCGTCAGCGTCACCTGGGACAGCTTCGCCCCCGGCCAGGTCGGGGTGCCCGCGACGACGTGGCAGCCGCTGACCAGCATCGAAACGAGCGCCAACAGCACCGCGGCGCGGCGCACGCGGGTCGGCCGGGGCACTCTCACGCCCACAGGTTACCGGCGCCGGGCGGAAAGCACCTGCTCACCGGATGCGGCCCGCGACCACGGTTGGCCGGGTCGGCGGGCCGTCGCGCAGCAGCGCCAGCAATGCCTCGACGTCGGCGTGGGCAGCCAGCAGATCGGCCATCAGGTCCAGTTGGGCGTCCCGCCGGGCGGGCACGTCGACATCGTCGGCGACGACGAAGCCGGTGCGGCCGGTGCTCGCCGCGACCGCGGTCAGGAAGTCGCGGCGGAAATCGTCGTTGTCCAGCAGCCCGTGCCAGTGCGTGCCATGGATCGCGCCGTCACGCAGTCCGATCCCGGCCCAGTCCGCCGCCGCGCTGCGGGCGAGCAGGCCGTGATGGATCTCATAGCCGGACAGCCCGCCGGTCGCCGCGGCGCCGGTGTGCAGGGCCAGCGTCTTATCCACGGCGAAGACGATGTCGGCGTCCAGCAGCCCCAGCCCGGGCACCGCGCCGCGGCCCGACTCGACCGGGTCGTCGATGCCGCGGCACAGCATCTGGAAGCCGCCGCAGATCCCGAGCACCGCGCCCCCGCCGCTGGCGTGCTCGGCCACCGCGGCAGCCAGGCCGCGGGCGCGCAGCCAGTCCAGGTCGGCGACGCTCGCCTTACTGCCCGGGATCACCACCAGGTCCAGCCCGGCCAATCCGGCCGGATCGTCGACCCAGCGCACCGCCACCCCCGGTTCGGCGGCCAGCGCCTCGATGTCGGTGGAGTTCGAGATCCGGGGCAACCGGATCGCGCCGACCCGCAGCCACTGGTCGCCGCGCGGTGCGGTCGGGATCCCGACGACGTGCCCGGCCAGCACCGACACCGAGTCCTCGGTGTCCATCCACAGCCCGTCGTGAAACGGCAGCACCCCGTAACTGGGCCGACCGGTCAGCTCGGCCAGCCGGTCCAGCCCGGGCGCCAGCAGGCGCGGGTCGCCGCGGAACTTGTTCACCAGGAAGCCGGCGATCAGCGCCTGGTCTTTCGGCTCCAGGATCGCGACGGTGCCGAACAGGTGCGCCAGCAGACCGCCGCGGTCGATGTCGCCGACGATCACCACCGGCAGGTGGTGCGCGCGGGCCAGACCCATATTCGCCAGGTCGGTGGCCCGCAGGTTGATCTCGGCCGGCGAGCCCGCGCCCTCACAGATCACCGCGTCGAACTCGTCGCGCAGACTCCGCAGTTCCTCGGCGACCACCGACGACAGCGCGTCCCGGTGGGCGATGTAGTCCCCGGCGCGCACCGTCCCGGTCACCCGGCCGCGGACGACCAATTGACTCTGGCGGTCACTGCCCGGTTTGAGCAGGACCGGATTGAACCGGGTGTGCGGCGCCAATCCGGCGGCGCGGGCCTGCATGGCCTGGGCGCGGCCGATCTCCCCGCCGTCGACGGTGACCGCGGAATTGTTGGACATGTTCTGCGCTTTGAACGGGGCCACCTTCACGCCGCGGCGGGCCAGCAGCCGGCACAGCCCGGCGACCACCATGGACTTGCCGGCGTCGGAGGTCGTGCCGGCGATCAGCAGAGCGCCGCCCGAGCTGCTCAAGGCGCCAGCGTCAGGATCTCCGCACCGTCGTCGGTCACCACCAGCGTGTGCTCGAACTGCGCGGTCCATTTGCCGTCGACGGTGGCGACGGTCCAGTCGTCGTCCCAGATCTCGTAGTCCAGCGAGCCGAGGTTGATCATCGGCTCGATGGTGAACGTCATGCCGGGCTCGATGATGGTGTCGACCTCGGGTTTGTCGTAGTGCAGCACCACCAGTCCGTTGTGGAAGGTGGTGCCGATGCCGTGGCCGGTGAAATCACGGACGACGTGGTAGCCGAATCGGTGCGCGTAGGACTCGATGACCCGGCCGATCACCGACAGCGCGCGGCCGGGTTTGACCGCCTTGATGGCGCGCATGGTGGCCTCGTGGGTGCGCTCAACCAGCAGCCGGTGCTCCTCGCTGACGTCCCCGGCGCAGAAGGTGGCGTTGGTGTCGCCGTGCACCCCGTCGATGTAGGCGGTGACGTCGATATTGACGATGTCGCCGTCGGCGATGACCGTCGAATCCGGGATGCCGTGGCAGATGATCTCGTTGAGCGAGGTGCAGCAGGACTTCGGGAAACCCTTGTAGCCCAGCGTCGACGGGTAGGCGCCGTGGTCGATCATGTACTCGTGCGCGATGCGGTCCAGCGCGTCGGTGGTGACCCCGGGGGCGACGGCCTTGCCGGCCTCGGCGAGCGCGCCCGCGGCGATCCGCCCGGCCACCCGCATCTTCTCGATCACCTCGGGCGTCTGCACCCAGGGTTCGCTGCCCTCGTTGACGCTGTCCCGCCAGGCGTACTCGGGACGGTCGATCGACTTGGGCACCGGCAGCGTCGGGGACAGCCGGCCGGGGCGAAGCGGGGCGCGCACAGACATGGCTAAAGGTTAACCGCGTCGTCACGGGCCGCGTCCAATCGACTTAGGGTTGACGCCATGCGGGTATTCGTCACCGGCGGCACCGGAGCGATCGGCGGCCACGCGGTGCCCGCATTGGTGGCCGCCGGCCACGAAGTCACCGCCATGGCCCGCACCGAGGACAAAGCGCAGCTGCTGCGCGGGCAGGGAGCGACGCCGGCTCTGGTGTCGTTGTTCGACCGCGACGCGTTGACCGCCGCCTTCGCCGGCCATGACGCGGTGGTCAACATGGCGTCGTCGCTGCCGCCGACGGAGCGCTTCATGCTGTACTCGGCGTGGGCGGACTGCGAGCGGATCCGCACCGAGGGTTCGGCGGCCGTGGTCGACGCCGCGCTCGCGGCGGGCGTGGGACGCGTGGTCCAGGAGTCGGTGGCGATGCTCTATCACGATGGCGGCGCCGGGTGGATCGATGAGAACTGGCCGGTCGAGCACTACCGGATCTCCGCCGGGAACCACGCGGCCGAGGCCAGCGCACGTCGGTTCGCGGAGTCCGGGGGCGAGGCCGTGACCTTGCGGTTCGGGTTGTTCTACGGACCGGGGGCCGCGCACAGCGAGCAGCTGATGGCGATGGCGCGCCGCCACATCGGGTTCCGTCCGGGCCGGCCCGACGGGTACATGTCCTCGATCCACCTGGCCGACGCCGCGGGCGCCGTCGTCGCGGCCCTGCGCTGCGATCCGGACGTCTACAACGTCGTGGACGACCAGCCGGTCACCAAGAAGGAGAACTGCGCGGCGATGGCGGCTGCGGTGGGCGTCCGACCATGGGTCACCGGACCGGGCCGGCTGGCGGCGCTTGTCGGGGACCGCGTCACATCGCTGACGAGATCCCTGCGGGTCAGCAACGCGCGGTTCCGGGCCGCGGCGAACTGGGCCCCGAGCCATCCGAGCGTGTGGGAGGGCTATCGATCGATGGCCGGGCACACCGGCTGAACGAGAGTGGTCAACCGCGCCCGCGGCGCAGCTTGATCCGGTCGCGCCAGGTGCGCTGCGGGCCCCAGATGTCAACGGATCCGCAGACCACCTTGCCGCTGAGAATGACGTGCGGCCGACCGTCGGCGGGCGGATTGGGCCGGTGGTCGCGGGCGCTGCCGACGATCACCTCGACGTCGTCGAGCGACGCGCTGGCCGCCTCGGGCAGCCGCAGGTCCAGCGAACCGAACTTCATGTCGAGGTCGATCACCGCGATCGGCCCGGCGAACCGGGCGTGGGTGAGGTCCAGGCTGACCGAGCCCATCCGGCGGTACAGCGCCAGGCTGGTGGGCACCGACCACTCCCCCTCGCGGTGCAGCGATCCGAGCACGCCGCGCAGTTCCAGCCGGTCGGTGGCCGAGGTGACGACCGCGCCGGGCCCCGGCAGGTCGCCGACCAGCAGGTCCAGTTCGGGACGCAGTCGGGCGGTGGCGACCTGAACCGAACGCTGCTCGAACTCGTCGATGTCGATCAGCCCGAGCGCGACGGCGTTGTGCAGCCGGCGCAGGGTTCCGTTGCGGTCCGCGTCGGAAACCCGCATCCGGTCAGGTTCATCGGGGAAAGTCATCGCCCGTAAGCCTAGCCGGGTCGCAAGCAAAGCCGGAGGTACGGAGGCTTTGCGCGGCGGGCCCGGCGCATTTGCCCACCGTGGGGTCGTTGACCAGCGGCGATGTGAGGTTGGTGACTCAGGCGAGATAGTCCCCGGGCAGGCTGTCGAGCATCTGCCGGGTCATCCGGACCGCGTACTCCGAACTTCCGCCGCCGACGATCAGTGACGCGAAGGCCATATCGCCGCGGTAGCCGGCGAACCAGGCGTGTGAGCCGCCGTCGAACTCCGCCTCACCGGTCTTGCCGCGGACATCGCCGGCGTCGCGCAGGTCCTTGGCGGTGCCGTCGGTGACCACCATCCGCATCATCGACCGCAGACCGTCGAGCATCTGCGGGCTGACCGGAGAGGCCTGGCCGTCGACGACGGTGTCGTGGCCGATGATCAGCCGCGGCACCGGGGTCTGGCCGGCGGCCACCGTCGCCGCGGCCAGCGCCATGCCGAACGGGCTGGCCAGCACCTTGCCCTGGCCGAAGCCGTCCTCGACCATCTCGGCCAGATCGACCGTCGGCGGCACCGATCCGGAGACCGTCGGCAGGCCCTCGATCTGGTAATCCACTCCGAGGCCGAAACGGGCGGCGGTCTGGTTCAGCGCCCGCGGGGTCATCTTGGAGGCCAGCTCGGCGAACGTGGTGTTGCAGGAGTCGGCGAACGCGCGGCTCATCGGCACCACGCCGAGGTCGAACTTGTTGTAGTTGGGCACCCGGCGGTGGCCGATCTCGATTTCGGCGGGGCAGCCCAGCATGGTGTCGGGGCTGGCCAATTGGTTGTCCATCGCCGCGCCCGCGGTGATGATCTTGAACGTCGACCCGGGCGGGTACAGGCCCATGGTGGCCGTCGGCCCGTCGACGTCGGCGGCCGCGTTCTGGGCGACCGCGAGAACGTCGCCGGTCGACGGCCGGATCACCACCATCATGGCCTTGAGGCCCTGGCCGTTGACGGCGTTCTGGGCGGCGTCCTGCACGGCGCGGTCCAGCGTGATGGACACCGACGGCGCCGGGGCTGGCGCGACTTCGTGCAGCACATCGGTGTCGGTGCCGTACTGGTTGACGCTGACGACGCGCCAGCCGGGCGCGCCGTCGAGATCGTCGACGACGGCCTTGCGGACCTCGCTGATCAGCGCCGGGGCGAAACCGGGGTCGGTCGCCAGCAACTCCGGGATGGCGATCTTGATGATCCCGGGCCGGTTCTCCAGCGCCGGGGCCACCTTGTCGACGTCGTCCTGGGACAGCGTGGCCAGCAGCATCGGCTTGTCCGAGGCGCTGGACTGCTCGGCCAGCAGCGCGGCGTCCGGCGGCCCGCCGAAGGGGCGCAGCACGTCGACAGCGGTCTGCGCGCTGGGCATCAGTTCCAGGCCGGCCTGGCGGGCGTCGAACTGGTAGCTGTACCGGTAGCCGGGCACCAGCACATCGCTGCCGCCGAGCTCGTTGACCGAGGCGCGTCGGGGCGCGTCGGCGCGCAGTTGCAGGCTCTGATTCTCCCCCAGCTTCGGGTGCAGTCCGGTGCCTGACCAGCGGACCTGCCAACCGGCTTCGTCACGGACCATGTTCAGCTGTCCGTCGTAGGTCCAGGTGCGGTTCTTGGGCAGATGCCAGGTGTAGGTGTAGTTCACCGAGCCGGTGTCCTCGGTGAAGCGCGAGCCGGTGGTGGCGACCTCCAGGCGGTCGGCCTGCAGCCCGGTCCAGGACGCGTTGAGCGCCTCCAGGGCGATGTCGGGCCGGTCGGTGAGGTCCGCGGCGGTGGTGGTGTCACCGGTGGACAGCGCGTCGAAGAACGCCTTGGCGGCCGGTTCGGGCCCGTCGGGCCGGGGGGTGCAGCCGGCCAGCGCCATCGTCGCGGTGAGCACGACGGCCAGGAGCAGCCCGCCGGCCCGTGTTACGGATGATGCTTTCGTTGCCATTGTGACGAATGTTAGTTGTGGGGCGGGCGATCCGCCCGACGCCACACCGAGATGGGTCCGCAATCAGCCCGTGACCGCCACCTCGGGCGACGCCAGTGACCTCAGGCCGGGCCGGAAGGGTCCACGGGCGCCGCCGGTGACCACAGGCCGGACCGCAAGCGTCCACGAGCGACGCCAGTGACCACAGGCCGGGCCGGAACGACGCCAGTGACGGTGGGGCGATTTTCGGGCGGATTTTCGCCCTGTGGTTACTCGCGGCCAGGCATCCCGGCCTGGCGTTACTCACACGCGGTCGCCGGACACGCAAAACGACGGGTGCCCGGCCACCGCGCCGCACACCCCTTGACACCACGCCGCATCGGCGTAACGTACAACCAAATGGTTGTAGATGAGCTTTCCGACGAGCAGGTGGACCGGATCTTCCGGGCACTGGCCGACGCGACCCGACGCGACATCGTCCGCCGCACGCTGGTGGCCGAGGCATCGGTCTCCGAACTGGCTCGCGATTACGACATGAGCTTCGCCGCCGTGCAGAAGCACGTCGCGGTGCTCGAGGCGGCCGACCTGGTCATCAAGATCCCGCGCGGACGGGAGCGCATCGTGCAGGGCAACCCCGAGGCGATCCGCCGCGCGCAGCAGCTGCTCGGCCATTTTGAGCAACTGTGGCGGGGCCGCATCGAGCGGCTCGACGCACTGCTCGCCGAACCACCGGACTGAATCCCCCAACCCCGAGAAAGGACACCCGCCATGCCCATCACCGAGGTCGTCACCGACACCGACGCGCTCACCCTCACCGTGATCGCCGACTTCCCCGTCGGCGTCCAGCGGCTCTGGGACGCCTACCTGGACCCGCGCCAGATAGAGCGATTCTGGGGTCCGCCGGAGTATCCCGCCACCTTCCTGCGGCACGACGGCTACCCGGGCGGCCGCACCCACTACCGGATGGTCGGGCCGGACGGCGCCGCCTACCCCGGCTACTGGGAATGGGTCGCCGTCGACGCGCCGCGCTCCTTCGAGGTGCGCGACGGCTTCGCCGACGCCGACGGGACCCCGAACACCGAGATGCCCACCACCCGGATGATTTTCGAATTCAGCGAGACCCCCGACGGCGCCCGGCTGGTGACCACCACGACGTTCGGTTCGCTGGCCGACCTCGAGCAGCTCAAGGAAATGGGTATGGAAGAGGGCATGCGCGCCGCGATGGGCCAGATCGACGCCATTGTCGCGGACCTGAGCAGCTTCGCCGCCGACCAGCGCACCCAGCTGCAGCGGGTCGGCGACACCCAGGCCCGGGTCAGCCGGGTCATCGCCGCGACGCCGGAACAGCTATGGCACGCCCACCACGATCCGGAGCTGATGAAGCGCTGGATGATCGGCCCGGACGGCTGGGCGTTGACGGTCTGCGAACCGGCCGCCGAGGTCGGCGCGCGGTACCGCTGGCACTGGGACCCGGTCGACGGCGGCGCCGGGTTCGGTTTCACCGGCGAGTTGCTGGCCGCCGAACGGCCGTGGCGGGAGGTGACCACCGAGGCGATGACGACCGCCGAGGACCCGGACGCCGCGAACAGCTGGCAAACCGTCAACGAGCTGACCTTCACCCCGGTCGCCGGCGGGACACTGCTGACGCTGTTGATCAGCTACCCCGACGCCGAGCTGCGCGAGCAGATCCTGGCGACCGGAATGGTCGACGGCATGGAGGCCAGTTACGCGCGGCTGGAGGCCATCGAGCTCGGCTAGCCGCTCAGTCCAGCAGGACGGTGGCGAACTCCCCGACCTGGGTGAAGCCGACGCGGTCGTAGACGGCGCGGGCCACGGTGTTGAAATCGTTGACGTACAGGCTGGGAATCCGGCCCTCGGCGGCGATCGCCGCGGCCAGCGTCGCCGTGCCCGCGCTGCCCAGGCCGTGGCCGCGCTGGTCCGGGCGCACCCACACGCCCTGGATCTGCCCGACGGTCGGCGACTGCGCGCCCACCTCGGCCTTGAACACCACCTGGCCGCGTTCGAACCGCGCCCAGGCCCGGCCGGCGGCGATCAGCGCGGCGACCCGGCGGCGATAACCGCGGCCACCGTCGCCGGCCCGCGGGTCCACCCCGACCTCGCCGATGAACATGTCCACCGCCGCGACCAGGTAGGCGTCGAGCTCCTCGATCCGGACCCGGCGCACCAGCGGGTCCGGGGCGCACGCGGGCTCGCCGGACAGCGCCAGCAGCGGCTGATTGTCCCGAACATCCCGGGCCGGGCCCCACACCTGCGCCAGCCGCTGCCACATCGGCAGCACCAGGTCCACCGGGCCGACCACCGAGGAACAGCGCCGCGGAGCGGAGGACGCCTTGTCGGCGAAGGCGTGCAGATCGGTGATCGCGCCGCGCAGCGGGATGAGGTTGGGCCCGGAGAAGCACAGCGACTCCTCGACGCGCCGGCGGGTCCACAGCTCCCCGCCGATGGCGGCCGGGCTGATGCCGTGGTCGGCCACCCGGGCGGCGACCATGCAGCAGGCCACCGGGTCGGCGGCGAACACCCGCGCGACCGCGGCCGCGTCGCGCACCACCGACACCCGTCGCTCGTCGACGAGACGATGGAACGGTGGCGCCGACATCAGCACTTCTTTCCCCACGGCGTTAGGCCAGCTCCCAGCAGGCCACCCCTCAGCTTACGGTGACGATCGGCGTGCCGCTGGCGCTTGGGCCGTCCCCGGTGTCGACCGCCTGGCCCATCTCCTCGGCCAGCCGCAGCGCCTCCTCGATGAGCGTCTCCACGATCAGCGCCTCGGGCACGGTCTTGATGACCTCGCCCTTGACGAAAATCTGGCCCTTGCCGTTTCCGGAGGCCACCCCGAGGTCGGCTTCCCGGGCCTCGCCGGGGCCGTTCACCACGCATCCCATCACCGCCACCCGCAGCGGCACCTCCAGGCCCTCCAGCCCGGCGGTCACCTGGTTGGCCAGCGTGTACACGTCGACCTGGGCGCGGCCGCAGGACGGGCAGGACACGATCTCCAGGCCGCGCGGGCGCAGGTTCAGCGATTCCAGGATCTGGTTGCCGACCTTGACCTCTTCGACCGGCGGCGCGGACAGCGACACCCGGATGGTGTCGCCGATGCCCTCGGCCAGCAGCGCGCCGAACGCGACGGCGGATTTGATGGTGCCCTGGAAGGCCGGTCCGGCCTCGGTGACCCCGAGGTGCAGCGGGTAGTCGCAGGCCGCGGCCAACTGCCGGTACGCCTCCACCATCACCACCGGGTCGTTGTGCTTGACGCTGATCTTGATGTCGCCGAAGCCGTGCTCCTCGAACAGCGAGGCCTCCCAGAGCGCGGATTCGACCAGCGCCTCCGGGGTGGCCTTGCCGTACTTCTCCAGGAACCGCTTGTCCAGCGATCCGGCGTTGACGCCGATCCGGATGGGGACGTGCGCCGCCCCGGCGGCCTTGGCGACCTCGGCGACCCGGCCGTCGAAC
Source organism: Mycolicibacterium brumae (assembly GCF_025215495.1). Lineage (NCBI taxonomy): Bacteria > Bacillati > Actinomycetota > Actinomycetes > Mycobacteriales > Mycobacteriaceae > Mycobacterium > Mycolicibacterium brumae. The sequence continues at coordinate 1,178,652 of NZ_CP104302.1, read as the reverse complement.
TCCTTGATATTGCCGGGGTTGACCCGCACGGCCGCGCAGCCGGCGTCGATCGCGGCGAAGATGTACTTGGGCTGGAAGTGGATGTCGGCGATCACCGGCAGGTTCGAATGCCGCACGATCTCGGCGAGCGCGTCGGCGTCCTCCTGCCGGGGGCAGGCCACCCGGACGATGTCGCAGCCCGACGCGGTCAGCTGGGCGATCTGCTGCAGCGTGGAGTTCACGTCGTGGGTCTTGGTGGTGCACATCGACTGCACCGAGATCGGGTGGTCGCTGCCGACGCCGACGTCGCGGACCATCAGCTGACGGGTCTTGCGCCGCGGGGCCAGCACCGGCGGCGGCGCCGACGGAAGCCCTAGACCGATGTTCATCGCCTGCCCCTACTGGAAGAGCCTGATCGGGTTGACCAGGTCCGCGGTCACGGTCAACAGCATGTATCCGACCACCAATGCCAGCACCACATACGTCGCGGGCATCAGTTTCATGTAGTCCACCGGGCCGCCGGGCAGCAACCCCCGGGCCTTGCGGACCATATTGCGCAGCTTCTCGTAGGTGGCCACCGCGATATGCCCGCCGTCGAACGGCAGCAGCGGCACCAGGTTGATCGCGCCGAGCACGAAGTTCAGCTGCGCCAGGAACATCCAGAACAGCACCCACAGGCCCTGGTCGACGGTGTCCCCACCGATGATGGTGGCGCCGACCACGCTGATCGGGGTCTCTGGGTCGCGTTCCCCGCCGCCGATGGAGCGCGCCAGCGCGCCGACCTTGGTGGGGATCTTGGCCATCGCCTTGCCCAGTTCGACGGTCATGTCCTTGGTGAACACCAGGGTCCCCGGGACCGCGGTGAGCACGTTGTACTGCGTCGGCTCGACGCGCGCCGGGCCGACGCCGATGGCGCCGACGGTGGTCTGGGCAGGCTCGGCGTCGCCGGTCTTGGTCCAGCGTTTGGCCTCGGTGACATTCACGACGGTGGTGTACTCGCCGCCGCCGTCGGGACGCTGCACGACGAACTCGGTGGGGCCGTGAGCGCCGCGGACCGCCTCGACCAGCTCGTCGAAGTCGCCGACGGGGGTGTCGCCGACCTTGACGATGGTGTCGCCCTCGGCGATCCCGGCGGCCGCGGCGGGCCCGGTCCCGTCGCATTCGGCCAGTTCGCCGCGGGTCACCTCGTCGGAGACGCAGGTGGTGCTCCCGACGATCGCCGCCTTCGGCGGGTTGAGGTTCGGCAGGCCCCAGGTCAGCGCGATGCCGTAGATGAGCACCAATCCGATGATGAAGTTCATCGCCGGCCCGGCGAACAGCACCGCGACGCGCTTCCACACCTTCTGCCGGTACATGGCGTACGGCTTGTCCTCGGGCGCGATCTCGTCGACCGCGGTCATGCCGGCGATGTCGCAGAATCCGCCGAGCGGGATGGCCTTGACGCCGTACTCGGTCTCGCCGAGGGAGTTGGGCCGCTTGGTCGACCACAGCGTGGGCCCGAAACCGACGAAATAGCGGCGCACTTTCATACCGGTGGCGCGGGCGACCCACATGTGGCCGCATTCGTGCAGCGCCACCGAGACCAGGATGGCCAGGGCGAACAGCACGATGCCCAGAACGAACATCATCGGGTGGTCAGAACCTCCTGCGCCGAGGCGCTCTGTGGGTGCGCCGCGGGCTGCGCGACGCCAGGTTGCGGCGCCGGCAGCGTCGCGAGCAACTTCTGTGCGGTCCCTCGCGCCCAATCCTGGGCGTCGAGCACATCCTCCACGGTAGCCGGTGCGGCCGACCAGGCGTCGGCGGCCGCCAGCACGTCGGCGACGGTTTCCACGATCGCCGGGAAGCTGATCCGCCCCGCCAGGAACGCTTCGGCGGCCTCCTCGTTGGCGGCGTTGTACACCGCGGTCAGGCAGCCGCCGGCGCGCCCGGCGGCCCGGGCCAGGTCCACCGCCGGGAAGACCGTGTTGTCCAGCGGCTCGAATTCCCAGCTGGCGGCGGTGCTGAAGTCGCACGCCGCGGTGGCGCCGGGCACCCGGTCCGGCCAGCCCAGCGCCAACGCGATGGGCAGTTTCATATCCGGCGGGCTGGCCTGGGCCAGCGTCGACCCGTCGGTGAAGGTGACCATCGAGTGCACGATGGACTGCGGGTGCACCACCACGTCGATGCGGTCGTAGTCGACGCCGAACAGCAGGTGGGTCTCGATGAGCTCGAGGCCCTTGTTGACCAGCGACGCGGAGTTCAGCGTGTTCATCGGGCCCATCGACCAGGTCGGGTGCGCGCCGGCCTGTTCGGGGGTGACGGTCTGCAGGTCGGCGGCCGCCCAGCCGCGGAACGGGCCGCCGGAGGCGGTCAGCACCAGCTTGGCGACCTCGTCGGCGCGGCCGCCGCGTAGGCACTGGGCCAGCGCGGAGTGCTCGGAGTCCACCGGGACGATCTGCCCGGGCGCCGCCGCGGCGGTCACCAGCGGACCGCCGGCGACCAGGGATTCCTTGTTGGCCAGCGCCAGCCGCGCGCCGCTGCGCAGCGCGGCCAGCGTCGGCGCTAGTCCGAGCGCGCCGACCAAGGCGTTGAGCACCACGTCGGCCTCGGTCTCCTGCACCAGTCGGGTGGCGGCCTCAGGCCCGGCGAACGACACGTCGCCGATCCGCGCCGCGGCGTCCGGGTCGGCCAGCGCGACGTTGCCGACGCCGGTCCGGGCGCGCTGGGCGGCCAGCAGGTCGGCGTTGCCGCCCCCGGCGGCCAGGCCCACCAACTCGAACCGGTCCGGGTTGGCCGCGATCACCTCTAGGGCCTGGGTGCCGATCGACCCGGTGCTGCCCAGCACCAGCACCCGTTTGCGCGAAGTCACCGTTCTATTGTGCCGTCTCGCGGCCGCCCGTCATACCGCGGCGTGAGTGTGCGACGGGTGTGTCAGAATGATGTGCCCGCAAGGATCAGCCCTGATTGTGAGGAGACGCCGTGGTCAGCACCGAGGTGCAGCGTTTGGACGAGGTCGACACCGCCGACGTCCCCTCCGCGAAGTGGGGCTGGAGCAAGATCAATTACCGCAGCTGGCACCTGGCCGGGCTGTGCGCGATCATCCTGCTGGTGGCCTTCACCCACGGCAACCACCACGGTCACGTGGAAGACATCTGGGTCATCGCCTTCGCGATCCTGGCCTCGGTCGTCCTGATCCGCGACTGGGTGGGCCGCAGCCGCGGCTGGATCCGCTAGCCGCTGGGTCGCAAGCGAAACCGGAGCCTGCGGAGGTTTTGCGCAGCGGGCCCAGCGCATCAGACGCCGCTGGGTCGCAAGCGAAACCGGAGCCTGCGGAGGTTTTGCGCAGCGGGCTCGTTGACGGCTCCGCGTCCGCGTCAAAGTGTGCGCGAAATCGGGGGTGCCGAGGGCGCATTGCCGTTTGGCCGTGCGTTTTCGTGCACACTTTGACGAATCGTCCGGCTAGTCCGTTTCGGCCGCGAGTTGCCCGCAGGCGGCGGCGATCTCCTGCCCGCGGGTGTCGCGGACCGTGCAGGTCACGCCCTGTTCCCGGATCCGGCGGACGAACTCCCGCTCGGCCGGTTTGGGACTGGCGTCCCACTTGCTGCCGGGGGTGGGATTGAGCGGGATCAGGTTCACGTGCACCAGCGGCCCGAGCGCCGCGCGCAGCTTCTTGCCCAACAGGTCCGCCCGCCACGGCTGGTCGTTGACGTCGCGGATCAACGCGTACTCCACCGACACCCGCCGCCCGGTCTGATCGGCGTAGTAGCGGGCCGCGTCCAGCGCCTCGGACACCTTCCACCGGTTGTTGACCGGCACCAGGGTGTCGCGCAATTCGTCGTCGGGGGCGTGCAGCGACAGCGCCAGGGTCACCCCGAGTTTCTCGTCGGCCAACCGGCGGATCGCCGGGGCAAGGCCCACCGTCGACACCGTCACCGACCGCGCCGAGATGCCGAATCCGTTCGGGGCCGGCGCGATGATCCGGCGCACCACCGAGAGCACCCGGTTGTAGTTGGCCAGCGGCTCCCCCATCCCCATGAAGACGATGTTGGACAGCCGGTCGTCGTGGTCGCGGGACGTGGCGGCGGCGTCGCGGACCTGCTCCAGGATCTCCGCGGCCGACAGGTTGCGGGTCAGGCCGCCCTGGCCCGTCGCGCAGAACGGGCAGGCCATTCCGCAGCCGGCCTGTGACGAGATGCACACCGTGGTGCGGTCCGGGTAGCGCATCAGCACCGACTCGAAGGTGGTGCCGTCCCCGGCCCGCCACAGCGTCTTGCGGGTTTCCCCGGAGTCGCATTCGATCTGGCGCAGCGGCGTGAGCAGCGTCGGGAACAGCGCCTCGCCGACCTGGCCGCGGACCGCGGCGGGCAGGTCGGTCATCAGCTCCGGATCGGCGGTCAGCCGGCCGTAGTACTGGTTGGCCAGCTGCTTGGCCCGGAACGCGGGCAGCCCGAGCGCGGTGACGGCCTCGATCCGGCCGGCTTCGTCGAGGTCGGCGAAATGCCGCGGGGGCATGGCCCGCCGCGGCGCGTCGAATACCAGGGGAAGTTTCACGGTCAAGCCGCCAGTATCCCGCCTCAGGGGCCGATCGGCGAAATCAGGTGAGCACGGTGAGCACCAGCCAGCCGGCGGCCATGGACAGCAGGATCGAGTCGATCCGGTCCATCAGGCCACCGTGGCCGGGCAGCAGGGTGCTCATGTCCTTGATGCCGAGATCCCGTTTGAACTGGGATTCGACCAGGTCACCGAGGGTTCCGGTGATGACGAGGAAGATGCCCAGCGGGATGCCGATCCACCACTGCTGGTCCATCAGGAACACCACCGAGAACACCGCCATACCGGTTCCGGCGATCAGCGAGCCGGTGAAACCCTCCCAGGATTTCTTCGGGCTGATGGCCGGGACCATCGGGTGTTTGCCGAACAGCACGCCGGCGGTGTAGCCGCCGATGTCGGAGAACACCACCGCGAGCATGATGGTGAACAGCGCCGCGCGGCCGTTGTCCGGGTAGATCAGCAGCGCCGCGAACGCGCCGCACAGCGGGATCCAGGCGGCCAGCAGCATGGTGACCGCGACGTCACGCAGATAGTTCTGCGGGGCGGCGTTGGGGCCCTGGGCCAGCAACCGCCAGATCAGACAGACCAGCATCGTCGCGGCGAAGCCGCCGAGTGCGCCGGTGGGGCCGAACCACCAGGTCAGCCAGATCATCGCCTGGCCGCCGACCAGCAGCGGGATCAGCGGGATGGAGTAGCCGGCTTCACCCAGCCGGCTGCACACCTCGTGGGTGGCGACGGCGATCGCGACCCCCACGATCGCCACCCAGACCCAGATCGGCAGCACGGCGAGGGTGACGATGACCAGGCCGCCGAGCAGCACGCCGACGGTGATGGCCGCGGGCAGGTTGCGGCCGGCGCGCGACTGCTTCGGCGCGGGCGGGGTGGTTTCAGTTGATGACACGAGATGCACTGCCGCAGGCGCTAGACCTCCAGCAACTCCGCTTCCTTATGTTTGACCAGTTCGTCGATCTGCGCAGTGTAGGTGTGCGTGGATTTCTCCAGGTCCTTTTCGGCGCGGTTGACCTCGTCCTCGCCGGCTTCGCCGTCCTTCTTGATCCGGGACAGCTCTTCCATCGCCTTGCGCCGGACCCCGCGGATGGACACCTTGGCGTCCTCGCCCTTGGCCTTGGCCTGCTTGACCAAGTCCCGGCGGCGCTCCTCGGTCAGTTGCGGGATGGACACCCGGATGATCGAGCCGTCGTTGGTGGGGTTGACCCCCAGATCGGAGTGGCGGATTGCGTCCTCGATATTGCGGAGCTGACCGGCCTCGTAAGGCTTGATCACCACCATCCGCGCCTCGGGCACATTGATGCTGGCCAGCTGGGTGATCGGGGTGATCGCCCCGTAGTAGTCGATGTTGACGCGGGAGAACATGCCCGGGTTGGCCCGGCCGGTGCGAATGGAGGCCAGGTCGTCGCGGGCCACCGCCACGGCCTTTTCCATCTTCTCCTCGGCGTCGAAGAGCGCCTCGTCGATCACAGCTGTCCTACTTTCTATCGCTGGGCGCCGGAGGTGGTGACCAGTGTGCCGATCTTCTCACCCGCCACCGCGCGGGCGATATTGCCCGGCGTGAGCAGGTTGAAAACCAGGATCGGCACGCCATTGTCCATGCACAGGCTGAACGCGGTCGCGTCGGCGACCTTCAGTCCGCGGTCGATGACCTCGCGGTGGGTGATCTCAGGCAGCATCTGCGCGTCGGGGTTGGTTCGCGGGTCGTCGGTGAAGACGCCGTCGACGGCCTTGGCCATCAGCACCACCTCGGCGCCGATCTCCAGGGCCCGCTGGGCGGCGGTGGTGTCGGTGGAGAAGTACGGCAGCCCCATGCCTGCGCCGAAGATGACCACGCGGCCCTTCTCCAGGTGCCGGGCGGCGCGCAGCGGCAGGTACGGCTCGGCGACCTGGCCCATGGTGATGGCGGTCTGCACCCGGGTGTCGATGCCTTCCTTCTGCAGGAAGTCTTGCAGGGCCAGGCTGTTCATCACGGTGCCGAGCATGCCCATGTAGTCGCTTCGGGTGCGTTCCATGCCGCGCTGCTGCAGTTGGGCGCCGCGGAAGAAGTTGCCGCCACCGATGACGACGGCCACCTGCACGCCGCTGTTGACCACATCGGCGATCTCCCGGGCGACCTGGGCGACCACGTCGGGATCAAGTCCGACCGCGCCGCCGCCGAACATCTCGCCACCGAGCTTGAGCAGCACCCGCGAGTACTTCGGACGGATCTCGCTGGCCCCCATCGGACTCCTCGCTCTCGGCTGACGGACGCTTCTTATCCTGCCTCATCGGCAATCGGCGCGACGCGGCTGGGTCGAGTTCCTCGGCGGCTCGACTCAGTCCTCGCTCAAAGGCCTGAGCTCGTCGCCGGGTCGAGTTCCTCGGCGGCTCGACTCAGTCCTGGATACGGGCGAACGGCCGGGCGTCCTCCAGCTCGTAGGCCAGTTCCAGCAGCGTGGCGTCGGAGCCGAGCGGCGCGGCGAACATCATCCCGATCGGCAGCCCGGACTCGGAACGGGCCAGCGGCAGCGAGATCGCCGGGTCCCCCGTCACATTGTGCAACGGGGTGAACGCCACCCAGTCGACCAGCTTGTCGACGATGTTCGGGTAGTCGTCCATCGGGTCGATGGCGCCCACCGGCAGCGGCTCGTCGGCGACGGTCGGAGTGAGCAGCACGTCGAAGCGCCCGGTGAACTTCGCCATCCGGCGCCGGGTGGCGGCCAGCCGGGCGATGGCGGCGGGCAACCGGTGCAGGTTGCGGACCGCGTGCCGGTCCAGGCCCATGGTCAGGTTGTCCAGTTTGGACTTGTCGAACGACGGCCCGAACAGCCGTTTGCCGCTGCGCACCGTCGCCATCGAGCAGAACGCCCAGTACAGCAGGAAATCGTCGGGGAAGGATTCCGGGGCGGGCGGCCGGTTGACCCATTCCACCCGGTGGCCGAGCTCCTCCAGCAGCGCGGCGGTCTCTTCGGTGGCGGCCCGCACGCCGGACGCGCTGTCGCGTCTGAGGGATTCGGTGGTGACGCCGATGGTCAGCCGACGCTTCCCCGGCCCGGTGATGTCGCCGATCGGCGGCAGTTTCGGGTGCCGCCACACCCGCTCGGCCTCCCGGTAGAAGGCGGCGGTGTCGCGGACGCTGCGGGTCACCACGCCGTCGGCGACGATGTTGATCGGCAGCTGGCGGTATTCGCTCTCCGCCGGCAGCCGACCGCGGGTGGGTTTGAGGCCGACCAGCCCGTTGCAGGACGCCGGGATGCGGATCGAGCCGCCGCCGTCGTTGGCGTGCGCGATGGGGGTGACTCCGGCGGCGACGAACGCGCCGGCGCCCGACGATGACGCGCCCGCGGTGCGGTCGGTGTCCCACGGGTTGCGGACCGGCCCGAGCCGGGGGTGTTCGCAGGTGCAGCTGAACCCGAATTCCGAGAGCCGGGTCTTGCCGAGCAGGGTGAAGCCAAGGGTGCCGAAGACGGCGGTGAACTTGCCGTCCTGGGCGATCGGCGTCGGGGTCCAGGCGTCGGTGCCCTTCATGGTCGGCATGCCCGCGACGTCGGTGGTGTCCTTGATGAACGACGGCAGGCCGGCAAAGTAACCGTGGCCCGCTTCGGTGGCTCGGGCCCGGTCGTAGGCCTGATACGCCAGCCCGTTCAGCGCCGGGTTGACGGCCTCGGTGCGGGCGATCGCGGCTTCGGCGAGTTCGGCGGCCGACACCTGTTTGGCCTGCAGCGCCCGCACCAGCCCGACGGCGTCGAGGTCTGCGAGGGCGTCGTCGGTGAAACTGTGAACCCGTGGCATGCCAGGGATACTAGCGCGCGCCGATCTGCGCGGGGGCGGCCGGATTGCGCAGCGCGCGGATCCGGTCGGCGACCAGCCGGCCGAGTTCGCGCTGGCCTTCGACGGTGGGGTGCAGGCCGTAGGCGTCGATGCCGTTGGCCGGGTCGTTGGCCTGTTCGCCCGCGACGTAGGGGTCCGGGGCGCACAGCGGGTGATCGCCCGGGGCCTCCACGTAGATCGCTCCGGTGTCCGAGGCGACGTCGCTGACCAGCTGGTTCAGCGTGCGGTGGTAGATCCGCCAGGCGGCGATGTTCTCGATGGAGTCGCCGGTGGCGGCCAGGCAGCTGCTGTCGATCGGGCCGGATTCGGCGTGCAGCGGCAGATACCCGACCAGCACCACGTCGGCGTCGGCGGCGGCGCGGCCGGCCACGAGTTCGACGGCCTCGCGGTAGCGGGCGCGGATCGCCTCGTAGCTGTCGCTGCCGGGCAGGTTGACGGTGGAGACGAACTGGCACAGCCCGGTGTTCGGCTTGATGAAGCAGTTCACGATCAGCGGGCCGAACTCCATGCTGTTGGCGCCTAGCGACATGGTGACGAGCCGGGTCGACGGGCCGACGGCGTCGATCTGCGGGCTCACCTCCGGCCGCTCGGGGTCCACCTGGCTGATCGAGGCGATCGCGGCGCCGGCGCAGGACCGGTCGGTGAAACTGGCTGGCTGTAGAAGTTCGGCCACCACGTAGCCGAGGTCGTCGGGGTTGCGGGCGCAGCCGTCGAAGGGCAGCCGCCGGGATTTGGAGCCCGAGGAGGCGTACGAGTCGCCGAGCGCCACGTACTCCGCGCCGTCGGGCACGTCCAGGGTGTAGCTGACGCCGTTGGTCCGGTAGTGGATATTGCTGACCGAGCGCGGCGACGCGACCGCCAGCAGGCCCAGGACCAGCAGCATCACCGACAGCAGCGGGACCGCTTTGACGCGGTCGGCGGCGGCGGGCATGGCGCAGATCCTATCGGTGCGGGCACAGCGGGGCGGCGATGGCGGCGCTGATATGACAAGGCCCCGCGCCACCGGGATCGCCGGTGTTGGCGCGGGGCCTTGGTGTTGAGCGGTTTGGTGCGCCGCTCAAGTTTCTTATTGCTGGCCGACCTCGAAGCGGACGAAGCGGGTGACGGTCACCCCGGCGTCGTCGAGCAGGTTCTTGACGGTCTTCTTGTTGTCGGACACCGACGGCTGATCCAGCAGCACGACGTCCTTGAAGAAGCCGTTGACCCGGCCCTCGGTGATCTTGGGCAGCGCGGCTTCGGGCTTGCCCTCGGCCTTGGCGGTCTCCTCGGCGATGCGGCGCTCGTTGGCCACCACGTCCTCCGGGACGTCGTCGCGGGTGAGGTAGCGGGCCTTGAGCGCGGCGATCTGCAGCGCGGCGGCGTGCGCGGCATCGCTGTCGTCACCGGTGTACTCGACCAGCACGCCGACGGCCGGCGGCAGGTCCGCGGCACGCTTGTGCAGGTAGGGCTCGACGGTTCCGCCGAAGTAGGCGGCCCGGCGCAGCACCAGCTTCTCGCCGATCTTGGCGGACAGCGCGCCGATGGCCTCCTCGACCGTCTGGTCGCCGATCTTGGCGGCCAGCAGGGTGTCGACGTCGTTGGCCTCCGACGCCACGGCGGCGTCGACGATCGCGTCGGCCAGCGCCTGGAACTCGGCGTTCTTGGCGACGAAGTCGGTCTCGGAGTTGAGCTCGATCAGCGCGCCGTCCTTGGCGGCGACCAGGCCCTCGGCGGTGGCGCGCTCGGCGCGCTTGCCGACGTCCTTGGCGCCCTTGATGCGCAGCACCTCGACGGCCTTGTCGAAGTCGCCGTCGGACTCGGCCAGGGCGTTCTTGCAGTCCATCATCCCGGAGCCGGTCAGCTCGCGGAGCTTCTTGACGTCGGCGGCGGTGTAGTTAGCCATAACTTCTTCCTCGAAAGATTGGGGTGGGCCCAGCGCAGGTCCCCGGGGGTCGACACGACCACCCGGGGACCGGTGCGACTAGGACGCGTCGGCGGGCGGTTCGGTGGCAGCGGCGGCGTCGCCACCGGCGGCGGCGGTGGCGCCGGCCAGCAGTTCCTGCTCCCACTCGGCCAACGGCTCCTGGGCTTCGGGCTTGCCGTCGCCGGCGGCCTGGCCGGCCCGGGCCTGCAGGCCCTCGGCGACCGCAGAGGCGATCACCTTGGTCAGCAGCGCGGCCGAGCGGATGGCGTCGTCGTTCGCCGGGATCGGGTAGTCGACCTGATCCGGGTCGCAGTTGGTGTCCAGGATCGCGATGACCGGGATGCCCAGCTTGATCGCCTCGTTGACGGCCAGGTGCTCCTTGTTGGTGTCGACGACCCAGATCGCCGAGGGCACCTTGGCCATATCGCGGATACCGCCGAGGCTGCGCTCCAGCTTGTTCTTCTCGCGGGTCAGCATCAAGATTTCCTTCTTGGTGCGTCCCTCGAAGCCGCCGGTCTGCTCCATGGCCTCCAGCTCCTTCATCCGCTGAAGGCGCTTGTGCACGGTGGAGAAGTTGGTGAGCATGCCGCCGAGCCAGCGCTGGTTGACGTACGGCATGCCAACGCGGGTGGCCTCTTCGGCGATCGACTCCTGGGCCTGCTTCTTGGTGCCGACAAAGAGCACGGTGCCGCCGTGGGCGACGGTCTCCTTGACGAACTCGTAGGCCTTGTCGATGTAGGTCAGCGTCTGCTGCAGATCGATGATGTAGATGCCGTTGCGGTCGGTGAAGATGAACCGCTTCATCTTGGGGTTCCAGCGCCGGGTCTGGTGCCCGAAGTGGGCGCCGCTGTCCAGCAGCTGCTTCATGGTGACGACAGCCATGTCAGCCATATCCTTTTTTCGTCGGTTGTCATCCGTGCCTCGGGTGAGACCGGACCCTGGCGCCTGCGGCGTGCCGGACCCGGGCTGGATTTCTCCGGTTCGGGACCAACCGACACTGACCTGTGGTGCAGGCGCGCGAAGTCAACCCGCGCAAGCGAGTCGCACACAGGAGTTTACACCGTGGCGACGGGTGCTTTGACCACGCCGGATCGCCGGTTGTGCACAGCCTCCCCGGGACTGACTGGCGTGGCGGTGTCGCGGGCGTTGAACTCAGAGGATGCGGGGCGCCGTCGGGATATCTCTGATTGTGGCGATGGCGCTGTGCTGCGGCCCGGCCGGCGCCGACGGGCCGCGGCTGTCCTGGCCGTTGCGGCCGCAGCCGGCGGTGCAGCGGGTGTTCGACGCGCCCCGGCCGGACTGGCGGCGCGGGCATCGCGGGGTGGATCTGGCCGCCCGGGTCGGTCAGCCGGTGCTGGCCGCGGGCGCCGGCACGGTGGTCTTCGCCGGCACGCTGGCCGGGCGGCCGCTGGTGTCGGTCGAACACCCCGGCGGGTTGCGCACCAGCTATGAGCCGGTTCGCCCGGCGGTCCGCGCCGGGCAGCGCGTCGCGGCCGGGCAGCCGCTGGGCGCGCTGATCGCCGGGCATCCGGGCTGCGGGGTCTGTCTGCATTGGGGCGCGATGTGGGGTCCGTCGGCGCGTGCGGACTACGTCGACCCGATCGGCCTGTTGGCCGACGCCGAGATCCGGCTCAAGCCGGGTTGAGGAACTCCGTCATCGCGGCGAGCACCTCGGCGGGGCGGTCCCGCTGCACCCAGTGCCCGGCCCCGGGCAGGATCAGCGCCGTCGCGTCGGGGATCAGCTCGGCGGCGGCGACCGCGCGCCGCCACGGCACCCCGGTGTCCTCGGTGCCGTGGATGATCAGCGCGGGCCGCGCGAATCGGGGCAGCTCGGGGGTGTAGTCGCAGGCCTGCCGGTTCCATTTGACCTGGTCACGCTGCCACTGCGCGAACTCGGCCATACCGTGTCCGCTGCGGGTGGCGGCCCGCACCGCCGCCATCAACTCCGGGGTGCGCGCGGCGGGGTCGCGGACGATCTGCGCGATGCTCCAGTCCAGGGTGCGTCCGTCGGCGGCCATCACCCGGGTCACGGTCTCCAGCAGGCCACTGCGCACACTGGCCCAGGTCAGCAGTTGGCGCGGCAGCGACAGCACGCCGTCGGACAGCCGCGGCATCATCCCGTAGGCGCCCAGCAGCACGGCCCGGTCGACCCGCTCCGGCCGGGCCAGCACGTGCCCGATCGTCATGCCGCCGCCCAGGGACAATCCGCCGACGCTGTAGCGCGCCAATGCGAGGGCGTCGACGAACTCGGCGACGTATTCGACCAGCCGGTCTTGGGTCATCAGCCACCGCGGGGCGGGGCTGTGGCCGAACCCCGGATGGTCGGGGGCGATCACCCGGTGGCCGGCGGCGGCCAGCCCGGGCGCGAGCGCGCCCCAGGACAGTTCGGCGCTGTCGACTCCCGCGCCGTGCAGCAGCACGACGACGGGCGCGTCGGGGTCCGGAGCGTCCCACTCCAGGTAGCTGACCTCGCCCCAGGGCAGGGCCACGGTGTTCCTGGTCGTGCTCATGCGCTCATGCTCGCGGGTGCGCCTGGTCGTGCACGGCGCGCAACCGCGCGACGGTGACGTGGGTGTAGAGCTGGGTGGTGGCCAGCGTGGAGTGCCCGAGCAGTTCCTGCACCATCCGCAGGTCCGCGCCGCCTTCGAGCAGGTGGGTGGCCGCGCTGTGCCGCAGCCCGTGCGGCCCGATGTCCGGCGCCCCGGGGACCGCCGAGACACTCTGGTGCACCACGGTCCGTGCCTGGCGGGGGTCGAGGCGCCCGCCACGCGCGCCGAGCAGCAGCGCGGCCCCGGAGTTCGGCGCGGCCAGCGCCGCGCGGCCGTGGTCGAGCCAGGCCCGCAGCGCGTCCTCGGCGGGTTCGCCGAACGGCACCGTGCGCTGTTTGCCGCCCTTGCCCAGCACCCGCAGCACCCGCGAGCCGACGTCGATGTCATCGACGTCGAGGCCGCACAGCTCACTGACCCGGATGCCGGTGGCGTACAGCAGTTCCACAATGAGGCGATCGCGCAGCGCCAGCGGATCGCCCTGCTCGGCGCCGGTCTTGGCCGCGGCCATCGCCTCCAGCGCCTGGTCGGCGCGCAGCACCGCGGGCAGGGTCCGGTGCGCTTTGGGCAGCGCCAGCCGGACCGCCGGGTCCACCGGCAGCAGACCCCGGCGCAGCGCCCAGGCGGTGAAGGTCTTGACCGCCGAGGTGCGCCGGGCCAGCGTGGTGCGGGCGGCGCCGGCGGCGGCCTGTTCGGCCAGCCAGGCGCGCAGCACCGGCAGTGACAGCGCGCCCAGATCGGCGCCGGGGGTCCGTCGTTCCAGAAAGTCCAGCAGCGACTGAAGGTCGCCCAGGTAAGCCCGACGGGTGTGCGCCGAGCGGCCGCGCTCGAGGTCGAGGTATTCGGCGAAGTCCTCCAGGACGCCGGTCAGCGACGGGTGCACACCTCCACCGTGCCAGAGGTCAGGACGGATCGCCGCTCTCGGCCGCGGCGAGTTCGCGTTTCCACTGCCGGAACGTCTCCTCGGTGCGGCCGCGACGCCAGTAACCGGAGATCGACGACGCCCACTTCGCCGGGACGCCGCGCTCTTTGCGGACGTAGCGCCGCAGGTGCATCATCACCGCCTGCGCTTCGCCGTGGATGAACACCTGGACCTGGCCGGGCAGCCAGTCCGCGGACCGCACCGCCTCGATCAGCGGGGCGTTGTCGCCGGCGCGGTCATCGCCGACCAGGTCGGCACGGCCACCGCGGAACACCCACCGCACCTCGACGCCGTCGGGCGCGGTCAGTTCGAGCACGTCGTCTTCGCCGGCGACCTCGATGAACACTTTCCCCACCGCGTCGGCCGGCAACGCTTCCACTGCGGCGCTGATCGCCGGCAGCGCCGCTTCGTCGCCGGCGATCAGGTGCCAGTCGGCGTCGGGATCGGGGGCGTAGGCGCCGGACGGGCCCATCACGAAGATCCGGTCGCCGGGGGTGGCGGTCGCCGCCCAGGCCCCGGCCACGCCGACGTCGCCGTGGGTGACGAAGTCGATGGTCAGCTCGCGGGCGGCCGGGTCGGCGCGGCGGACGGTGTAGGTGCGCACCGGGGGCTGCTGTTCGGCGGGCAGGCCGGTGAGGCTGTCGTTGGTCAGCGGCTGCGGCAGCGCGTCGACGTCGACGTCGTCGCCGACGAACACCAGCTTCACGTAGGCGTCGGTGTAGGCGTTGGGCGTGAAGGTGTCGAATCCGGCGCCCCCGAGCACGACGCGCACCATGTGCTGTGCGAGGCGCTCGGTGCGGACCACGGTGAAGCTGTGCAGGGGGCGAGGGGCCATTGCACCGACTATACGAGCGGGGGCGCCCGGATTGGCGCGTCCGAGGCGGCACGCCGCGAGTTACGGAGCGTTCGCTCTGTTACGATTCGGGGGTGGCGCGGCCCCGGGTGCATGACCCCGACGACATCCTCGACGCGGTGGAGGCGCTGGTCTGCGCCCGCGGCGCGGCCGGGGTGTCGATCCGCGCGGTCAGCGCCGCCACCGGAGTGTCCAACGGCGCGCTGTACCACGAGTTCGGCTCCCGGGCAGCGCTGTTGGCCCGCACCTGGCTGCGGGCCGGGCGGCGGTTCCTGGCCTGCCAGTCCGCGCTCGTCGACGCCGCCCTGTCCCGCGGCGCGGGCGCCGAGGCGCTGTCCCGCGGCGCGGGCGCCGACGCCGTCGCGGCGGCGGCCGACGCGCCGGTGGCTTTCGCCGACGCGCATCCCGCCGCTGCGGCCCTGCTGCTGACGGTCCGCCGCGAGGAAGTGCTCGCCGCCGACGTGCCCGACGACATCGCCGCGCAGCTGCGCGATCTCAACGGCGAGCTGACCGGACTGCTGATCCGGCTGGCGACGGCGATGTGGGATCGCCGCGACGCGGCGGCGGTGGCGGTGATCACCAGTTGCGTGGTCGATCTGCCCACCGCGCTGGTGCTGCGCCGCAACCGGCTGGCCGACCCCACCGCGCGGCTGGCGCTGCGCGCGGCGGTCACCGCGGTGCTCGATGTCGGGCCGCCGCCGCGCCGACGAAAACCTCCGTCCGACACCACAACCCGCCAATCAGAGGAGAGCTCATGACCGTACATCTCGAAATCGCAGACCAGATCGCGGTGTTGAACCTGGGCGCCGACGAGAACCGTTTCTCGCCAACATTTTTGGACGACGCCAACGCCGCGTTGGACCGGGTGCTCGACGGCGACGCGCAGGCCCTGGTCACCACAGCCGACGGAAAGTTCTACTCCAACGGGCTGGATCTGGAGTGGCTGATGGCCCACGGGGACCAGACCGCGAGTTACGTCGACCGCGTGCACGCGCTGTTCGCCCGGGTGCTGACCTTCCCGATGCCGACCGCCGCCGCCGTCGTCGGGCACGCCTTCGGCGCCGGGGCCATGCTGGCCATGGCGCACGATTTCCGGGTGATGCGCGCCGACCGCGGGTTCTTCTGCCTGCCGGAGGCCGACATCCGCATCCCGTTCACCCCCGGCATGGCCGCGCTGCTGCAGGCCAAGTTCACCCCGCAGACCGCGGTCGCCGCGATGACGACCGGGCGGCGCTTCGCCGGGCCGGACGCGGTGGCCTTCGGGATCGTCGACGCCACCGCCGCCGAGAACGAGATCACCTCGGCGGCAATCGAATTGCTGACCGTGCTGCGGGGCAAGGATCGCGGCACGCTCGGGGCGATCAAGAACACCATGTTCACACCGGCGGTGCGGGCGCTGACCGAACCTCAGTCCTGACCCACCCGCCGGCAGGAGGCGCGCTCGATCAACCGCACCGGTTCGACATTGCCGCGGCGGAAACGACGGCCCGGGTGATCGATCCGGTCCAGCACCCGAGCGATCGCGAGTCCGCCGAGCTTCGCGGGGTTCTGGTCGATCACCGTCAACGCCGGGTCCAGCGCGTCGGCCATCGGGAAATCACCGAACCCAATCAGCGACAGCCCCGCGACACCCAGGTCGCGTAGCGCCGGCACGCAGGCGATCGAGGCCCGAGCGTTCGCCAGGAACAGCGCGGTCGGCGGTTCGGGCAACGCCATCAGCTCACGCAACGCCGACCGGGCCCCCGGCCGGTCGTCGACGCCCATCACCACCAGGGTCTCGTCGTCGCCAATCCCTTTTTCCGCCAGCGCTTTTCGGTATCCCTCCAACCGGTTGGCGATGGTCGGCAGCAGCTCGGAGTCACCGATGAACGCGATGCGCCGGTGACCCAGGTCCAGCAGATGCTCGGTGGCCGCAGCGGCGCCGCCGCGGTCGTCGTCGAGGAAGTGGTCGGCGGCCAGCCGCCGGGGCGCCCGGTCGACGAAGACCACCGGAACCCGCTGCGCCCAGGGCTCGAGGTAGCGGTGGTCGTCGGCGGTCGGCGCGAGGATCAGCCCGGACAGTTGGCGGCGCAGCAGCGCTTCCACCCGGCGCCGCTCGTCGGCGGGGTCCAACCCGGTGCTGGTCATCACCACGGCCATGCCGCGCCGGTTCGCCTCGGCCTCCACCGCGTGGGCGATGGCGGCGAAGAACGGGTCGGAGATGTCGGGCACCGCCAGGCCGACGGCCGCCGGCTCACCGGTGCGGAATGTCCGGGCCAGGGTGTTCGGCACGTAGCCGAGTTCGTCGATGGCGGCGCGCACCCGCTCCCGCGTGCCGGGGTCGACGTGCGGGTCGTCGTTGTACACCCGCGACACCGTCTTGGCGCTCACCCCGGCCAACCGCGCCACATCCGCCATGGTGGTCATCGGCGGTCCGGCAGCCTCAGTTCGGCGCCGTCGAATCCGACGCCGCGCAGGTCGGCGATGACCGCGTCGGCTTCTCCCCCGGACGTCGCGCCGACGCCGACCACGGCGCGGACGCCGGCGCGGCGGGCGGCCGTGACGCCGGCCGGGGCGTCCTCGAAGACAGCGCAGCGCTGAGCGGGGATGCCGAGGCGCCGCGCGGCGGTGAGGTACGGGTCCGGCTCGGGTTTGCCCTTCGAGACATCCTCAGCTGCGACCAGCACCTCGGGCATCGGCAGGCCGGCCGAGGTCAGCCGGGCGGTGGCGATTTCCCTGGTGCCCGAGGTGGCGACCGCCCACGAACCGGGCGGCAGACCGGCCAGCAGTTCCCGGGCGCCGGGGATCGGCCGCACCTCGGCGGCGTGCCGGCGCTCAAGTTCCTCGAGTTCGGCGATGGCCTGTTCGGCGTGCTCGGGGCCGATGAGTTCGACGACGTAGTCGTCGAGCCGGCGGCCGTGCTCGACATCGCGGTGGAACTCGAAGTCGGGTTTCCAGGTAGCGGCCCACTCGTTCCAGGCGTGGCCGGCGGCGGTGAGCGAGTCGACCAACACGCCGTCGCAGTCGAACAGCAGTCCCGACACGGCGAAGGCGCGGGCTGTCGTCATTGGGGCTCCTTGGGGTGGCCGGCCACCGCGGCCGGGTCGTCGGGGACGGTCACGATCAGGTCGGCGCGCTCGCGGTGGGCGGCGACCAGACCGGCATTGCGCACATCGACCTGCTCGGTCACCGCGCGGGCCTGCGCCGGCGGGGTTCCGAAGCTCTGCCGCCGCGCGACCACCCGCTGCCGGGTGAGTTGTTCGGACACCTCGAGGCACCAGACCTCATCGAGGGCCGGCCGCACGTCCTGCCAGCCGCCGTCGGGCATCAGCAGGTAGTTGCACTCGGTGATCACCAGCGAAACCTGCGGCTCGATCGCCACCGCGGCGCAGATCGACTCCTCGATCCCCCGGTCGAACCGCGGCGCATAGACGGTGCGGTCGGCTTCGGCGCGCGCCCGCCGCAGCAGGGCCACGTAGCCGTCCACGTCGAAGGTGTCCGGAGCGCCCTTGCGGTCGCGGCGCCCGAGCCTGATCAGCTGCTCGTTGGACAGATGGAAGGCGTCCATGCCGATCAGCGCGGCGCGTTCGCCCAACGCTTCGATCATGGCGGCGCAGACGGTGGATTTGCCCGCCCCCGGCGGCCCGGTGATCCCCAGCAGGCGGCGGCTGCCGGAGGCGGCCAGCGCGGCGGCGCGTTCGGTCAGCGCCGCGATCGTTTCGGCAAAGCAGGTCGGCGCTCCCGGGCGGTCCGCGTTCGGCACCGCCAAATCATGTCACCGATGTCATGAAAAGTTCAACCAGGTTTTTTCAACCATGTCATCGATGACATACGGTGCCTGGACACCCATTTTCTTCAACCCGAACGAGAGGTACGACATGGCGCGTTTCGACGGCCGCACGGTGCTGGTGACCGGCGCGACGGGAGGCATCGGCGCGGCCACCGTGCGACGGCTCATCGCCGAGGGGGCGGAGGTGATCGCCACCGGGCGATCCGCCGACGGCCTGGCCGCGCTCGCCGAGGAGACCGGCGCGCAGACCCTGGCCTTCGACCTGGGCAGCGAAGACGAGATCCGCGACGCGGTCGGTGGTCTGTCACTGTGGGGCGTGGTGAACTGCGCGGGGTTCGGCGGCGAGATCGCCACTCCGCAGGACACCGACATCGACGTGTTCGACAAGGTGATCAACGTCAACGCCCGCGGCAGCCTGCTGGTCATCAAGCACGTCGCGCCCGCCATGATCACCGCCGGCGGCGGGTCGATCGTCAACGTGTCCAGCCAGGCCAGCCTGGTGGCGCTGCCCGGGCACATCTCCTACGGATCCTCAAAGGCCGCGCTGGACAACATCACCCGGGTCTCCGCCCTCGAGCTGGGGCCGCACAACATCCGCGTGAACAGCGTCAACCCGACGGTGGTGATGACCGAGATGTCGGCGTTCTACTGGGGCCGGCCCGAGATCGCCGAGCCGTTCCTGTCCCAGATGCCGCTGCGCCGCTGGGCGACCGAGGACGAGATCGCCGCGCCCATCGTCTTCCTGCTCAGCGACGACGCCGCGATGATCACCGGGGTGTCGCTGCCCATCGACGGCGGCTACTGCTGCCGCTGAACCCGGCCACGTGCCACCCTGGTTGACAGCCGTTTCGACGTCAACCAAGAGAGGCCCCATGGCCACACCGCAGTCGGAGCCCGGGCGCGGCTGGGCCACCCGGGTGTCCACCGTCCTGATGCCGCCCGAGGCGTCGCGGGGCGAACGCGCCGTGGGCTGGGCGGCCGCGCTCATCGGCGCCGCCCTGGGCGCCGGCGTCGCGGCCACCCACGGCGGGTCGGCGCTGCTCATTGTGGCGCTGACGGTGATCGGGTTCGACCTGTTCGGCGGGGTGGTCGTCAATGTGCTGCCGTCGGCGTCGACGCGGTTTCACGCCGGCGGTCCGCGCGGCCGGCTGCTGTTCGTGGCCGGGCACGCGCATCTGCCGGTGCTGGCGCTGATCACACCCGAGCTGAGCTGGCCGGCGGCCGGCGCGCTGTACGCGATCCAGCTGGGCTCCGCGGTCCTGATCGAGGCCGTCCCGGCGAAGCTGCGCCGGCCGGTGGCGTTCGCCTGCGCCGCCACCGTCATCACCGTCGCGGTGTCGGTCGTCCCCGTCCCGGCGGCGCTCGCGTGGGTGGCGCCGGTGCTGAGCGTCAAGTTGCTGATCGGCCATCTCCTCCGCCACGATCGAGTCCGCGCTCACGCCGGATGCGCCAGCGGCCGTCCCGGCTTTCGGCGAGGCCACTGAGTTCCAGCAGGGCCAGCGGACCCAGCACCTGCTCCGGCGGCAGCGCCGCCCCCAGCGCGATCTGCTCGACGGTGGCCGCGCCGCGGCCGGGCAGCGCCTCGTACACCCGCTGCTGGAGCGGAGTCAGGTGGTCCAGCACGGTCGCCGGATGCTCAGGCTCCTCCGCCAATTCCCCGCACCGCCCGGCCAGTTCGATGACGTGCTCGGCGCGGGTGACCAGTTCGGCCTCACCGTTGCGCAGCATCTCGTGGCAGCCGGCCGAGGCGGCCGAAGTGACCGGGCCCGGGACCGCGCAGACCCCGCGGCCCAGCATCCTGGCCCACGCCGCGGTGTTGGCCGCGCCGCTGCGCAGTCCCGCCTCGACCACCACCGTGGTCCGGCTCAACGCCGCGGCCAGCCGGTTGCGGGTCAGGAACCGGTACCGCGCGGGCCGCACACCGGGTGGGTACTCCGTCACCAGCAGCCCGCGTTGCGAAATCCGGTGCAGCAGCGCCGAATGCCCGGCCGGGTACGGCACGTCGATGCCGCAGGCCAGCACCGCCGCGGTGACGCCGTCGACGGCGAGCGCCGCCCGGTGCGCCGCCGCGTCGATCCCGTACGCGCCGCCGGACACCACCGCGAAGTCACGGTCGACCACCCCGACGGTGAGGTCCCCGGCGACCTGCTCGCCGTAGCAGGTGGCCGCCCGGGTGCCGACCATGGTCACCGCGCGCTCGGCCACCTGGTCCAGCCGCGCGGGGCCCAGCAGCCACAGCGCCAGCGGCGCGTTCGCCTCACGCTTGGCGTTCGCGGCGCCAGCGCGAAACGACGCGAGCGCCACCGCGGGCCACTCGTCGTCGTCGAAGGTCAGCAGGCGGCCACCCCGGTTGGCCAGCAGGTCCAGATCCGCTCCCGAGCAATCGGTTTCGCGGCGCGCGGCCACCAGCGCGGTCAGCGACTCGGGTTCGGCGCCGGTCCAGATGGCGTGCGCGGCGTCCTGCGGACCCACCCGACGGACGAACGCGATCAGTTCCGGGCACGGCGGCTCGGCGACCCGTGCCAGATAGGCCCAGGCCCGCAGCGTGGCGTCCGGCCCGCCGGCAGGCCCGGTCATCGCAGCGCCCCCGGGGCGCGGAAGCCGAGCGCTATCGCGACGTCGTCGACGCCCGGTGAGTTCTTGCCGGCCAGATCCGCGATCGACCACGCCACCCGCAGGCAGCGGTCGACGCCGCGGATGCTGAGCTGCCCGCGGTCCAGCGCGGAGTTCAACGGCCACATCGCGTCCCGGGTGAGCCGGAACTTGCGCCGCAACACCGGACCGGGCACCTCGGCGTTGGTGCGCACCCCGAGCACCCGCCAGCGATCCACCGCCGCGTCGCGGGCCCGGCAGACCCGTTCCCGCACCGCGGCGGTGCTCTCCCCCGATTCGCTGCTGATGGCGGGCGCGGCCACGGGATGCAATTGCACCTGCAGGTCCACCCGGTCCATCAGCGGGCCGGACAGCTTGCCGAGGTAGCGGCGTTTGACCGCGCCGGAGCACTCGCACAACTGCGGGTCGGGCGCCGCGCAGGGACACGGGTTAGCCGCCAGGATCAGCTGGAACCGGGCCGGGTAGCGGGCCACGCCGTCGACCCGGGCCAGCCGAACCTCACCGTCCTCCAAGGGGGTTCGCAGCGCGTCGAGCACGGCCGGCGCGACCTCGGCGCACTCATCGAGGAACAGCACCCCGCGGTGCGCCCGGCTGACCGCCCCGGGTCGGGCGACGCCGCCGCCACCGCCGACCAACGCGGCCACCGTCACGGTGTGGTGCGGCGCGACGAACTGCGGCCGGGTGATCAGCGGGGTGTCGTCGGCCAGCAGGCCGACGATCGAGTAGATGGCGGTGACCTCCAGCGCCTCGCTGTCCGACAATGGCGGCAACAGCCCCGGAAGTCGCTGCGCCAGCATGGTTTTCCCGACGCCGGGCGGGCCGGTGAACATCAGGTGATGCGCCCCGGCGGCGGCCACCTCGGTGGCGAACCGGGCCTGGGTCTGTCCGACGACCTCAGCCAGATCGGGTGTGGCGTCGGTGACCACCGGGGCGGCAGACACACGCCGCGGCAGCAGTTCGGCGGTCCCGTCCAGCCACCGCAGCAGATCGGTCAGCGTCCGTGCGCCCAACACCTCGATGCCGTCGACCAGGCTGGCCTCGGCGAGATTGCCGGCGCCGACCACCGCGGTCTGCCAGCCTTCCCGGGCGGCGGCCAGCACCGCCGGCAGCACCCCGCGCACCGGCCGGATCCGGCCGTCGAGCGCGAGTTCGCCGAGCAGCACGGTCTTCTCCAACCGCGGCCAGCGGAGTTTCCGGGCGGCGTACAGCGCCGAAATCGCCAGCGCCACATCGTAGGAGCTGCCGGCTTTGCGGAGCGTGGCCGGCGACAGCGCCCAGGTCAGCCGGCTGTCCGGCCAGCGCTGCCCGCAGTTGGTGACCGCGGCGCGGACCCGGTCCCGGGATTCCTGCACCGCGGCGTCCGGCAGGCCCACCAGGGTGACCCCGGGCAGTCCGCGGGACAGGTCGGCTTCGATCTCGACGATTTCGCCCTGCAGTCCGCGCACCGCGACCGAGTGCGCCCGCCCCAGCGTCATCACCGGACTCCCTTGAGGTGGGTCAGTTCGGGCGCCCGCCTACTGCGCAGCCGCACCCCGACGACGTCGATGCGGATCCGCGGCCAACTGCCCGGCTGGTCGGCCAGCCAGAGCCCGGCCAGCCGGCGCAGCCGCTGGAGTTTCGCGCGGGTCACCGCGTAGGGGATGCCGCCGTAGCCGTCGCCGGTGCGGGTCTTCACCTCGACGAAAACCAGCGTGCGCGAACCGGAGTCGCGAGGTTCCTCGGCGATCACATCGAGTTCGCCGTAGCGGCAACGCCAATTACGCTCGATGATGGCCATGCCGAGGGATTGCAGGTGCGCGACGGCGAGTTCCTCACCGAGCGCGCCGATTTCGGTGCGGGTGCCGGGCAGCGGAGATGTCATGACCTCACGGTGCGCGCCGGGGGCGACAGAGATGGTTCACCCGCAGGAGGTTTGAGCCTCCGACGGGCTGGTTATCCACATCTTCGAGTTCGTCCACAGGCCGACGGAGGGGTCTGCGGAGAAACTAGCGCGCAAAGTTCATCGCAACGCTCCGGGGCGCCTCCCCGATTTCTCTCAACCTCAGCTTTACCCTGAGCCGCGTGACGATCGCGACGGCCGACCTGGAAATCTCGCTGGCAGCCCTGGAGTTCGAACCTGAGATCCTGTGCAGTTGCAAGGGTCTGTGCTCACACGAAGATCACGCCGCACACTGGTGGATCACCCTGTCCTGCGGATGCCACTACCCGTTCTGCCAGCGCGCGCTGAGCCTGGCCAACCTGCGCCTGCGGTTGCGCACCCTGGACTGCCGACTGTGCGGCGCGGAACGTATCTCGGTGCGCCGAGTCACCAGGATCCGGCCCGAACAGCCCTGATCGCCGCTACTCGGGCAGCCGCAACTCGGGCTTCTCGACCTCTTCGATATTGACGTCTTTGAAGGTGATCACCCGCACCTGCTTGACGAAACGGGCGGGCCGGTACATGTCCCACACCCAGGCGTCGGCCAACCGCAGTTCGAAGTACACCTCGCCGTCGGCGTTGCGCGGGATCAACTCGACGCTGTTGGCCAGGTAGAACCGGCGCTCGGTCTCCACGACGTAGCTGAACTGGCCGACGATGTCCTTGTACTCGCGGTACAGCGAGAGCTCCATCTCGGTTTCGTACTTTTCGAGATCCTCAGCGCTCATGCGCTCGCTCCTCCGCAGGGCTCGTTCCTCGCCCCGCATCGTCGACTCGCGGTGCTCATGCGTCCATTGTCCCTTACCCGTTGCCCAGACGCCGTCGGGGGCGCGCCGCGTCCTCGACGGCGAGGCGCCCGTTGAATTCCGCGGCCGCGCGCCGCACGTTGACGTAGGAATACCGGTGCTCGTCGCACGGGCCGAGTTCGGACAGCGCCGCGGTGTGCGCGGCCGTGCAGTAGCCCTTGTGCTCGGCGAACCCGTACCCGGGCCGGCGGCGGTCCAGCTCGCACATCAGTCGGTCCCGGCTCACCTTGGCCAGCACGCTGGCCGCGGCGATGCAGGCCGCCACCCCGTCGCCGCCGATCACCGGAAGCGACGGCGCCGCCAACCCGGGCACCCGGAAACCGTCGGACAGCACGTAACCGGGCCGCACCGTCAGGCCGGCCACCGCGCGGCGCATGCCCTCGATATTGGCGACGTGCACGCCGAGCCGGTCCACTTCGACCGAGTCGATGTACACCACGTGATAGGCCAGCGCGTGCCGCTGGATCAGCGGGAACAGCCGCTCCCGCTCGGCCGCGCCGAGCTTCTTGGAGTCGTCGAGGGCGGCCAGCGATTCGCGGCGGCCTGGCCCCAGCACGCAGGCGGCGACGACCAGCGGTCCCGCGCAGGCGCCCCGCCCGACCTCGTCGACGCCGGCCACCGGACCCAATCCGCTGCGGTAGAGCGCCGACTCCAGCGTCCGCAGGCCGCCGGATCGGCGGATCACCGTGCGTGGCGGCCAGCTGGGCAACTAGTCCCCCTGCTGCGGGTTGACCGTGATGACACCACCCCAGCGGCCCGGCGGCCAGGCGATGAACCGCGCCTTGCCGATCACATTGGCCACCGGAACGGTGCCGTACTCCGGGTCGCCGGTGCAGTACACACCGGTCTGGTTCACGTCCGTCCCGTTCTCGCAGTGCCCGCGGGAGTCCCAGGAGTGCGTGCGGTTGTCGCCCATCACCCACAGCTTGCCGTCGGGCACCGTCACCGGCCCGAACTCGTTGCCCAGGCAGGGCCGTGCGGCCGGATCCACACCCATCGTCTGGACGTCCAGGTAGGGCTCGTGCAGCGGTTTGCCGTCGACGGTCAGCCCGGTGTCGGCGCGACAGGCGACCGTCTGCCCTCCGACCGCGATCACCCGCTTGACCAGGTCGTTCTCATCGGGCGGGACGAATTTGAAGACCGACAGCGCATTCTGCACGGCGCGCAGCACCGGATTCTCCGAGCGGATCGACTTGTAGCCGACGTTCCAGTTCGGGGGGCCGAGGAAAACGACCACGTCGCCGGGCTCCGGATCGGAGAACCGGTAGGTCATCTTGTCGACCATGATGCGGTCGCCGGTGCAGCCGGGGCAGCCGTGCAGCGTCGGCTGCATGGACTCCGACGGGATCAGGTACGGCTGCGCGACGAACGTCAGGGTGACCCAGTAGATCGCGATGGCGATGGCCGCCAGCGTGGCGATCTCACGCGTCGCGGACGGCTTCTTCTTCGGCGCGGGATTCTCGCCGGAGCGTTCGTCTTCCGCCGAGGCGGGGTCTACCGGTTCCGAAGCGTCGGTCACGGAATCAGAATGCGATCAGGGCAACTCGGCGCGGGCCGAGCGCTTTCAGCGCTTTTCCTTGATCTTGGCCTTCTTGCCACGCAGTTCGCGCAGGTAGTAGAGCTTCGCGCGACGGACGTCGCCGCGGGTGAGCACCTCGATGTGGTCGATGTTCGGCGAGTGCACCGGGAAGGTCCGCTCGACGCCGACGCCGTAGCTCTCCTTGCGGACGGTGAACGTCTCGCGGATGCCACCGCCCTGGCGGCGGATGACGGCGCCCTTGAACACCTGGATGCGCTCCTTGGCGCCCTCGATGACCTTGACGTGCACGTTCACGGTGTCGCCGGGGCCGAAGGCCGGGATGTCGTCGCGCAGCGACGCCTGGTCGACGAAGTCCAGCGTGTTCATCGGTGACTCTTCCTTGCGTTCGCGGTTCGTGCGCAGCGGTGTTCGCCGGTGATCAGGCGAATCGGCGCCGAGCCGATGGGCATTCGGGGGTCTGCCGCCGCGAGCGGCGCGAACCGGCCGGCGGAGACAACTGCTCAATTGTGCCAGATGCCGCGCCGCCAGTGAAATCGCGCCGCGGCGCCGGCCCGGGCCGGGACGCCGGCGTGAGCGGCGGCACAGCCGCTGCCAGCGCATCGGCTTCGCCAGAGGCCGCCGGACACATTAATCTGAGCGGGACGAGGGCCGATGTCGAGCCCCCGGGCCGCGGCCCGGAATCCACTCGCGGTGAAGGAGAGCGATGCTTCGGCGCACGGCGACCGCGCGGCGGATGACGTCGGTGACCTCGGCCCTGCTGGTCGCGATTCTGACCGCGGGCTCCACCAGCGCCTGCGAGGCCCGGGTCTACGCCGAGCCGGCGTCGGCGGGCCAGGACCTGGCCGCCCCGCAGGCCCCGCTACCCAATCTGTCGCTGCTTCCGCCGACCGCCGCGCTCGAGGGACTGCCGAGCCGCGCCCAGGACGCCGTCGCGCAGGCCGCCGATCAGGGCGCGCAGGTCACGGTGCTGGTGTTGGACCGCACCACCGGCCAGCAGGTCGCGGCGGGCTCACCCCGCGCGCTGGCCACCGCGTCGGTGGCCAAACTGTTCATCGCCGACGACCTGCTGCAGCGCGACCCCGCCCTGGACGGCGACGACCTCGCGAAACTGCGGCAGATGCTGCGCTCCTCCGATGACAACGCCGCCGAGGAGTTCTGGAACCGCAACGGCGGGGACCAGATCATCGGCCGGGTGGCCGCCCGCTACGGACTGGGGTCGACGTTCGGCCCGCCCAATGGCCGGTGGTGGAACACCCTGACCACCGCGGGCGACCTGGTCCGCTACTACGACATGCTGCTCCGCGGCGCCGGCGGGCTGTCCCGCGAGCGGGGCGACATCATCATCGGGGCGCTGGCCCGGTCCACGCCCAACGGGCTGGACGGCTACCCGCAGCGCTTCGGCGTTCCCGACGGGCTCTACGGCGAGCAGGTGGCCGTCAAGCAGGGCTGGATGTGCTGCATCGGGGCGGACTGGATGCACCTGTCCACCGGCGTGGTCGGCGCGGACCGGCGCTACGTCGTGGTGGTGTACTCGCTGCAGGCCGGCGACGACTTCGCCGCCCGCGAGACCGTCACCGACGTGGTGAAGACCATGTTCCCGGGCGGGAAGATTTAATCCAGCAGATCGGGGCGGCGGGCCTGGGTGCGCTCCAGCCGCTGCTCGTGGCGCCAGGCCGCGATCCGGGCGTGGTCCCCGGAGAGCAGCACCGCGGGCACGTCCAGGCCGCGCCAGCTCGGCGGGCGGGTGTAGCTGGGCCCTTCCAGCAGTCCCCCGACATGCGCCGAATGCGAGTCGTCGCGGTGTGATTCGGGGTTTCCGAGCACCTCGGGCAGCAGCCGCACCACGGCTTCGACCATCACCAGGGTGGCCGACTCTCCCCCGGCGAGCACATAATCGCCGATGGAGACCTCCTCGACCCGCATCCGGGTGGCGGCGTCGTCGGCGACCCGCTGGTCGATGCCTTCGTAGCGTCCGCAGGCGAACACCAGGTGCGATTCGGCGCTCCAGCGCGCGGCGGTCTGCTGGTCGAACAACGCGCCGGCCGGCGTCGGGACCACCAAAAGCGTTTCCGGCGTGCAGATTTCGTCGAGCGCGTCGCCCCAGACCGGCGCCTTCATCACCATTCCGGGCCCGCCGCCGTACGGCGAGTCGTCCACCGAGCGGTGCACGTCGTGGGTCCAGTCCCGCAGGTCGTGAACGCCGAGTTCGACGATTCCGGCGTCGATCGCCTTGCCGGGCAACGATTGTCGCAGCGGCGCCAGGTAGTCCGGGAAAATGGTGAGGACGTCGATCCGCATCCGCGGCTCTACCCCAGCGCTTCCAGGTCGAGCAGGCCTTCGGGCGGGTCGATCTCGACCACACCGTCGGCCAGCGACACCGTCGGGACGATGGCGGTGACGAACGGCACCAGAATCTCGCGTCCCGCTTCGGTTTTCACGCTCAGCAGCTCGCCCGCCGCGGTGTGCAACACCTCGGCGACCACACCCACCGGTTCGCCGCCGACGGTGCGCACCGCGAGGCCCTCGAGTTGGTGGTCGTAGTACTCGTCGGACTCGTCGATGGGCGGCAGCTCGGCGGAGTCCACGACGAACAATGTGCCGCGCAGCGCGTCGGCGGAGTCACGATCGCGGACGCCGTCGAGGCGCACCAGCAGTCGGCCGCTGTGCTCGCGGACCGTCTCGATCACGAAGTCGCGATCAGGCGCCCCGCGAAAGCCCTTGGCGTGCAACGTCTCACCTGGTGAGAACCGGAGGTCCGGATCGTCGGTTCGAACCTCGACGACGATCTCGCCGGTGATTCCGTGGGCCTTGGCGACCCGGCCGACGACCAGTTCCATGGACTACTGGTCGGTGTCCACCACGTCGACGCGGATGCCGCGGCCGCCGATGCCGGCGACCAGGGTCCGCAGGGCGGTGGCGGTCCGGCCGCCACGCCCGATGACCTTGCCCAGGTCATCAGGGTGGACGTGGACCTCGACCGTGCGGCCGCGCCGGTTGGTCACCATGTCGACGCGGACATCGTCGGGATTGTCGACGATGCCGCGAACCAGGTGCTCTACCGCGTCAACGACGACGGTGCTCATTTGCTCGCTCCTCCTCGGGGCTCGTTCCTCGCCCCGCATCGTCGACTCGCGACGCTCATTCAGCTGCTGCTTCTTCGGCGGGGGCCTCGGCGGCGTCGGCGGCTGCCTCGTCCTTCTTCGGCGCCTTCTTCTTCTTGAGCGTGACGGCGTCGCCGGTCGAACCGCCGTCGGCCTGGGCCAGGGCGGCCTGGAACAGCTCCAGCCTGCTGGGCTTGGGCTCCTTGACCTTCAGGGTGCCCTCGGCGCCGGGCAGGCCCTTGAACTTCTGCCAGTCACCGGTGATCTTCAGCAGCGCGAGCACGGGCTCGGTCGGCTGCGCGCCGACACCCAGCCAGTACTGGGCGCGCTCGGAATCGATCTCGATGAGGCTCGGCTCGTCCTTCGGCTGGTACCGGCCGATGACCTCGATCGCCCGGCCGTCGCGGCGGGTCCGCGCGTCGGCCACGATGACGCGGTACTGCGGGTTGCGGATCTTGCCGAGCCGGGTCAGCTTGATTTTGACAGCCATGTGTCCAATATCTCCTCGGGTTGCCACGCTGCAATTCGGCGATCACGGGCGGATGTGCCCGGATCCGGTTTTGCCTCACGTGTGTGACCGCTGCGCAGCCGTGGTCGCGCCGCAGACGGCTGCTCATTCTGCCAGAGTGAACGGCCGGGAAAGAAATCCAGCCGTCGCGGCCCGGAGCGGCGAGGTGCATCGCGGCTCCGGTTCACGTAAGGTAACCCTAATTAAGACATCCCTAAGAGAGTACGGGAGGATGGTCAGGTGTCTGACACCGACTTCGCGCTGACCATCGGCTACGCCAGCGACATGGGCAACGCCGAATCCATCGCCGTCCACCTGGCCGAGGCGTGCCGCCAGGCCGGCCTGGACACCGAGGCGGTCGAGCTCAACACCATCGAGCCGACCGCCCTGTCCGACGTGTCGCACCTGGTCGTGGTCACCTCGACCTGGGGCGACGGCGAACTGCCGGACAACGGATCTCTCTTCTGGGAGGCGCTGTCCGCCGACGACGCGCCCGCCCTGGCGGACCTGAGCTTCACCGTGTGCGGGCTCGGAGAGAGCACCTACCCGCTGTTCAACAACGCCTCCAAAGTCATCGACGCCCGCCTCGACGAACTGGGCGCCACCCGGATCGCCGACCGGCAGATCTACGACGAGTACATCGACGGCGACGCCGCGGACTGGGTCGCCGACACCGTCAAGCTGCTTGAAGCCGCCCGCACCGCCACCGTCGGCGCCGACGAGACCCCGGCCGTCACCGAGCATGACCCGTCGGTCCTGCAGTGGGAGCGCAAGCATCCGTTCCGCACCCAGATCCTGGTCAACCGGCTGCTGACCAAGCCCGGCTCCACCAAGGAGGTCCGGCACTACGAGCTCAGCCTGGACGGCTCCGACATCACCTACGCCGCAGGCGATTCGGTGGCGGTGCGCCCGGTCAACGACCCCGCGCTGGTCGACGCGATGCTCGATCACCTCGGCGTCTCCGGCGACATGGTGCCCGACGGCTTCACCAAGCCGCTGCACGAGCTGCTGTCGCACCGCGAGATCCGCGCGCCGCACCGCGAGCTGCGCGCCCTGGTCGGCGCGCGCACCACGCACGCCGAGACCAAGGACGTGCTGCTCGGGCTCGACCCGGAGCGACTGACCGAGTGGCTCTACGGCCGCGACCTGCTGGACCTGCTGGAGCACGCCGAGGTCACCGTCGACGAGTTGCTGGAGCACCTGCGCCCGCTGGCCGCGCGCGACTACTCCATCGCCTCCAGCCCGTTGGCCCATCCGGAGCGGCTGCACCTGACCGTGGCCACCGTCCGCTACCAGATGGGCGGGCGGGAGCGCGGGGGCGTCGCCTCGAACTACCTCAACCGCGCGGGCGGCCAGGAGGTCGAGATCCACCTGCGCCCCAACCACACTTTCCGGCTGCCGGCCCCCGACGTGCCGATCATCATGATCGGCCCCGGCACCGGCGTCGCGCCGTTCCGGGCGTTCCTGGAGGAACGACGGGTCACCGGCGCGACCGGGCGCAACTGGTTGTTCTTCGGCGACCGCAACCGGGCCACCGATTTCCTGTACCAGGAGGACCTCGAGGGGTTCGTCGCCGACGGCACCCTGAACCGGCTGGACCTCGCGTTCTCCCGGGACGCGGGCGAGAAGGAGTACGTGCAGCACAAGATGGCGGACAACGCAGCCGAGCTGTACGCCTGGTTGCAGGACGGCGCGCGCGTGTACGTCTGCGGCGACGCCACCGCGATGGCGCCCGACGTCGACCGGGCGCTGCGCGCGGTGGTCGCCGACGGCGGCGGGCTCGACGCCGACGCCGCGCACGCCTACGTCAACGACCTGATCCGCGATCACCGCTACCTGCGCGACGTCTACTGATTTCCGGACACCCGCACGGACGCTTAGGCTGGCTGCCCATGCGCCATTTTCTCGCCGCGCTGTGCGCTGCCCTGTGCGTGTTCGCCCTGGGTCAGCCCGCCAGCCTGCCCGTCGCCCACGCCGACCCGGTCGACCTGCAGCCCCTGGGGTCCGCGCCGATCCCTGACGGCCCGGCGCCCAACTGGATCGTCGCCGACGTGGACACCGGCGAGGTGCTCGCCGCCCGCAATGAGCACGCCCGCACCGCGCCCGCCAGCACCATCAAGACGCTGCTGGCCCAGGTGATCATCGACGAGGTGGGGCTGGACACCACGATCGTCGGCGACGCCGCCGACACCCAGGTCGAGTGCAACTGCGCCGGGGTGGCGCCCGGCCAGACCTACACCGCCCGCCAGTTGCTGGAGGGCCTGCTGCTGGCGTCCGGCAACGACGCCGCCAACACCCTGGCCCGGATGGTCGGCGGCGAGGCCGCCGCGGTGGACAAGATGAACGCCAAGGCCGCCGCCATCGGCGCGGTCGACACCCACGCCGGCAGCCCGTCGGGCATCGACGCCCCGGGCATGGCCATGTGGTCCACCCCGCGCGATCTGGCGGTCATCTTCCGCAACGCGATGACCTACCCGGACATCGCCGCGATCCTGGCCATGCCCGCCGCGACGTTCCCGGCCAAAAGCGGCCCGCGGACCCTGGCCAACCAGAACGAGATGCTGTTCCGCTACCCCGGATTCCTGGGCGGCAAGACCGGCTTCACCGACATCGCCCGCAAGACCTACGTCGGCGCCGCCGCGCGCGACGGCCGGCGCCTGGTCATCGCGATGACCTACGGGCTGATCCGCGAGGGCGGCCCGACCTACTGGGATCAGGCCACCACACTGCTGGATTGGGGCTTCGCCCAGGGCCGCGGGGCTAGCGTCGGGGTGCTGTAGCGACCATTCGGCGTGCGGTCTGGCCGACACCCATTCGAGACCGCGCCGGGGCCGGGGGTTGACTCCGGATCCATAGGCTCGGAGGTCGTGCCGCATCTCTTCCGCATCCGCTCGGCGGCCGCTGCGCTGTTGGCGGGTGCGTTGCTGGTCGGCGCCGCCCCGACCGCGGTGGCGGTCCCGACGGCGGTGCCGCCGGACGGGCCGGCCCAGGCCTGGCTGATCGCCGACATCGCCAGCGGAAACCTGTTGGCGTCCAAGAACCCCACCGGCCAGTACGCCCCGGCGAGCACCATCAAGACGCTGCTGGCCATGACCGTGCTCGACGTGCTGTCGCCGCAGGCCGCGGTGCGCGCCACCGAGGCGCACACCAAGGTCGAATGCTCCTGTGTCGGGCTGGTTCCGGGCCAGGTGTACACCGTCCGGCAGCTGCTCGACGGGTTGCTGATGGTGTCCGGAAACGATGCGGCGAACCTGCTCGGCGACATGCTCGGCGGCCAGCGCCCGGCGGTGACGCGGATGAACGCGAAGGCCGCCAGCCTGGGCGCCACCAGCACCCGGGCGAACTCGCCATCCGGGCTGGACGGGCCGGGCTGGGAATCGACCACCACCCCGCGCGACCTCGCCATCATCTACCGCGCGGCGCTGAAGTACCCGGTGATCAACCAGATCTTCCAGCAGCGTGAGGCGTCCTTCCCCAGCCGCACCGGCGCCAAGACAATCAAGGCGCAAAACGAGCTGCTGGAGCGCTACCCCGGCAATGTCAGCGGCAAGACCGGGTTCACCAATCTGGCCGGCAAGACCTACGCCGCGGTGTCCCAGCGCGGCGGCAAGGCGCTGGTGGTGGTGCTGATGAAGGGCTCCGGCGACCTGTACGGCCAGGCCATCCGGCTGTTCGACTGGGGTTTCGCCCAGTAGGCCAGGCCACCGCTCGCTGCGGCGGGCATCGACTGAGAAATCTGGGACACCAGTGAGAAGCGTTGGCGGACAACACCATCGACTGAGAACTGACGCACGTCCGTGAGACATGCTGGCGGAAGCGGTCATCGACTGAGAACTGACGCATGTCAGTGAGACATGCTGGCGGAAGCGTTCATCGACTGAGAAGTGAGGTACCTCAGTGAGACATGACGTAGCCAAGTGAGACGTGATGGCGGCCTTATTCATCGGTTGAGAACTGACGTACACGTTGTTCGAGAAGGGGCATGCGTGAGTTCTCAATCGATGAAAAACACATCCATGAGGCCTCACTGACGTACCTCACTTCTCAATCGATAGACCTGTGCGCCAACATTTCTCACAAACCGCCACCAGTTCTCAGTCGATACGCGCGCGCCAGCAGGTAGGTTCTCACCCGACGAGCGGCGCGCCAGCAGGTAGGTTCTCACCCGACGCGCGACGCGCTTGGATTCGCGGGCGCCGAGCACCCGAGAAGCACCGATCCGCCCGGACCGACGGCACTCCAGACACGGCACTCCAGCCACGACGCACCAGACACCGCCTTCCCGACACGGCGCCGAACGCTCAGAACACCCGCCCACGCACGATCACCAGATCCGGGTGCTCCAGCACCCCCGGCAGCCGCGGATCCTCGGCGAAGCACAGCAGATCCGCGGGTGAACCGTGCTCGATCCGGCTGCGCCCCAACCACGTCCGAGCATCCCAGCAGGCCGCCCCCAACGCGTCGTGCGCGCTCATCCCGACCCGCGTCAACGCGGCGATCTCGTCGGCGATCCGGCCGTGGGCGACCATCCCGCCGGCGTCGGTGCCGGCGAAGATCGGCACCCCGGCGTCGTGCGCGGCCGCCACGCGCTCCGGGCAGGACGCGTACAGCGCCCGCATGTGCGCGGCGTAGGTCGGATACCGGGCCGCGGAGTCGGCGATCCCCGGGAAGTTGTCGATATTGATCAGCGTGGGCACCAGCGCGGTGCCGTGCTCCAGCATCATCGCGATCACGTCGTCGGTGATCCCGGTGCCGTGCTCGACGCAGTCGATGCCGGCGTTGATCAGGCCCGGCAGCGCGTCCTCGCCGAACACGTGCGCGGTCACCCGGGCGCCGTGGGCGTGGGCGGCGTCGATCGCGGCGACCAGCACCTCGTCGGACCACAGTGGGGCCAGATCCCCCACCCCGCGGTCGATCCAGTCCCCCACCAGCTTGACCCAGCCGTCGGAGCGCCGAGCCTGCTCGGCGACGTACTCCGGCAATTGCGACTCGTCTTCGATGTCGATCGGCAGGCCGGGGATGTAGCGCTTGGGCCGGGCCAGATGCCGGCCCGCGCGAATGATCTTCGGCAGGTCCTCGCGGTCGTCGAGGCTGCGGGTGTCCACCGGGGATCCGGCGTCGCGCAGCAGCAGCACCCCGGCGTCGCGTTCCACCTCGGCCTGGGAGATCGCCTCGTCGAGGTCGACGCCGCCGTGCGGGCCGAGCCCGACGTGGCAGTGCGCGTCGACCAGGCCGGGAATGATCCAGCCGCCGTCGAACACCGTCTCGGCGCCGGCCACCGGCTCGGCGCAGAGCACACCGTCGTAGACCCACCAGTCCGCCGCCTCGCCGTCGGGCAGGATCACACCGCGCAGGTGCAGGGACCGGCTCATCTCCGCGCTATTTCTGCGGCGGGAACTTCAGCTTCGACAGGTCGATGCCGTCCAGGCCCGGCGGCAGTTCGTTGAGCCCCTTGGGCATCTGCGAGATGTCCGGGAACCCGGCCGGCATCCCAGGCATCCCAGGCGCCCCGGGCATTCCGGGCATCCCGCCGAACGGGCTGCGGGTCCGCGGCGGGGTCGGCCCGCGGCCCTTGCCTTTGCCCTTGCGTCCCTTGGCCTGCTTGCGGTTCTTCGAGGACCGCCGGCTCATCCCCGGGATCCCCATGCCGCCGACCATCTGCGACATCATCTTGCGGGCCTCGAAGAACCGGTCCACCAGCTGGTTGACGTCGGTGACGGTCACCCCGGAGCCGTTGGCGATGCGCAGCCGCCGGGAGGCGTTGATGATCTTCGGGTCGTCCCGCTCGGCGGGGGTCATGCCGCGGATGATGGCCTGGATCTTGTCGAGCTGGCTGTCGTCGACGGCGGCCAGCGCGTCCTTCATCTGACCCGCGCCGGGCAGCATGCCCAGCAGGTTGCCGATCGGGCCCATCTTGCGAATGGCCAGCATCTGGTCGAGGAAGTCCTCCAGGGTCAGCTCGCCGGTGCCGATCTTCGCGGCTGCGGCCTCGGCCTGCTGGGCGTCGAAGACCTGCTCGGCCTGCTCGATCAGGGTGAGCACGTCGCCCATGCCGAGGATGCGCGACGCCATCCGGTCCGGGTGGAAGACGTCGAAGTCCTCGAGCTTCTCGCCGGTGGACGCGAACAGGATCGGCACGCCGGTGACTTCGCGCACCGACAGCGCGGCGCCGCCGCGGGCGTCACCGTCGAGCTTGGTGAGCACTACACCGGTGAAGCCGACGCCGGCGCCGAACGCCTCGGCGGTGCTGACCGCGTCCTGGCCGATCATGGCGTCGAGCACGAACAGCGTCTCGTCGGGGTTGACGGCGTCGCGGATCGCGGCGGCCTGGGCCATCAGCACCTCGTCGATGCCGAGCCGGCCGGCGGTGTCGACGATGACGACGTCGTAATGCTTGTCGCGGGCTTCGGCCAGGCCGGCGGCGGCGACGGCGACCGGGTCGCCCGGCCCCGCGCCGGCGATCTCGGTGGCGCCGGGGGCGGTGCCCGGGTGCGGCGCGAACACTGCGACGCCGGCCCGTTCACCGACGATCTGCAACTGGTTCACCGCGCCGGGGCGCTGCAGGTCACAGGCCACCAGCAGCGGCGTGTGCCCCTGGCCCTTGAGCCATTTGGCCAGCTTGCCGGCCAGCGTGGTCTTACCGGCGCCCTGCAGG
The DNA here is from genome assembly GCF_025215495.1 of Mycolicibacterium brumae. Classification (NCBI taxonomy): domain Bacteria; kingdom Bacillati; phylum Actinomycetota; class Actinomycetes; order Mycobacteriales; family Mycobacteriaceae; genus Mycobacterium; species Mycolicibacterium brumae. Next base: position 1,143,187 of record NZ_CP104302.1, on the reverse strand, counting down.
CCGGCCAGCATGATCACCGTCGGCGGGTTCTTGGCGAAGCTGAGCTGGCGGGTCTCGCCACCGAGGATGCCGACCAGCTCGTCGTTGACGATCTTGACGACCTGTTGGGCCGGGTTCAGCGCGCCGGAGACCTCGGCGCCCTTGGCGCGGGTCTTGACCCGTTCGATGAAGGCCCGCACCACGGGCAGCGACACGTCGGCTTCCAGCAGCGCCAGCCGGATCTCGCGGGCGGTGGCGTCGACGTCGGCGTCGGTGAGCCGACCCTTGCCCTTCAGGCCCGCGAGGGCGCCGGTCAACCGGTCGGAAAGCGATTCAAACACGGGGCCAAGACTACCGGCGCCGGCGGCCGGCGGACGCCTCAGCTGGCTTGTTCCACCGGCTTGGCCGGCGTGGGCGCGGGCAGCACGGCGTACAACTGCGCCTCCAGCCGGGCCCGGGCCGCCTCGCCCTCGTCACCTGCGGGCAGGGCGACGGCGAACACGTCGATCACCGAGGAGCCCAGCGTGGTCACCTTCGCCCAGGCGACGTCCACACCGGCCCGCTCGAACTCCCCGGTCAGCGCGGTGAGCAGGCCGGGCGCGTCGGTGGCCCGCACCTCGACCAGCCGCTGGCCGGGGTCCGCGCCGTCGTGCCAGAGGATCCGCGGCGGCGCGGCGGGCGGGTTGACCGGGACCGCGGCCCGCGGCGCCGCGACGGACCGGCCGATGGCCTCGCGGTCGCGGCGGCGCAGCGCCTCGGCGACGTCGAGTTCACCGCCCAGCGCCAGCGCGAGTTGCTGGCGCAGCAGCTCGGCGGCCGGCGGCGCGCCGAAGTGCGGGGTCACCACGAAGGTGTCCAGGGCGTGGCCGCCCGCGGAGTTCACCGACGCCGAGCACACCCGCAGCGCGTTGAGCGCCAGCACCCCGGCCGATCGGGACAGCGCGCCACGACGGTCCGGGGCCAGCACGGTGACGGTGTAGGCGCCGGTCCGGTCCGGCCCGGTCATCGTCACGTGCACCCGGCCCGGCTCGCCGGCGGCGGCCAGTTCCAGCACCTGTGGGTCGATCGGGTCGGCCTGCGGCAGCGGTTCCCCGGCCATCACCAGCCGGCAGCGACGCACCAGATCGCCGATCAGCGCGGCCTTCCAATCCCCCCACACCCCCGGGCCGGTGGCCAGCGAATCGGCCTCGGCCAGCGCGTGCAGCAGTTCCAGCAGCCCGGAGTCGCCCTCGATCGCCTCGACCACCGCGGTGATGACGGCCGGATCCTGCAGGTCCTTGCGCGTCGCGGTGCTGACCAAGAGCAGATGGTGACGCACCGCGGCGGTCAGCACCTTGATGTCGCTGGGCCACAACCCCAGTCGGGTGCCCACCTGGGCGGCCAGTTCCGCGCCGACCACGGAGTGGTCGCCGCCGCGACCCTTGCCGATGTCGTGCAGCAGCGCGGCCAGCACCAGCAGGTCCGGGCGCGCCACCCGGGTGGTGAAAGCCCCTGCGCGAGAGACGGTTTCGGCCAGGTGTCGGTCGACGGTCCACATGTGGATGACGTCGCGGGGCGGCAGGTCGCGCACCGCGCCCCACTCCGGGAACAACCGTCCCCACAATCCGGTGCGGTCCAGCGCCTCGATGGTGTTCACCGCGGCCGGACCTGTGCTCAGCAGCACCAGCAGATCCTTGAGCGCGGCCTGCGGCCAGGGCGCGCGAAGCTCCGGCGCCGAGTCGACCAACCGGGTCAGCGTCGCGGTGGCCATCGGCAGTCCGGTCAGCGCCGAAGCGGCCGCCACCCGCAGGATCAGGCCGGGGTCGCGTTCGGGCCGGGCGTCGCGGGCCAGCATCACCTCGCCGTTGTACTCCACCACGCCTTCGTCCAGCGGGCGGCGCACCGGGCGGCGCAGCGCGGCGAATCCCCTCTTGGGCAACGCATTTCCGGCGGTGCGGACCCCGGAGTCGACGTAGTAGCTGACGGTCCGCGCGGAATCCGACAGCAATCGGGCCAGGTCGAACCGGTCCCCGATGCGCAGCGCGGCGCCGATCTCGTCGGCGTGCTGGGCCAGCAGGATGTCGCGGCCCCGACCGGAGATCCGGTGCAGTTCGGTGCGCACATTGAGCAGCGCCTGATGCGCGTCGTGCAGCGTTCCGGTGGGCGAGGCCGACGACGACGTGGGGTACACGTCGGCCAGCTGGGTCAGCGCCAGCGCGCTGAGCAGTTGGGTGTCGCGCAGGCCGCCGCGGCCGTTCTTCAGATCCGGTTCGGCGCGGTGCGCGATCTCCCCGCAGCGGCTCCACCGGCCCTGGGTCGTCTCGACCAATTCGGCGAAGCGGCCGGTGATGCCGGAGCGCCATTGCCGCCGGGCGCCGCCGATCAGCAGCTGCGACAGCTCGGCGTCGCCGGCGATGTGCCGGGCCTCCAGCAGACCCAGCGCGGCGGTCAGGTCGGTGCTGGCCACCCGCAGCGCCTCGGGAACCGTGCGGACGCTGTGGTCGAGTCGAATGTTGGCGTCCCACAACGGATACCACAGCGATTCGGCGATCCCGCTGACCACCTCTTGGTCGGACTCCTCGTACAGCAGCATCAGGTCGAGGTCCGAATACGGCAGCATCTCCCCGCGCCCGAGACTGCCGGTCGCCACGATGGCGAACCCGCTGGTTTCGGTGATCCCGAGTTCGGCGGCCTTGGTGGTCAGCCAGAACTCGTGCAGGTCGGCCAACGCGGTGCGCAGCGCGGGGGCGTCCAACGCGTGACTGCCACCGCCCAGCAGTGCTCGAACAGCCGCGACCAGGTCGGTGGCCGGTTTCGAGGCGCCGGGGGTGGCAGTCATCGTTTCTCCTCGCTACATTCTCGCAGCCTCCGCAAGGCTCATTGCTGTTCGACGTGCCGGTGACTGCGGGACGCAGGTCTACAGAGCGTCGCCTCCGCGTTCACCGGTGCGCACCCGCACCACGGTGTCCACCGGCGAGACCCAGACCTTGCCGTCGCCGATCTTCCCGGTCCGCGCGGCGTGGACGATGATCTCGACCACCTTGTCCGCGGCGGTGTCCTCGACGACGACCTCGACGCGGACCTTCGGCACGAAGTCCACCGAGTACTCGGCGCCCCGGTAGACCTCGGTGTGCCCCTTCTGCCGTCCGTAACCCTGCACTTCGCTGACCGTCATGCCGAGGATGCCGGCCTCCTCCAGCCCGGTCTTGACATCCTCAAGGGTGAACGGCTTGACGATCGCGGTGATCAGTTTCATCTGGTCGATCCTTCCAAAGTCGGTTTCGTGCGGTTCAGACGGTTTCGTAGGCGGTCTCGGCGTGGACCGTCTCATCGATGCCGGTGTGCTCGTCCTCCGCGCTGATCCGCCAACCCAGCGGCTTAACGATAAACAAGACGACCACGGTCATGATCGCGGTGAAGATCAGCGCAACCAATGCAATCACGATCTGGATGACCAGCTGAGAGAACCCGCCGCCGTAGAACAGGCCGGTGTCCAGCGCCAGGAAGCCGATGCCGACGGTGCCCCACAGGCCGGCCACCAGGTGGACGCCGACGACGTCGAGCGAATCGTCGTAGCCCCACTTGTACTTCAGGCCGATGGCCAGCGCGGACAGGATGCCGGCGACCGCGCCGAGCGCCAGCGAGCCGATGGCCGACAGCGACCCGCAGGCCGGGGTGATCGCGACCAGGCCGGCGACGATGCCCGAGGCGGCGCCGACGCTGGTGGCGTGGCCATCGCGGATGCGCTCCACCAGCAACCAGCCCATCATGGCGGCCGCGGTGGCGGCGGTGGTGTTGATCCAGACCGCGCCGGCGATCATGTCCGCCGCGCCCTCGGAGCCCACGTTGAAGCCGAACCAGCCGAACCACAGCAGCGCCGCGCCCAGCATGACGAACGGAATGTTGTGCGGCCGGTAGGCCATCTTGCCGAAGCCGGCGCGCTTGCCCAGCAGGACCGCCAGCACCAGCGCGGCCATACCGGCGTTGATGTGCACCACGGTGCCGCCGGCGAAGTCGATCGGCGCGACGTTGGCCGCTTCCGCCTCGGCGTCATAGCCGAAGATCCAGGACGCGATGCTGTGCTCGCTGCCGGACAGCAGGCCGCCGCCCCACACCATGTGCGCCAGCGGGAAGTACACCAGGGTGGCCCAGATGCCGGCGAACGCCAGCCAGGTGCCGAAGCGCATCCGTTCGGCGACCGCGCCGCTGATCAGCGCGACGGTGATGACGGCGAAGGTCAGCTGGAAGGCCACCCACACCATGGCAGGCACGGTGCCGAAGCCGCCGGAGACGAACTGCTCGACGCCGTCGATCTCGCGGACCTCGGTCAGCTGGCTGAGGCCGAACAGCGAGAACGGGTTGTCGAACACGCCCCAGAAGTCCGAACCCCCGGTGTGCGCGGAGGCGAACGACATCGAGTAGCCCCAGAGCACGTAGATGATGCCCACCACCCCGATGGAGGAGAACGACATCATCATCATGTTCAACACGGACTTCTGCCGGGACAACCCGCCGTAGAAGAACGCCAACGCCGGGGTCATCAGCAGCACCAACGCCGCCGAGGTGAGCACCCACGCGGTGTCGCCGGCGCTCAATCCGTCGGGCCCGAAGGGCGCGAACGCAGTATCAGGTAGCACTTGGCAAAACCTCCTTGGAGACATACGCCGACTTTGATCGGCCTCCCGGACAGAGTCATCGGCCGGGGTTTCCCGGGTGGTTCTTGGGTGTTTCGTCGTTGTGAACGGATGCCGGGGGCGCGTTTCGACGTTGTTACGCGCTGCGGGTTCGCCGTCCGGACACGGCGGCCGACGATGGGCGGTAACCTCGGAAAATGGGGCGCATCACGGCACGACGCCCGGTCACCAGAATCGTCGTCGGCGGCGGTGTGAGAAGCCGCCCGGACCTGTTGGCCGTCGAGGAACCGCTGGAAATACGCGTCGGCGGCGCGCAGTTGGCGCTAACCATGCGCACCCCCGGCAACGATGTCGAACTCGCGGCCGGCTTCCTGGTCTCCGAGGGCGTGATCAGCCGCGGCGAGCAGTTCCGCCAGGCGATGCACTGCGGCGGCCCGGGCGCCGGCGGCGAGGCCAACACCTACAACATCCTCGACGTCACACTGGCGCCCGGCGTCGCCGCGCCCGCCCCCGAACTAACCCGGCGGTTCCCGACCACCAGTTCCTGCGGCCTGTGCGGCAAGGCCGGCGTCGACGCGATCCAGATGTCGTCGCCCCACCGGCTGGCCGACGACCACAGCGCCGTCGACGCCGAGTTGCTGACCTCCTTCCCCGACCGATTGCGCGCCCGGCAGGCCGTGTTCGAGAAGACCGGCGGTCTGCACGCCGCGGCGCTGTTCGACGCCGGCACCGGGGAACTGCTGGTGCTGCGCGAGGACGTCGGCCGACACAATGCGGTCGACAAGGTGATCGGGTGGGCGGTGCTCGCCGACCGGCTGCCGCTGCGCGCCACCGTCCTGCAGGTTTCCGGGCGGGCCAGTTTCGAGTTGGCGCAGAAGGCGGTGATGGCCGGGATCCCGGTGCTGGCCGCGGTGTCGGCGCCGTCGTCGCTGGCCGCCGAGCTGGCCGACACCGCGGGTCTGACCCTGGTCGGTTTCCTGCGCGGCGACTCGATGAACGTCTACACCCACCCGCATCGGATCCGGACCGCAGCCCCGGCCGGGTCCCGACGAGCCGAAGGAGCGTTGCGATGACCGACCTGCAGCACAGCCCGCACGACCACGACGTCGCGGCGCCCGAGGACGACGTCGCGCCCGCCACCGGGCTGATGTCGCGGCGCCCCCGGCAGGGCGGGTACGGCCCGAACACCGACCGCGAGTGGTCCCAAAAGACCTACCACCACCCGGCCGCGGCGTGGGGCGCGGCGCTGTCGGTGGGCAAGGTCATCCTGACGCAACGGGAGCCGATCGCCGGCCCGCTGTCCACGCTGCAGATGAACCACCCGATCACCGGGTATGACTGCCCGGGCTGCGCGTGGCCCGACGATCAGCACGGGCTGCGGCTGGACATCTGCGAGAACGGCGTCAAGCACGTCACCTGGGAGATGACCCGCAAACGCGTCGGACCGTGGTTCTTCGCCGCGCACACCGTCAGCGAGCTGGCCGAGTGGACCGACTTCGAGCTGGAGAACGCCGGCCGGCTGACCGACCCGATGGTCTACGACGCGGACCTGGACCGCTACGTGCCGATCTCCTGGGACGCGGCGTTCGCCATGATCGGCGAGGAGTTGCGCGCCCTGCCGACCCCGGACGCGGCGACGTTCTACACCTCCGGGCGACTGAGCAACGAGTCGTCGTACATCTATCAGCTGTTCATGCGTGAGTTCGGCACCAACAACATGCCGGACTGCTCGAACATGTGCCACGAGGCGTCCGGGCGGGCGCTGGGCGCCTCGATCGGCACCGGCAAGGGCACCACCTCGATGCAAGACTGGGCCGAGGCCGACCTGCTGTTCCTGCTCGGGGTGAACGCGGCGTCCAACGCGCCGCGGATGCTGACCGCGCTGGCCAAGATGGTCCGCTCCGGCGCGCAGGTGGTGCACGTCAATCCGCTGGTGGAGATCGCCTCGACGAAGACGATCGTGCCGCACGACATCGTCGACATGGCGCTGTTCAAATCGCATCGCACCGGCTCCTGGGATCTGCAGGTCGCCCCCGGCGGGGACATGGCGCTGATGCGCGCGATCGCGAAGGTGGTGTTCGAGGCCGCCGCGACCGACCCGGCGGCCCTGGACCGCGACTTCCTGGCCGAGCACACCGTCGGGTTCGACGAGTACCGGGCGCTGGTGGAGGCCACCGAATGGGACGAACTGGTCACCGCTTCCGGACTGAGCGAGGCGCAGCTGCGTCGCGCCGGGCAGCTGTACCTGGCCGCGGACAAGACGATCATCAGCTGGTGTCTGGGCGTCGCGCAGCACGAGCACGCCGTCGACATGATCCGCGAGTTCATGAACGTGCTACTGCTGCGCGGCAATATCGGCCGGCCCGGCGCCGGCCCGGCCCCGGTGCGCGGGCACAGCAATGTGCAGGGCAACCGGACCTGCGGCATCAACCACCATTCCCCGGCGGCGCTGCTCGACGCGCTGGACGCGCACCACGGCATCACCTCGCCGCGCACTCCCGGCCTGGACACCGTGAACAGCATCGAGGCGATGCACCGCGGCGACGTCCGGGTGTTCATCGCGCTGGGCGGCAACTTCGTGCTGGCCGCCCCGGACACCGATTACACCGCGGCGGCGCTGTCCCGCTGTTCGCTGACCGTGCAGGTCAGCACCAAGCTGAACCGCAGCCACCTGGTGCACGGCCGCAAGGCGCTGATCCTGCCGTGCCTCGGCCGCACCGAGGTCGACATCCAGCGCGACGGGCCGCAGGGCCAGACCGTCGAGGACGCGATGAGCATGGTGCACGTGTCCTACGGCAAGAAGCAGCCGGCGTCCGAGGCGCTGCGCTCCGAGCCGGAGATCATCGCCCGGATGGCGCGGGCCACCCTGCCGCAGTCGAAGATTCCGTGGGAGTCCTACATCGACAACTACGACCGGATCCGCGACGATATGGCCGTCGTGCTGCCCGGGTTCGCCGGGTTCAACGAGCTGATCAAGAACCCGACGGGTTTCCGGATCCCGCAGCCGGCCCGCGAGCGGGTGTTCACGACGGCGTCGGGCAAGGCGCAATTCAGCCACGCCCCGCTGGCGACGGCGGCGCACGCGCCGGAGCCGGACATGCTGGTGCTGCAGACCATGCGCTCCCACGATCAGTGGAACACGACCATCTACGCGAACAACGACCGCTACCGCGGCGTGAAGAACATCCGCGAGCTGATCTTCATGAACGCCGCCGATATGGCCGAGCGGGGCATCGCCGACGGGTCCCTGGTCGACATCGTCTCGACGTCCAAGGACGGCAGCCAGCGCGAACTGCGGAGCTACCGCGCCATCGCCTACAACACCCCGAAGGGCAGCGCGGCCGGCTACATGCCGGAGATGAACGTGCTGATCGGGCACGCCGACTACAGCGCGCAGAGCGACCAGCCGCTGGCCAAGAGCATCCACGTCCGGGTCACCCCGGCGCGTGCCTCCAACGGTGGGCGGTTGAAGTAGGCGATCTCGGGGGCCTGCGCGGTTCCCGCAGCCGTGGGGCCGCCGTTTTCGCTGTTACCGCGGGCGTTCGCCCTGCTACTGCAGGGCGTTCGTCCTGCTACCGCAAGCCGGACCGTCGTCGGGCCCATCGACTGAGAAGCCACGGCGGTTGGTGAGAAATGCTGGCGAAACCCCTCGCCGACTGAGAACCCATGGCGGCTAGTGAGGCCTCACGGCGGCTGGTGAGAAACCCTGGCGGCGATTCCTCATCGGGTGGAACACCAGGGCGGCGTATGAGTCTCTGGGCCGCCCCCACGTTCCATTCGACGGAGCACGGCCGCCAACAGTTCTCACCAACCTCCACCAGTTCTCAAACTGACGACGGTCCGGTGAGACGCCAGCGTCATGCGCCCTTCGCAAGCTCAGCCCAACAGGGCGTCCACGAACGCCCCCGGCTCGAACGGCGCGAGATCGTCGGGGCCCTCGCCGAGGCCGACGAGTTTCACCGGCACACCGAGGTCCTCCTGGACCCGGAACACGATGCCGCCCTTGGCGGTGCCGTCCAGCTTGGTGAGCACCACGCCGGTGATGTCGACGACGTCGGCGAACACCTTGGCCTGGGCCAGGCCGTTCTGCCCGATGGTGGCGTCGAGCACCAGCAGCACCTCGTCGACCTTCGCCCGCTTCTCCACCACCCGCTTGACCTTGCCGAGCTCGTCCATCAATCCGGTCTTGGTGTGCAGCCGGCCGGCGGTGTCCACCAGCACCACGTCGGCGCCGTTCTCGATGCCCTTGCTGACGGCGTCGAACGCGACCGACGCCGGGTCGGCGCCCTCATCGCTGCGGACCACCTCCGCGCCGACCCGGGAACCCCAGGACTGCAGCTGGTCGGCGGCGGCGGCGCGGAAGGTGTCGGCGGCGCCGAGCACCACCCGCCGGCCGTCGGCGACCAGCACCCGGGCCAGTTTCCCGACGGTGGTGGTCTTGCCGGTGCCGTTGACCCCGACCACCAGCAGCACCGACGGCGCGTTGGCGTGCGGCAGCGCCTTGATGGACCGGTCGAACTCGGGGTGCAACTGCCCGATCAGGGCGGCGCGCAGCACCTTGCGGGCCTCCTCACCGGTGCGGGCTCCGCTGGCGGCGAACTTGGCGCGCAGTTCGTCCATCACTCGCTCGGTGACGGTCGGGCCGAGGTCGGCGATCAGCAGGGTGTCCTCGATGTCCTGCCAGGAATCCTCGTCCAGGTCGCCCGCGCCGAGCAGGCCCAGCACGCTCTTGCCGAGGGCGTTCTGCGATTTGGCGAGCCGACCGCGCAGCCGGTCCAGCCGGCCCTCGGTGGGGGCGATGTCGTCCAGTTCCGGCGCCGTGACGGGAACGACGTCCTCGACGGGTTCGGGTTCGACGACCTCGATGGTCTCCACCACGCCCGGCGAGGTTTCGACGATCGCGGTCTCCACCACGTCGACCTCGTCGACGGTGACCTCGACCTCGGGTTCGGCCGCCGGAGCCTCCGGCTCGGGCTCGAGCTCGAGCTCCGGCTCGGGCAGGGTGACCTCGGAGATGGCGCGCTTGGGGGCGTCCCGCGGGATGGCGGCGTCGTCGCCGACGCCGGGCAGCCCGGCCGGGTCGACGGTGGCGGTGCCGCCCTCACTGAAGCTGATGCCCGATCGCGCGGTGTAGCCGCCGGAGCGGTCGATCGGCTTGTCCGGCTCGTCGGGGGCGGTCAGGCTGATGGTGCGGCTGCGGTAGCGAACCAGCCCGACGACCAGCACCGTGATGAGCAGGACCGCGACGACGGCGATGGCAATCCAGGCTTGAGTCGACATGGCCGCCATTGTTCCAGCCGCGGGCGCGCCGCCGCCCGGCGGCCACTCGGGGCTACTCGGCGGCCAGGGTCACCCGGCCGCTACTCGGCGGCCGGGGCCGAACCGGCGCCGACGAGTTCCTGGCCGCGCAGCCGCTGGGAGATCACCTGGGTGATGCCGTCGCCCTGCATGGTGACGCCGTACAGCGCGTCGGCGATCTCCATCGTCGGCTTCTGGTGGGTGATCACGATCAGCTGCGATTTCTCCCGCAGCTGTTCGAACAGCCCGATCAGCCGGCGCAGGTTGACGTCATCGAGGGCCGCCTCCACCTCGTCCATCACATAGAACGGGGACGGCCGGGCCCGGAAGATGGCGACCAGCATCGCCACCGCGGTCAGGGATTTCTCGCCGCCGGACAGCAGCGAGAGTCGCTTGATCTTCTTGCCCGGCGGGCGGGCTTCGACCTCGACGCCGGTGGTGAGCATGTCCGACGGGTCGGTGAGCACCAGCCGGCCCTCGCCGCCGGGGAACAGCGCGGAGAACACCTGGGTGAACTCGCGCTCCACGTCGGCGTAGGCCTCGGTGAACACCTGCAGGATCCGCGCGTCGACCTCCTCGACCACATCCATCAGGTCCTTGCGGGCGGCCTTGACGTCTTCGAGCTGGGTGGACAGGAAGTTGTAGCGCTCCTCCAGCGCGGCGAACTCCTCCAACGCCAGCGGGTTGACCCGGCCCAGCTCGCGCAGTTCCCGGTCGGCGCGTTTGGCCCGCCGCTCCTGGGTGGCGCGGTCGAACGGCATCGGGGCGGGCGCGGTGACCTGCTCCCCGCGCTCCTTGGCCTGCTCGTACTCGGCGAGTTCCAGTTCGCTCGGCGGCAGCGGCGCCTCGGGCCCGTACTCGGCGACCAGGTCGGCCGGCGCCATGCCGAACTGCTCCAGCACCAGCGCCTCGAGCTGTTCGACGCGCAGCGCGGCCTGGGCCTTGGCGACCTCGTCGCGGTGCAGCGAATCGGTCAGCGCGGCGATCCGGGCGTTGAGGGCGTCGACCTCGGCGCGGGCGGCGCGCAGCCCGGCGGCGCGCTGGTGCCGCCCGGCGGTCATCTCGTCGCGGCGGGCGGCGGCCGCGGCGACGACCTTCGCCAGCCGGCCGGCGACCCCGCGCCCGGATTCGGCGACGGCGGCGGCCACCGCGGCGGCGTGCTGGCGGGCCACCCGCGCGCGCTGGGCGCGCACCCGGGCTTCCCGCTCGGCGGCGGCGGCGCGGCGCAGCGAGTCGGCGCGGCCGCGCAGCGCGTTGGCCCGCTCCTCGGCGGTGCGCACCGACAGCCGGGCTTCCACCTCGCCGGCCCGGGCGGCCTCGGCGACCGCGACGAGCTCTTGCCTGCGGATCGGCTCCTCGGGCAGCTCGGCGGGGGTGTCCTGGGCGTTGCGCAGCCGGTTTTCCAGCTCGGTCAGCTCGGCGACGGTCTGCTCGCGGCCGGACTCCAGCTCGTCGCGGCGCCGGATCTGGCCCTGCCAGTCGTCGTCTGCGGTGCGGGCCGCTTCGCCGAGCCGGCCGAGCTGCTCATAGATCTGGGTGATGGCGGTGTCGGACTCGTTGAGCGCGGCCAGCGCGTGCTCGGCGGCCTCGCGGCGGTCGAGCTGTTCGGCCAGCGCGCCGGACAGCGCGGCGGTGAGCTCCTCGACCTGGGTTTCGGCGCCCTCCAGTTCGGCGCGGGCCCGCTCGATCTCGGAGGTGATCTCCAGCATCGAGGGTTTGCGGTCCGAGCCGCCGGTCACCCAGCCCGGCCCGACCAGGTCCCCGTCGCGGGTGACGGCGCGCAGCCGCGGGTGGGCGGCGACGAAGGTCAGCGCCGCGGCCAGGTCCTCGACGACGGCGACGTCGGCGAGCATCGCGGTGACCGCGCCGCGCAGTTTCGCCGGCGCGTCGACCAGGTCCAGCGCCCAGCGCCCGCCGGCCGGCAGGGTGGGCAGCTCGGTCGGCGCGGCGGCCGGCCAATCCCCCAGCACGATGGCCGCCCGGCCCCCGTCGGCGGCCTTGAGCGCGGCGACCGCGGTGCGGGCGGTGTCGGTGCCGTCGGCGGCCAGCGCGTCGGCGGCCGCGCCGAGCACCGCGGCCAGCGCCGTCTCGTAACCGGCGTGCACCCGGACCAGGGTGGCCAGCGTGCCGAGCAGGCCGTCGTCGTTCAGGTTCTGGGTGAGCCAGGCGGCGCCGTCCTTGCGGTCCAGACCGACCGACAGCGCCTCGATGCGGGCCCGCAGGGTGACCACCTGGCGTTCGGCGGCGCGCTCGGCGGCCTGCAGTTCGGTCACCCGCTCATCGGCTCGGCGCAGCGCCGCGACGGTGCGTTCGTGCTGCTCGTCCAGGCCGGCTTCGCCCTCGTCGAGTTCCCCGACGCGGCTCTGCACGATCTCGAACTCGGCCTGGGCGCTCTGGGCGCGGGCCGCGGCGGACTCGATGCCTTCGGTCAGCCGCGCGACCCGCTCGTCGATGGATTCGACGCGGGCGCGCATGGTTTCGACCTGTCCGGTCAGGCGGGCCAGTCCCTCGCGGCGGTCGGCTTCGGCGCGGACCGCGGCCAGATGCGCGCGTTCGGCTTCGGCGGCCGCGGATTCGGCCTGGGCCAATTCCTCGCGGGCGAACTCGGCCCGCTCGCGGGCCTCGGCCAGCTCGTCGAGCAGCTGTTTCTCGCGGGCGGCGGCCTCCTCGGCGCGGGTTTCCAGCTCGTCGGGGTCGGGTCCGGTGTGCGCGACGGGCTCGGTTTCCAGCAGCTGGGCGCGCTCGGCGGCGATGCGGACCGTGGCGCCGACCCGCTCGGCCAGCGCGGAGAGCCGGAACCAGGTCTGCTGGGCCGCTTCGGCGCGCTGGGTCAGCTCGGCGACCGCGGTCTCGTGGGCGGCCAGTTCGGCGGCGGCGACGGCGAGCCGCTCGGCGGCGTCCTCGTGCTCGCGGCGCAGCACCGCCTCGGTGTCGCCGACGCCGGCGAACTCGGTCTGCCGGGCGACCAGGTCGTCGGCGGCCAGCCGCAGCCGGGCATCGCGCAGGTCGGCCTGGATGGTCGCCGCGCGCCGGGCCACCTCGGCCTGGCGGCCCAGTGGTTTGAGCTGGCGGCGCAGCTCGGTGGTCAGGTCGGTCAGCCGGGCCAGGTTGGCTGCCATCGCGTCGAGCTTGCGGACCGCCTTCTCTTTGCGTTTGCGGTGCTTGAGCACGCCGGCGGCCTCTTCGATGAAGGCGCGGCGGTCCTCCGGGCGGGACTCCAGGATCTGGGACAGCCGCCCCTGGCCGACGATGACGTGCATCTCGCGGCCGATGCCGGAGTCGCTGAGCAGTTCTTGGACGTCCATCAGCCGGCAGGACGAGCCGTTGATCTCGTATTCGCCGGCCCCGTCGCGGAACATCCGCCGGGTGACCGACACCTCGGAGTACTCGATGGGCAGCGCGCCGTCGGAGTTGTCGATGGTGAGGGTGACCTCGGCACGGCCCAGCGGGGCCCGGTTGGAGGTGCCGGCGAAGATGACGTCTTCCATCTTCCCGCCGCGCAGCGCCTTGGCGCCCTGCTCCCCCATCACCCAGGTCAGCGCGTCGACGACGTTGGATTTCCCGGATCCGTTGGGTCCCACCACGCAGGTGATGCCCGGTTCGAAGCGCAGAGTCGTCGGCGAGGCGAAGGACTTGAAGCCCTTCAGCGTCAGACTCTTGAGGTGCATAACGGGCCAGATTACCGGTGCGTAATCGGCAGTTGCAGATAGGAGAGCCGCGCGCCGCCGGTGTGGAACACATGCTGCCCGCGGTTGGCCGGCGCGTACTCCCGCAGTCCGGGCATCCAGCCGCCGAAGAGATTGCGCCCGCTGATCACCAGTCGCAGACGCTCGCCGGGGCGGAGCACCAGTCCGACGGGCATCAGTTCGATCTTTTCCTCGACGACTTCGCCGGGGCTCAGTTTGGCCACTCGGTCGAAGCGGTGCGCGGGGATCTCGTCGGTCGAGTGCGCCGGGTCGAGTTCCCGCAGGGAGACGCGCAGCCGGCCCTCGGATCCCTTGTACCGCAGGATCGTCGCCCCGTGTTCGGTGACGTCGTGGATCCGCGCGCTCTGGTTGGGGACGGTGAACTCCTGCAGCGGTGTGCCCTGGGCGTCGAGCTTCTGCAGGAACACGAACAGGTCCATATCGTCGGCGTCGCGCGCCTCCACCCACAGCCGCGCCTTCGGGTACCCGACCACGATGGTTTCCTCATCGAATCCGAGCAGGAAGGAGACCAGGTTCGCCGCGCCCTGGGTGTCGTAGGCCGCTGTGTCGGCGGCGGCAGGCGGCGCGGTTCGCAGCGTGCGGGATGCCCCGTCCAGGTAGTACTTCGTCTGCGCGACGTCACCCGGCGGGAACTGGTCGGCGGGCAGCTGGGTCTGGTCGCCGCCGCACAGGTCGAGCAGCGCATAGCGCACCCGCGGGGTGTGCTCCCAGCCGTTGTCGGCGCCAATGAGGTAGTGGTCGAAGAAGCGGCGCAGGTCCTCCCGGTTCGCCTCGTCGTAGTAGTCGGGCCATTCCTGGCTGTTGTGGACGCGCAGCCACTTCTGCTCCGACGCCATCCGTCGCCACGCGCGGAAGGCGCCGGGCGTGTGCAGGGTGTTGGAGTAGCTGGCCACCACGTAGGCAGGTGTGGTGATCTGATCGAAGCGCGGGATCTTGTTCTCCCACATCTCGTTGACCAGCGGATAGCGCGCGACCTCGGCGAGCAGGTCCTCTTGCCGCTGCTTCCCGCGGAAGCTGTGGTCCTGTAGTTGCCGGGCGAACCCGGTGTCGGGTATCCCGCCGCGCACCGCCAGGTCGCGGTAGACGTCGCTGACGCCTTCCCACGGGGTTGATCGCCGCCAGGTGCGGCGGCTGCTCGGCGGCGGTGAACCATTGTGCGACGGCGAGGTAGGAGGTTCCGCTCATCCCCACCTTGCCGGTGCACCAGGGCTGTTCGGCCAGCCACTCGATCAGATCGTGGCAGTCCCGGCCTTCCTGGCGGTCCCACAGCACGCTGTCGCCTTCGGAGTCGGTGATGCCGCGCGGGTCGGGGTTGCAGACCGCGTAACCGTGGCCGCACCAGTAGGCGGGGTCGGGCCCCTCGAATTTGTGCAGGCCCGACACGATGGCGTCCTCGAGGCCGACGAGTCCGAACACTCCGCGGGCGGCCGCCGAGCTGCCCTGGGCCTTGCCGTAGGGGCTCCACGCGACGATCACCTGGACCTGCTCGGCGCCCGCCGGTCGGACCACGTCCACGTAGATGGTCACCCCGTCGCGCAGCCGCACCGCGACGTCCTTCTCCAGCACGATGTCCACGGACAGGCGTTCGGGCATGGGCCGCTACCGCTCGGAGAAGCCGCGGATCGGCTCGCCGGCCTCGGACCAGTCGGCGACGACGGTGTCCACGCTGCCCGGCGTGCGGCCGGTTTGGAGCAGGTCCAGCAGTTTTTCGCAGGACGGCCGCGGCCCCTGGGCGACGACGAGCACCCGGCCGTCGGCCTGGTTCTTGGCGTAGCCGGTCAGGCCGAGTTCCAGCGCGCGGGACCGGGTCCACCAGCGGAAACCCACGCCCTGGACATGGCCGTGCACCCAGGCGGTGAGCCGGACCGGGTCGCCGGTGTTCATGCCTCGGGGCCGCGGCCGTCGGCGATTTCGAAGGTGATCTCGGTTCCGGCCTTGAGCGTCCGGCCGACCGTGCACACCGAGTCGATGGCGCGGGCCACCACGGTGTGCACCCGGGCGGCCTCGGCGTCGGTCAGCTGCGACAGGTCGATGCGCAGCGTCTCGGCGAGCGCCGGGTACACCTCGTTGTCCCGGTCGGCGTCCCCGGACACCTCGACGCGGGCGTCGTAGTCGTCGCCGAGTCGGCGGGCCAGCGGCTGGTCGGCGCTCATCCCTGCGCAGGCGGCCAGCGCGATCTTCATCAGCTCGCCGGGGGTGAACACCCCGTCAACGTCCACCGGGCCGACGAGCACCTCCGCGCCGCGGGAGCTGCGGCCGGTGTATCGGCGGGTCCCGGTGCGCTCCACCCACAGTTCGGTCATGCTTATCCTTTACGAGTCGTCGACGACGTTCGGGGCACGTTCCCTGATCCGCCTGCGAATCTACCGGCGCCGCGGCAGGGCCTCCGTCAGCGCCGGGGCCTCGGCTGGCAGCGGGGGCAGTAGAACGACGATCGGTTCATGAACTTCTCCCGGCGGATCGGCGCCCCGCAGCGCCGGCACGCCCGGCCCTCGCGGCCGTAGGCGTCCAGGGAGCGTTCGAAGTAGCCGGACTGGCCGTTGACGTTCACATACAGCGAGTCGAACGAGGTGCCGCCCTGGGCGAGCGCTTCGGCCATCACCTCGGCGGCCGCGTCGAGCACCGCGGCGAGGCGAGGTTTGGTCAGCGCCGACGCCTGCCGGGCGCCGTTGACGCCCGCGCGCCACAGCGCCTCATCGGCGTAGATATTGCCGATTCCGGAGACGACGGTCTGGTCCAGCAGTTGTCGTTTGATCTCGGAGTTCTTGCGCCGCAACACTTTAACCACGGCGTCGCGATCAAACCGCGGGTCCAGCGGGTCGCGGGCCAGATGCGCGACGGGCGTCGGGAGCGCGGACCCGTCCACCTCCACGAACTCGGCGAGCTGCCACCCGCCGAAGGTGCGCTGGTCGACGAAGCTGAGCTCCAGTCCGTCGTCGAGCAGGGTCGAGATCCGGATGTGTTCGACCTTCGGAACTCCGCCGAGCAGCATCTGCCCGCTCATGCCCAGATGCACCACCAAAGCCAGCTCGTCGTCGAGGACCAGCCACATGTACTTCCCGCGCCGGCCGGTGCCGGTGATCGTCGCGCCGAGCAGCCGGGCGGCCAAATCGGTTGCGCCGCCGAGATGTCGGCGCACCGCGCGGGGATGACGCACCTCGATCGCGGTGATCCGGCGGCCGACGATGTGCTGGTGCAAGCCGGCGCGCACCACCTCGACCTCAGGCAGCTCCGGCATCAGGCGTCCGGCATCAGACGGTGGCGGTTTGCGCTTCCAGCGCGGTCCAGGCGGCGGCCGCGGCCTTGAGCTCGGCTTCCTTCTTGGTCCGCCCGTTGCCGTGGCCGTACTCGGTGTCGCCGAGCACCACGGTGGCGCTGAATTGCTTGTCGTGGTCGGGGCCGGTGGAGCTCACCACGTAACGCGGGGCGCCCAGGCCGCGGGCGGCCGTCAGCTCCTGCAGGCTTGATTTCCAGTCCAGTCCGGCGCCCAATGTCGGCGCCGTGTCCAGCAATTCGGCGAACAGCCGCAGAATGACCGAGCGCGCGGTGTCGATCCCGTGCTGCAGGTACACCGCGCCGAGCAGCGACTCCACGCCGTCGGCCAGGATCGAGGACTTGTCGGCGCCGCCGCTGGACTCCTCCCCGCGGCCCAGCAGCAGAAAGCTGCCCAGCCCGGCGTCGGTCAGGCCGCGGCCGACATCGGCCAGCGCGGTGGTGTTCACGATGCTGGCGCGCAGCTTGGCCAGATCGCCCTCGCTGCGGTCGGGATGGCGGTGATAGAGCTCGTCGGTGATGGTCAGCCCCAGCACCGAGTCGCCGAGGAACTCCAGCCGCTCATTGGTGGGCAGTCCGCCGTGTTCGTAGGCGTAGCTGCGGTGGGTCAGCGCCAGGGTCAGCAGCTCGTCGGGCAGGTCGACGCCGAGTGCGGCCAGCAGCGGCGCCCGATCCTCAGTCATCTTTGAACTCGGCGAGTTTGGCCCAGCGCGGGTCGATGATCTCGTGCGAGTGGCCTTCCTCGGCGGTGGCCAGCGCGACGCCGCAGTGCGGGCATAGACCGGGGCAGTCCGGGCTGCACAGCGGCGAGAACGGCAGCGCCAACCCGACCGCGTCGACCACCGTCTGCTCCAGGTCGACGATGTCGTCGACGAGGTGGCCGACCTCGTCTTCTTCGGAGGTGGCCTCGGTGGTGCTGTCCGGGTAGGCGAACAGCTCGGTCAGCTCGATCTCGACGTCGCCGGTGAACGGGGTCAGGCAGCGGGAGCATTCGCCCTCGGTCGGCGCCGCGACGGTGCCGGTGACCAGCACGCCTTCGGAGACCGACTGCAACTGCAGATCCAGCTCGAGCGGGGCGCCGACCGGGATCGCCAGCAGGTCGAGCCCGATGCGCGAGGGACTGGGCGCTGTTTCGGCGCGGGTGATCATCGCCCCGGGACGACGGCCCAGGCGCGCGACGTCGATCCGCAGTGGGTTTGCTGGCGGCATGCCTGAGATTCTACGACGCCGACGCGCGCCCGACCGACGGCATCAGCTCACCGTCGGTCGGGCGCGTCGCGGGTAGCGGATCAGCGCTGGACGTAGTCGTGCGTGCCGGCTGCGGTGCGCAGCTGATGGCGGCCGCGGCCAACCGACCGCAGGGTGCCGTTGAGGTAGTCCTCGAACTCGGCGAGCTTGCTGTCGACGTAGATGTCGCATTCGCCGCGCAGCCGGTCGGCCTCGGCGTGCGCCGAGTCGATGAGCCGGGTGGCTTCGGCGGTCGCGGTGCTGACCACCTCGGTCTGCGACACCAGGCGCTGCTGCTCCTTGATGCCTTCCTGCACGGCCTTCTCGTAGGAGATGTTGCCGCTTTCGACCAGGCGGTCCGCCTCGGCCTTGGCCCGGGAGGTGATGGTCTCCTGGTCGCGCTTGGCGGTGCTGACCAGGCGGTTGGCCTCCTCGTGGGCCTCGCCGACGACGCGGTCGCAGTGCGCGTGCGCCTCGGAGACCATCCGGTCGGCCTGCGCCTTGGCCTCCGACAGCATCCGGTCGGCTTCGGCGCGGGCGTGCGCGAGGGTGGATTCGGCCTCGGCGGTGGCCGAGGACACCATCTGGTCGGCGTGCTCCTTGGCGTCGCGCAGCATGCCGTCGCGCGCGTCGAGCACATCCTGGGCGTCGTCGAGTTCGCCGGGGATGGCGTCCTTGATGTCGTCGAGCAGTTCCAGGACGTCTCCGCGCGGGACGACGCAGCCGGCGGTCATCGGCACGCCGCGAGCCTCTTCGACAATGGCGCCCAACTCGTCGAGCGCTTCAAAAACTCGGTACACGGCGCAGCCTCCACGATCTGTTGATGGTGTTACTAGTGTGCATCGTGTTACTGCTGTGACGGGAGTAGCCACGCCGGTGTGTCGCGGCGGAAATGCGTTCGACGGGCCGTTCAGCCCTGCCGCTTGGCCGCGATCTTCTCCGCCAGCCGGCGGTTGACCACCTCGGGCAGCAGCGCCGACACATCGCCACCCAGGGTGGCGACCTCCTTGGCCAGCGACGACGACACGAACGAAAACGCCGGCTTGGTGGCGACGAAGAAGGTGTCCACCCCCGCGATGTGCCGGTTCATCTGCGCCATCTGCAGCTCGTACTCGAAGTCGGTCCCGGTGCGCAGCCCCTTGACGATCGCGGTGAACCCGCGCTCCTTGACGAAGTCGACGACCAGCCCCGATCCCGACTCCACCCGCACGTTCGGCAGGTGCGCGGTGCACTCGGCGATCAGCTCCATCCGCTCCTCGGCGCTGAACATGCCCTGCTTGTTGGGGTTGACCAGCACCGCGATGATCAGCTCGTCGAACTGGGCGGCCGCCCGCTCGAAGACGTCGACGTGACCAAGGGTGACGGGGTCGAAGGACCCCGGGCATACCGCTCCGCTCATACGCTCGCTCCTCCACAGGGCTCGTTCCTCGCCCCGCGTCGTCGACTCGCGGTGCTCATACGCCAGGACGCTACCCGGCTTCAGCCGGCGTACTCGGCGATCTCCAGCCGGGTGTCGCCGTAGCGGCGCTCCTTCCACAGCTCCCACCCCGCCGGCCAGCGCAGCCGCGGCCCGGAATTGGGGCGCTCCACCACGACGACGGTGCCGCGGCCGGCCCAGCCGTGGGTGGTCAGATCCGCCAGCAGCGCGTCGACCTCGCTGGCCGGCACGTCATAGGGCGGATCGGCGAACACCAGGTCGACGGCCATCGGCGCGTCCACCCCCAGCAATGACCCGGCCGTTCCGCGCCGCAGCGACCCTCCCGGCAGGCCGAGAGTGGAGATATTGCCGTCGATGACCGCGGCCGCGCGCGCGTCGGACTCGACGAACACCGCGCTCGCCGCGCCGCGGGACAGCGCCTCCAACCCGAGTGCCCCCGACCCGGCGAACAGGTCCAGCACCGCCATGCCGTCGAAGTCCAGCCGCGCTTCCAGCATGTTGAACAACGCCTCGCGCACCCGATCGGTGGTGGGCCGGGTGCCGCGCTGCGGGACGGCGATGCGACGTCCGCCGGCCGCCCCGCCGATGATGCGGCTCAGCGCAGCACCAGCAGCAGATCGCCGCCCTCGACCAGGGCGCTGTCGGCAGCGACGATCCGGGCGACGGCGCCGGAGCGCGGCGCGGTGATGGCCGCCTCCATCTTCATCGCCTCCAGGATGGCCAGCGGCTGACCGGCCGACACCCGCTCCCCCGCGCGCACCACCAGGGTGACCGCGCCGGCGAACGGGACGTTGACCGGTGTCTCAACCACGGTGGTCACGGCGCGCTCCTCTCGTCGGCGGGTGTGCGGGTGCTCAGATCAGTGTCGACCAGTAGCTCCAGAACCGGACCAGGATCAGCAGGATCAGCCCGGTGAACCACAGCACCACCAGCGGCCAGCGCCACTGGTAGATGGCGTGCGCGACGGCGTTTCGGGTGGCCAGCGGGCGCAGCGCGATCCCGGCGGCGACCACCAGCAGCGTCATGGTCATGGCCCAGACCACCATGCAGTACGGGCACAGCGCGCCGATCCGGTACAGGCTTTCGAAGATCAGCCAGTGCACCAGCGCCGCGCCCAGCACCGTGCCGATCAGCAGCCCGTTCCAGTACCACCGCGGCAGACTGACCTTGCCGATCGCCAGCATCCCGGTGGTGATCACGACGGAAAACGCCATCAGCCCGATCAGCGGGTTCGGGAAGCCGAACACCGAGGCCTGCCAGGAGCTCATCACCGGGCTGCAGGACATCACCGGGTTCAGACTGCAACTCGGCACGTAGGCCGGGTTGACCAGCAGTTCGAGCTTCTCGACGGTCAGCGTGAACGACGCGGTCAGGCCGACGATGCCGGCGATCAGGATCCACCAGGCGCTCGCCTTGCCGACGATCACCGCGTCGCCGTCGTCGGCAGCCCCGTCATCCAGGACGACCTCCTCGACGGCGGCATCGGAGACGGTGACTTCCTCGACGTTCTCGCCGGCGTCGGTCACGGCGCGGTCTTGGTCGCGGCCTTCAGCCCCGGCACGTCGCCGACAACGTCGGTGATCTGGGCGATGAACTCGTCGGTGCTGATGAAGTTGCCCTGGTCGTCGGCGAACTTGATGTCCTCACCGTTGAGCCGCACGGTCGGGGTGCCGCTGATGCCGGCAGCCTTCGCCAGGCCCAGGACCATGTCGTCATTGCGGCCGGCCCGGATGCACTCGGGCACCTTGCCGACGATGCCGGACTGCCGCGCCAGCTCGGTCAGCGCCTTGTCGTCGAGGACCTGCGCGCCTTCGGTGCGGACCTTGGTGAACACGCCGGAGTGGAAGCGGCGGTAGGCCTCCTTGTTGGCCGAGGTGTCCTCGGCGCCGACGCAGTAGGCGGCGTTGGCCGACCGGGTGGAGAACTTGGACGCGTCGTCCATGATCGAGACGGAGTAGTAGTCGACGGCGGCGGCGCCGCTGTCGATGATCCGGCTCAGGGTGCCGCCGAAGGCCTCTTCGAATTCCTGGCAGTGCGGGCAGCGGAAGTCCTCGTAGACCGACAGGACGGCCTTGGGCTCGCCCTGCTCGTTCTTGATCACGTTCTCCGCGGCCGCGCGCACGGCGAGCACTTCGCCGGCCTGCTTGGCCTTCTCACCGCTGAGCAGGATGTAGCCGACGAGTCCGACGGCGAACACCACGACCAGGGCGGTCAGGCCGACCTTCACGAACAGGTCGCGCTTGCCTTCGGCGGCCTTCAGATCGTACTTGGCGGGGCGATTCGATTTGCTTGCCACAGTCTCCGGTGTTCCTCGCGCTGGGCGGCTGAGCCGCTTCGGGTTAAGCCGTTCCAGGGTACCGGCTGGCGGCGGTGGCTCAGCCGCGGCTCAGGTGGGCGCGCAGCGCGGAGGTGATGTCGGCGATTGAACGGCTGACCTCGCCGCCGAACCCGTTGAAGTTGGTGAACCCGTGGATCATCGGCCGGTACCGCCTCAGGTCGACGGCCACGCCCGCCTCGCGCATCCGCTCGGCGTACGCCTCGCCCTCGTCGCGCAGCGGGTCGAATCCCGCGGTGACGACCAGCGCCGGCGGCAATCCGGCCAGGTCCGCGGCCCGCAGCGGCGACACCCGCGGATCCTCGAGGTCCAGCTCCGAAGCGCCCAGGTAGTAGTTGATGAACGCGGCGATGTCCAACGCGGTGAGCAGGAAACCGGCGCCGAACAAGGTCCGCGACCGGGTGGTGGCCAACTGGTCGGTGATCGGGTAGAGCAGCAGCTGCAGGGCGGGCAGCGGATCCCCGGCGTCGCGGGCGGCCTGGGCCACCACGGCCGCGAGGTTGCCGCCGGCGCTGTCCCCGCCGACCGCCACCCGAGCCGGGTCGGCGCCCAGCTCGGCGGCGTGTTCGACGGCCCACAGATAGGCGGCGTAGGCGTCCTCGAACGCGGCGGGTGCGGGATGTTCGGGCGCCAGCCGGTAGTCGACGGACAGCACGTGCACGTCGGACTCGCGGCAGATCTGGCGGTAGAAGCCGTCCCAGCCGTCCAGGCCGCCGAGGGTCCAGCCGCCGCCGTGGTAGGCGACCAGCAGCGCGCGCAGCTCCCCGTCGCCGGGGTGATAGTGGCGGGCCGGGATCGGCCCGGCCGGGCCGGGGATGGTCAGCTCCGCGACGGCGACGGCCGCCCGCTGCCCGGCGTACTTGACGGTGGCGTCGTCGAGGTTGCGCCGACTGGCGGCCACATCGCCGTCGACGATCAGCCCCTGGAATCCGGAGAGCCGATAGGCGTTCAGGAACAACTGCAGCGACGGGTCCAGGGTGTTCCCATCGATCACCACCGACCGGCCGCCGGACAACAGCTGCTTGGCCGGTCCGGGCAGCGTCGACAGCACCCGGCCCATGCCGCGATTGGCGATCCGCAACACCGGTTCGGGTAGGCGGAGTCGCGAATTGTCCGACGGCGGGACGCTGGGGAGGGTCACAGCTTCCGAACCTATCGACCCCGCCCTGCCGGCCGGGCGCCGGGACCGTTCAGAAGCTCAGCTTTTCCCGCTGCCGGCCGTCGGCGTCGAAATTGTCCGGCGCCAACCACCGCCGGTAACCCTCGCGCAGCCGCGGCCACTCGGAGTCGATGATGGAGAACCAGGCGGTGTTGCGGTTGAGGCCCTTGACCACCCGGTCCTGCCGGAACACTCCCTCGAAGGCGAACCCGAAGCGCTGCGCGGCGCGCTTGGACGGGACGTTGAGGTCGTCGCATTTCCATTCGAACCGGCGGTATCCGAGGCCGAAGATGTGGTCGGCGAACAGGTACAGCGCCTCGGTGGCGATTCGGGTCCGGGTCATCGCCGGCCCCCACATGATGTTCCCGATCTCGGCGACGCCGTTGGCGGTGTCGATCCGCATCAGCGCCTGACGGCCCTCGGCCCGGCCGGTGGCCCGGTCGATCACCGCGAAGAACATCGGGTCCGAGGTTTCCACGGCTCGGCGAATCCAGTCTTGCAGGTCCGCGCGGTCGACCGGCGGGCGGTCGGGCAGGTAGCGGAACCGCTCCTGCGCGCCCTCGGCGCTCGCCGCTTGATACAGCGCGTCGACGTGCCGGTCGGGGTCCAGCGGTTCCAGCCGGGTGTAGCCGCCCTGCAGCGGCGCGCGTTGCGGGAAGGGCACACCGGACCAGTCGGTCAGGTCGGAAGCGGGGTTCATGCCCCTAGCTCATCACGGCGTGCCGGGTCCGGGCCACCGATTTCAGCTCAGCTTGCCCGCCATGGTGATCAGCTGGTTGAGCACGTTGTCGAGTTCTTTCACCCGGCGCTCCTGCGGAGCGAAGCCGCCGTCGGCGAAGTCGGTGAACAACGACAGCGCCAGCTGGGCGCGGACGTCGACCATGTAGAAGTTCACCACGATCTGCCGCCACTGCTCCACCGCCCGGACACCGCCGTCGGCGCCGTAGGAGACGAATGCGACGGCCTTGCCCTGCCATTCGCTCGCCAGCGAGTCGATCGCATTCTTGAACGCGCCGGGCACCCCGTGGTTGTACTCGGGGGTGACGAAAACGAAAGCGTCGCAACCATCGATCGCCTCGCTCCACCGCCTCACCTGCGGGGATTCGTACTGCCGATTGGCGGTCGCCGGGATGACGGCGGTTGTCAGCAGCGGCACCTCGAAGCTCTTCAGGTCGATCACCACGAACTCCGCTTCGTCACGGCTCGCGGCCTGGGCGGCCACCCATTCGGCGACACCAGCGCCCAGACGGCCGTCGCGGATGGACCCGATGATGATTCCGATACGCACTTCGCTTGCTCCTCCGGTTCGATCCCCAACGGTTGTCTCTGTTGTTTCTATCCGATCGGGCACGTCGCCGCGGCGTCTCGCAGCGCCCGGGCCGAGCGCTGGTCCACCGGAAGGTGATAGCCGCGCAGCACCTCGATGAACTGGATCGAATATTGGCACCAGAACGCTTGATTCGGCGGCATCCAGGAACCCGGCGGCAGATCGCCCTTGTCCTGGTTGGCCTGACCCTGCACCGCCAGCAGGTTCGCCGGATCGTTGGCGAACCGGGCCCGTAGCTGCGGGGTCCAGTCCCGGGCGCCCATGTCCCACGCGTACGCCAGCGGCACAATGTGGTCGATCTGCACCGACTGGCCGATGGTGTCTCCGCGGGTGAAGTCGACGGTGGTGCTGGTGTACGGGTCGCGCAGCACGCCGGTTGCCACCGCATTCGGGCATCGCGACGTCATCTTGTAGGTCTTGTCGATCAGGTCCCGGTTCAGGATGTCGTTGCGGGTGTCGCAGCCGTTGCGGCCACCGGGGGCGTCGGTGTCATCGGTCCAGGATTCGCCGAACATCCCCCGCTGGTAGTCGCGTCCACGAATCCTCTTGGGCACCACCGTGATTCCTGCCAGCACATCGGATCCGGCGGCCACCGAGGGCGGGTAGGTGTCCACGGCGGACGACGATCGGTTGCGGTTGTAAATGACTTGTGCGGCCACCACCACGGCCAGCACGGCTGCAAGACAGAGCAGCAGCGTCATTTTGCGCCGAGTCATCGCAGCACCACCCCCGGCCCGAACCCACCAGCTCCCGTCGTCGGCGGCCTGCCATCGGCGGATCCGCGTCAGACGACCGGGACGATCTTGCCGAGGAGGTTACCGCGGGGCATGGCCTAAACGCCGTCAGCTCCGCGGCCGCCTGTGGAATTCTCCGCGCGGCAGGCGCGAAATTCACGTCCGGGGCGCTGTACCGGCCCTGCGTCCAGCGGCGGCCCTAGCGTGCTGGGCCTTGGGGCGGGTCCGTCCCGGGTGGGTGTTGGTGTCGGAAGCGTTTGTGGAAGTGGGCGAGCATGTCGGCCGGCTGGTGATACGGATTGACCCGCGGCTGCCCGCGATCCAAGTGTGGTGGTGGGATCCACTCCACGCGGCCGTCGGTGTTGAGTCGGGTGCTCCAGTTCTGTTGGTAGGCCATCCGATTGTCCGGGCCGCAGTCCAGCCCCAGCTCGTCGACATTCGTCTGGCCGTCCTGGCTGAAATTGTCGAGGTGATCGGCCTGGCACCGGTAGGCGCTGGCTGTGCACCCCGGCCGGGTGCATCCCTTGTCCCGGGCGAACAGGACCAGCCGCTGATCGGCTGACGCGAGACGCTTGGTCCGACCCAGCCACAACGGTCGGCCACGTCCGTCGAAGATCACCAGGTAATGCAGGGCATGCGATGCCATTCGCAGGAAATCACTCATCGGAACCATCGACCCGCCCGCAGTCACCGCCCACCCCGTGAGCGCCGCGGGGACGTAGGGGGTCGGGAGTCCGGCAGGATCAGTGGCAGTCGGGTTCTCGGGCGGTTCCGGCACGGCCGGGGTCACCGGGCCGCCGCTCGGGGCGCCCGGGCCCGCGATCGTCACCACCGGGTCGGTGACCGCCGCGCCCCCGAGATCGGCGGGCACCCCACCGTGGGCCGCGGCGTTCAGCTCCGCAAGTGTCGTCGTCACAATCACCGTGACGGGTAGTCCGTTGTGTTGCCCGAGGTCGCCGGAGGCCAGCAGTGCCCGCATCGCCGCGACCAGGGCGTCGTGGTTGCGCTGGGCGATCGTGCGCCGATCACCCTGAATCTGCTCCTCCGACGGTGTTCCCGAGACACAGGGGTGTTCATCGTCGGGATTGCACATGCCCGGCGCCGCCAACTTTTCCAGGATGGGTTCCAGGGTGGCCCAGGCTTCGGGGGTCAACCGCGCCCGCAGGTTGCGCATCCCGTCATGGGTCTGTGCGCCGACGGACAGGCCGCGGGCGGCGGCGCGGCGCCGATCGGCGAAGTCCCCGTCCGGATCGAGGACCATGAGCAGCATGGTCGCCAGTTTGCTCAAATGCGAGGGCCCGTACTGCGTGGCGAGCTCGGCCAACTCCTTCTCGGCATCAGCCCGGGTCTCCGGATCCACCGCCGCCGGGATCTTCGCGTAGGTGTCTCGCACGATCGCGACCTGTTCCGGGCCGATCACCCCGTCCGCCACCCCTTCAGCAACCGACGGCATCACCGGTTCCAGGGGTTGCCCATCCAACGCGACCCGGGGTCCGAGGTCGGCGGCCTCAGCCAGACGCCGTCGGGCGACGCCGCGGGAGATCCGCAGACGCTCCTCCAACACGAGGGTGAGGTTCGCCGCCCCCAACACCCCCGGATTGCCGTCAGCCACCAACCGGGCGAGCAGTCGGTGGTCGGCCGCCGGGGCCCGCCACGCGAGCGCCTCCCGGCGCGCGAGCACCTCCAACACCTCCTCCGACGAGAGCGCGTCGAGGGACGCCGAAGCCAAGACACGGTGAGCAGTTTCGGCCTGCGCGAGGGCGGCGAAGATCGCCTCCCGGTCGGCGTAGGCGTTGCTGCTCATAGCAAGAACGCTATACCTCGGGTCCGACAAGTTCCGTTGCGAGACAACGGAAAACAGACCATGTGGGTTGAGAGTTCTATGAGAAAATTCGACCCTCACACGGGCACCGTCTCACCATCAGCGACACCCGCCCGAAACCCGCCGTGTTTAGGACTTCTCCAAGTACTGCATGCGCTCGTCCTCGATGAAATGCGCTGCCAGCTGGTCCATCCCGGGCTGATTCGACAGGTCGGGATCCTCGGCGGCGATCTCGTCGCATAGCAGCCGGGCGGTCTCGATGATTTCCCGATGCTCCAGCAGCGACAGCAGTCGCAGTCCGACGCTGCGCCCGGATTGGTCGCGCCCCAACACATTTCCCTCCCGGCGCTCGGCGAGGTCCAACTCGGCCAGCGCGAACCCGTCGAGGGTGTCGGCCACCGCCTTGAGTCGCACTCCGGCCTTCGACGTCGAGGGCAGTTCGGTGAGCAGCATGCACACGCTGGCGTGCTCGCCGCGGCCGATCCGCCCACGCAGCTGATGCAGCTGGCTGATGCCGAACCAGTCGGCGTCGACGATGGCCATCGCGGTGGCGTTCGGGACGTCGACGCCAACCTCGACGACGGTGGTGCAGACCAGCACATCGATCTCGCCGTCGCGGAACGCGGACATCGCCGCGTCCTTCTCCTCCGCGCTGAGTTTGCCGTGCATGAGGCCCAGCCGCAGGCCGCGCAGCTCGCGGATCCCGAGCTGCTCGTACAGCGTGGTGACCGCGGTCGCCTTCCGGACGTTCTGCCGGTCGGCGGGGGCGTCGGTGTCACCATCGTCGGGATGCTTGGCGTCGTCGTCATCGTCGATCCGCGGCGCGACGACGTAGGCCTGACGGCCCTGCGCCACCTCCTCGCGAATCCGATCCCACACCCGGTCGTACCACTTGCGCTTGCCCTCATCCCGGAAGAAGACCGCGCTGGTGCTGATCGGCTGGCGCCCCTTGGGCAGCTCACGCAGCGTCGAGGTTTCCAGATCGCCGTACACGGTCAGCGCGATGGTGCGCGGAATGGGAGTGGCGGTCATCACCAGCAGGTGCGGGGTGATCCCCTCTTTCGCCTTGGCGCGCAAGGTGTCTCGCTGTTCCACCCCGAAGCGGTGCTGTTCGTCGACCACCACCATGCCGAGCTTGTGGAACTCCACGGTGTCCTGCAGCAGGGCGTGGGTGCCGATCACAATGCCGGCCTCCCCGGAGGCGATCTCGTCGCGCACCTCGCGCTTCTGCGCCGCGGACATCGAGCCGGTCAGCAGAGTGACCCGGGTGGCGTGCTCGGCGCCGCCGAGTTGGCCGGCCATCGCCAAGGAGCCCAACACATTTCGCATCGATCGGGCGTGCTGCTCGGCGAGCACTTCAGTGGGCGCCAGCAGCGCGCACTGGTATCCGGCGTCCACCATCTGCGCCATCGCCAGCAGTGCCACGATGGTCTTGCCGGAGCCCACCTCACCCTGCAACATCCGGTTCATTGGTCGGGTCCGGGCAAGGTCGTCGGAGATCACCTCCAGCACATCCCGCTGGCCGGCGGTGAGCTCAAATGGCAGCCGCGCCACCAAGTCCGAACGCAGACCGGAACTCAGCACCGCAGCAGACGGTCCGGATTCGGACTGTTCGCCGTATCGCCGGCGGGCCAGCGCCCACTGCAAGCCCACCGACTCGTCGAACCGGATCCGGTGCAACGCGCGTTCCCGCTCCCCCGGATGCTCGGCCAGGTGGATGGCGCGCAGCGCCTCGTCTTCGGACATCAGTCCGTAGCGCGCGACGATCCAGTCCGGCAATGGATCCGGCACCGGGTCCAGCATCGCCAGCACCTGCCGCACACACAGGTAGATGTCCCAGCTCTGCAGCTTCTTGGTGGCCGGATAGATCGGGAGGGAATCGCGTTTGAACGCCTCCAGCCCCACCACGCCCTCGGTGTCCCGGGCCGCGGTGGCGACCTTGACCATCGAGCGTGACCCCTTGCCCGCATGCCCCAGTGGGGATTTCAGGATCAGGAACTCCGGATGGGTGAGCTGCAGATCGCCGCGGAAGCTGCCCAGTTCGCCGGAGATCATCACCAGCGACCCTTCGAGCAGGATCTGCTTGAGGAACCGCGCGTTGAAGAACGTCGCGCTCAGCTTGGGCCGATGATGCCCGAGGGTGGCGACGATGAATTCGCGCGACGGTTTGCCGCGGGTCCAGCGGGAAGTGACGCCGGTGACGGTGTCGACGAAGGTGACGTGCTCCCCCTCCTTGGGGATGTGGCCGTCGTCGATGACCGTGGTGCCCTGAATGTACTTGCGCGGGTAGTGCCGCAGCAGGTCGTCGACGGTGCGGATGCCGAGGTGCTCATCGAGTTCGGCCGCCGCCTTCGCGCCGACGATGAAGTCCAGCTGATCGCTCAGTTTCGCCATCGAGACCCCGTCACTCAACTCCGATGAGGATCTCGTCGCCGCGGTGACCGCTGACGTAGCAGACCAGTTCGGCGGCCAGGTGGTAGCGGCGCACGTGCTCGGCCAGCAGCTCACCGATCCGCGGGTCGACTCCCTCTCCCAGCAGCACCGTCACCAATTCCCCGCCGGGCCCCAACATCAGGTCGATGAGTCCGCGCGCGGCGGCGGTCAGGTCATGACGCACCACCATCACCTCGTCGCCGGTGATGCCCAGACCGTCGCCGACCCGGCAGGATCCGGCCCAGGTCAGCGCCTGCTCGGTGGCCACCCGGACCGAGCCGTGCCGGGTGACGCCGGCGACCTGCGCCATCGCGTAACCGTCGTCGACGGCGCGGCGGGCGGGATCGTGCACCGCCATCGCCGCCAGGCCGGCGACCATGGAGCCGGTGGGCAGCGGGACGACGTCGATGCCCCAGCCGATCGCGGCGGTGCAGCCCGCGACGAGTTCCTCGACGGCGACGTAACCGTTGGGCAGCACCATCACCTTGGCCGCGCCGGTGTCGACGATCGCGCGCAGCAGCTGGTGCGCGCTGACGAACGGGCCGTCGCCGGTGTGCTCGGGCCGCAACACCACCGCGCCCTCATCGGCGAACAGTTGCGCGGCGCCGTCGCCGTCGACCACCGCCAGCACCGCGCGTTCGCGCTGCCAGCCGGCGGGCGCCACCTCCGCCTGACCCGGGCCGGTCAACGAGGCGACCCGGATCCGGGACACCGCGCCGTGCGCCAGGCCTGCTTCGATCGCGGCGCCCGCGTCGTCGGTGTGCACGTGCACGGAATGTTCGCCGGCGCCGTCGGCGGCGGCGGCGATGGACACCGAGTCGCCGAGGTCCTCCAGGCGGCGGCGCAACTGGGGCACGGCGCGCTCGGAGAGCCCAGACAACAGGTACATCACCTCGAATGCGGGCGCGGACGGCGAGAGCTCAACCGGCTCAGCATGCTCGGCGTTCCACCGCTCGGCGGCCTCCGGCGTCATCCCCGCGCAGGTGATGTCCACCTGCGGCTCGTAGGCGGGCCGGTCGGAGGCGTCCTGCCCGGTGACCGTCGCGCGCAGTTGGTCCAGAAGCACCAGCAGCCCGCGACCGCCGGCGTCGACCACCCCGGAGCGGGCCAGCACGTCCAGCTGATCCGGGGTGTGGTCCAGGGCGGCGGCTGCGGCGTCGGTGACCGCGCCCAGCACCGCGGGCAGGCCGTCCCCGGAGGCCGCGCCGCGGTCCGCGGCGTCGCCGGCGGCCTGCAGCACCGAGACGACGGTGCCCTCGATCAGCTCACCGCCCATCGCGGTGACCGCGACGGCCACCCCGTGCCGGAGCCCGGAGGCCAGCACCGCCGCGTCGATGGCGTCGAGCGTGCCACCGGCCTTGGCGGCGGCGAAGGCGGTGACGTCGGCCAAGCCGCGCAGGATCTGCGACAGGATCACCCCGGAGTTTCCGCGGGCGCCGCCGAGCGCACCTGCGGCCAGCGCGCCGGCCACCGCCACCACGTCGGCGCCGTCAGCGCAGCGATCGGCCTCCGCTGCCGCGGCGCGCATGGTGAACAGCATGTTCGTGCCGGTGTCCCCGTCGGGCACCGGGAAGACATTGAGGCGGTTGATCTCGTCGGTGTGGGTGATCAGCGCGCCGACGCAGGCGTGCGCCCACTGGCGCAGCGCGGAGCCGTCGAGCTGACGTTCCGCCATCGCCGCACCCCTTCCGCGCCGCCGTGTCCAACGGGGCCATGCTAGCCACTGTGACCGACGGACCTGACTCCGGATTTTGGCTATCTGTGCATCCTCGGTATTCTGGTCAGGTTGTCGGGCCACCCGTGAGGTCGTTGGCCCGGAAAGTTATCGACTTCGAGGAGTGCTACATGGCTGCCGTCTGCGACATCTGCGGAAAGGGCCCCGGCTTCGGCAAGTCGGTGTCGCACTCCCACCGTCGCACCAACCGCCGGTGGGATCCGAACATCCAGGTCGTGCACTCTGTTGACCGCCCGGGCGGCAACAAGAAGCGCGTCAACGCCTGCACCTCGTGCATCAAGGCCGGCAAGGTCGCGCGCGGTTAGTCGGCGTTGCGGGTGCCCGCACCCGCTTCCCTGAGCGTCACCAGGCGCCTCGTCACCTTTCGGTGGTGGGGCGCTTTTGGCGTGCCCGCACCCTCCCTGTCAGGGCAGCTGCCAGTCGATGGGCCCGGCGCCCGCCTCGGTCAGCAGGGCGTTGGCCCGGCTGAACGGCCGGGACCCGAAGAAGCCGCGGGAGGCCGACAGCGGCGAGGGGTGCGGGGACTCGATCACCGCGCAGCGCGGCCCGAGCATGGGTTTGAGGGTGCCGGCGTCACGGCCCCACAGGATCGCCACGTACGGCTGCGGGCGCTCCGCGAGCGCCCGGATGGCGCATTCGGTGACGTCCTCCCAGCCCTTCCCGCGGTGCGATGCGGGGGTGCCGGGCCGCACCGTCAGCACCCTGTTGAGCATCATCACGCCACGCTGCGCCCACGGCGTGAGGTCGCCGTTGGACGGCATCGGCAGGCCCAGGTCGGACCCGTACTCGGTGAAGATGTTCTGCAGGCTGCGCGGTATCGGCCGCACGTCGGGCGCGACGGAGAAGCTCAGTCCCATCGCGTGTCCGGGCGTGGGGTACGGATCCTGGCCGACTATCAGCACCCTGACCTGCTCGAACGGGAAGGTGAACGCGCGCAGCACGTTCTCGCCCGCCGGCAGGTAGCCGCGGCCGTGGCTCAGTTCGGCGCGCAGGAACGCGCCCATGTCGGTGATCCGGTCCCGTACCGGGGCCAGCGCCGTCGCCCAGCCGGGGTCGACGAGTTCTTCCAGCGGACGCGGGCCTGCTGCTTCAGTCACCCGGTCAACCTAACGGGTTGCGCCGTATGAGTCCCAGCCCGCCGGACCCTGCCACGCCTGCCCGTCCACCCGGATCCCGGGCTGCTCGACGACCTGCCCAATGGCTCGCCAGCGCTCCGGCAATTCGATGTGCGACGGGAACGTGGCGGCCAGCGCGTGGTCCTCGCCGCCGCCGAGCACCCATTCGTTGACGACGGCCGGGTCCAGCGACAGCGCCGCCGCGGCGACGACGAGCGCGTCGGTGTCGGGCGCCAGCTCCGTGGTGGACAACTCGATCCCCACCCCGGACGCCTCGGCGAGCTGGGCGAGGTCGGTGATCAGACCGTCGGAGATATCGGTCATCGCGGTCGCGCCCGCCGCCGCGGCCACCGCACCCTGGCCGTACGGCGGGACCGGGGTGAGGTGGCGCTCCACCAGCGCGGACAGCTCCGGGCCCAGCTCCGTGGCTCCGGCTGCCAGCAGCGCGTACCCGCCAGCGGAGCGGCCCAGTTCGCCGCTGACGGCGACGACGTCACCGGCACGGGTGCCGGAGCGCAGCACAGCGGGGCGGCCGCCCAGGTCTCCGAGCGCGGTCACCGACACCACCCACTGCGGCGCGGTCACCAGGTCCCCGCCGACGACGGATGCCCCGACCTTGGCAGCCTCCTCCGACAGTCCGTCGGACAGTTCGGTGGCCATCCGCGCGGGCGTCTCGGCCGGGGCGCCGAACGCGACGAGGAATCCCGTCGGCATCGCGCCCATCGCCTCGATGTCGGCGGCGTTCTGCGCGATGGCGCGGCGGCCGATCTGCTGCGGGGTGGACCAGTCCAGCCGGAAGTGGCGGTCCTGCACCAGCATGTCGGTGCTGACGACAGTCCGCCCGTCGGGGGTAGCGAGCACCGCGGCGTCGTCGCCAGGCCCGACCAGCACCCCGTCCGGGTGTGCCCTACCTGCGGCGACGGCGTCGATGACGGCGAATTCGCCCAGCTCACCGAGGGTGGGATCGTGCTGGGTCACGGCGGTCTCCGGTCAGGTCGCTGCGGTACGTTGGCCCGAGTATGGCATTGCAGAGACGCGAGGCGAGGAGACGGCTGTGACGGAACCGGAGCCCGACGCCGACGCAGAGCGGCCGGATTCTCCAGCGTCTGACGGCCCGTCGACCACCACGATGATCATCGCGGCGCTGTTGGGGATCGGCGTGCTCTCGACGTTCCTGGTGGTGGCGCGCAGTAAGTCGCACGATTTCGGTCCCGTGCCGGTCGCCACCGTTCCCGCCCCGCAGGCCGAGTCACCAGATTGTGCGAAATTGCTAGACGCCGTTCCGGATCAACTGGGCGACTATGAAACCGCGGAGATCGCGGACCCGGCCCCGGCCGGGGTGGCCGCATGGCGTGACTCGGGCGAGTTCCCCGTCATCATGCGCTGCGGGCTGGACCGGCCAGGGGACTTCGTGGTCGGCTCCCCCATCCAGCAGGTCGACGACGTGGGGTGGTTCCGGGTCGCCGAGGGCGATCGGGTGACCTGGTACGCGGTGGACCGGCCGGTGTATGTGGCGCTGACATTGCCCGACGGGTCCGGTCCGGCCCCGATCCAACAGCTGTCTCGGGTGATCGCCGAGGTGCTGCCCGCCCAAGCGATCGATCCCGCTCCCCCGCGCTGAGCTTCCAACGCAGACCGGGCCCCCTCGGTGAGGGGGCCCGGTGCTGTTGGTGCGTTTAACGCTGGTTGGCTTAGCTTTCGCTGCCGGAGTTGCCGCTGTCCTTCTTACCGGACAAGCTCGACGCCGCCTTCTTCACGGAGTCGGTGACCTTCTTGACCGAGGACTCGACCTTGCCGGTCAGCTTCTTAACCGAAGCCTTGGCATCATCGCTGGCCTTCTTGAGACCGGTGCTCAGTTGCTTCACCGGATCCTTCGAGTCGCTGCTGTCAGCGGCTGCGGACTTGGCCAGCGTGGTGGCGGTCGCCGCGTCCTTCTTACCGAGGATGCCGTCGAGCTTCAGTGCGTCCTTCAGCTTGTCCAGACCCAGACCCGAGCCGCTGAGCAGCGACTTCTTGGGAGCGTTAGGGGTGTTGTCAATTGACGTTGCCACCGACTGCCCCATTCCGGTCAGTGCCTGGTAGATCAAGCCACCGGGGTGCTGCTGCCCCTTGGGGGCAAACAATCCCGGCCAGGACTCAACGCCAGTTTCACTTCCGCAGTTGCGCGCACAAGTATCGTCCGGCAGATAGTCAAACCCGTTGACCAGGGCATTGACCGTCATCCCCGGGGAATTGACGACGACGTTCAGGGCCGTCTTGAAGTCCTGGTCTTGGATGGCCGTGGACAGTTCGCTGATGTTGCGGGCCATCTCATAAGGCACCCCGCCGAATGACGACCATGTCGAGTAGAAGATTCCGTTGTTGACGGTCTTGGTGTTGAACAAGGTGTTCACAGCGTCAGCGACGTTCTGCGCCATAATTGCTGGAATCCCCGGGACCTCGGCCGTCTGGCCTCGGGGGACGGTGCTCAGGAACAGCCCGGCAATCGGGGTGCTCGCAATCGTGTTGCTGTACAGAACCATGGTGTTGAACTCTTCGTATGCCGTGAAGATATCGCCGGCCTCGATAGCCTCCAGCATTCGCGTACCGTGAACGTAGCCGTTGCCCTGCTGAATGCCAGTCTGGTCCGGATTGGTGTCCTGGTCGGAGAAGAAGTTGCCAGCGTTCTTCTGGATCGTCTCGAACGCCTTAACGACCCGCTCAAAGTAGCCCTGCTGGTTCTCACCGATCTGCGTCAGCAGCGGGAACGGGTTGGCGATGATCGACTCGCCCAGTCCGGTCAGGTTATTCACCGTGATGTCGAAGATGCCGTTGTAGACGGTGCCTGGATCCTGGGTCACAACCGGGTTGGGGATGTATCCCTGGTAGGCAGCGGTCAACGCGACATCGCGATCCTGGGACATGGCGATATTGGGACCCGCGGCAATCGGGGTGATGGCGATCGCGCCTGCGCTGAGCGCGGCGGCACCGGCGATGGCTGCCCTCTTCTTGCGGCTGACGACCTTGGCTGGCGCCTGGTCGGGACGTGGTGCGAGCTGCACGGAGATTCTCCTTGAATCGATCAGTGTTAGGTCACCCTCCGGTAACGGGAGACGCCTGAAAGTTAGCTGAGTGCAAGCTTAGAAACAATAGGGCTGCCTTACCTAAGCGTCAGATACTGCCGAGTAGCAAAGACCTAAAGTGAGTTAGCACACACGCTCCCGTCATGGGTGCCTACCTTCATGGTGATCACTTCCAAAATCGACCAAATATGCTGCACCACTGCAGATTTCAAGAGCATGACAAAG
Source organism: Mycolicibacterium brumae (assembly GCF_025215495.1). Taxonomy (NCBI): domain Bacteria; kingdom Bacillati; phylum Actinomycetota; class Actinomycetes; order Mycobacteriales; family Mycobacteriaceae; genus Mycobacterium; species Mycolicibacterium brumae. Next base: position 1,107,705 of record NZ_CP104302.1, on the reverse strand, counting down.
TCTGCAAAGTGGTGCGTCGGCGCCATTTTCGCAGCACATCGGCCAACAGGGCGACCGCCGCACGTATGGGTCAATGGCTGGTACAAATTAGGTACCGCTAACCTAAGAAATACTATCCTGTGAGTTTGCTGATTGTTTGCTGGATGTACCCTGTCCATGCCCCGACCTGGGGTGCGCGGTCACGGCTGTGGCGGCCGTCACCGACGGCACAAACGGCGGTTCAAAGACGCCAAAACAATCACTCAGGGGCAAAACCTGAGCGAAACCCCGGAAGTGGGAGCAGCTCTCAGCGCAGGCCGGTGCCGCGCGCCAGGGCGGTGTCGACCATCGCCGACAGCAGCGTCGGGTAGTCCACCCCGCTGGCCGCCCACATCCGCGGGTACATCGAAATGGTGGTGAATCCGGGCATGGTGTTGATCTCGTTCACCACCGGACCGTCGTCTGTCAAGAAGAAGTCCACCCGCGCCAGGCCCTGGCCGTCGATCGCCCGGAACGCCCGGATCGCCAGCTCGCGGATCTCGTCGGCGACCTCGGGCTCGATTTCGGCGGGCACATCCAGCTCGGCGCCGGCCTGCAGGTACTTGATCTCGAAGTCGTAGAAGCCGTCGTCGTGGCCTTCCACCCCGGCCACCCGAATCTCACCCAACACGCTGGCCTCCACCCGGCCGTCGGGCAGCTCCAGCACGCCGCACTCCACCTCGCGGCCCACGATCGCGGCTTCGACGATCACCTTCGGGTCGTGTGCGCGGGCGTCGGCGATCGCGCCTTCGAGCTGGGACCAGTCGGTCACCCGGCTGACCCCGATGGAGGAACCGCCGCGGGCCGGTTTGACGAACACCGGCAGCCCCAGGCGCTGCTCCTCGGGATCGCTCAACGCCTTGCGGTCCGACCGCAGCACCACATAGTCGCCGATCGGCAGGCCCTCGGCCGCCAGCAGCTTCTTGGTGAACTCCTTGTCCATCCCGGCCGCACTGGCCAGAACCCCGGCGCCCACGTAGGGCACTCCGGCCATCTCCAGCAGGCCCTGGATGGTGCCGTCCTCGCCGTAGGGGCCGTGCAGCACCGGGAACACCACGTCGACCTGGGCCAGCACCGCGCCCGGATCGCGCCCCAGGGACAGCAGTTCGCCGCGGCGGGACGGGTCCGCGGTCAGCGCCAGCGCCGACCCGGACTCGGCCGTCACCTCCGGCAACCGGCCGTCGACGATGGCCAACTGCTCGGCGGTGGCCGAGCTCAGCACCCACGCGCCGTCGGGGGTGATGCCCACCGGGATGACCTCGAAGCGCTCCGGGTCCAGATTGCGCAGGATACTGCCCGCCGAAACGCAAGAAATGGCGTGCTCAGAGCTGCGCCCACCGAACACCACGGCAACGCGTTTGCGGGAATCGGCAGTCACAGTTTCAACACGGTACCCGTCGACTCAACCCAATGCGCGCGTGAAGTCGGCGATCACGTCGTCGGTGTCCTCGATGCCCAGCGAGATGCGAGCGAACCCGTCGCCCACCGGATCACCCCAGCGAGCACGGCGGTCGATCGAGGTGTGCAGCCCGCCGAAACTGGTCGAGGAGACCAGCAGCTCGCTGCGCGCGACGAGATCGTGTACGGCCGCCGCGTCGGCCAGCTCGATCGACACCAGCGCGCCGAAGTGCTGCATCTGGGCGCAGGCCAGCGCGTGCCCCGGATCCGACGGCAGGCCGGGATAACGCACCGAACTCACCGCCGGGTGGCCGGACAGCACGGTCGCCAGCGCCTGGGCGTTGGCGCACTGGCGGCCGAACCGCAGCCCGGCGGTGCCCAGACCGCGCAGCAGCAACCAACTGTCGAAGGCGCCCAAGATGGCCCCGGACAGCAACCGCTCCCGCGCGATGGCCTCCATCAGCTCCGGCCGGCTGCCGGCGACGTACCCGCCGAGCAGGTCGCTGTGGCCGGCCAGCGCCTTGGTCGCGCTCGCCACCACCAGGTCCGCGCCGAGCGCCAGCGGCTGCTGGCCCAGCGGGGTGGCGGCGGTGTTGTCCACGATCAGCCGCTTGTCGCGGCCGCGGCAGATTCCGGCCAACCGGTGCAGGTCGACGACGTCGAGGTTGGGGTTGGTGGGCGTCTCGGCCAGCACCACGTCGGCGCTCTCGGCGGCCGCGTAGATCTCCTGATGATCCGCCTCGATGACGGTAACCCCCATCGGCACAAGGGATTCGGAGGCGTACCGGCGGACCTGGTAGTACCCGTCGGACGGGATCACCACGACCGAGTCCGGGCGGGCCAGCACGCGCAGCGCTGCGGTGATCGCGGCCATCCCGGAGCCGAACACGACGGCCGCGGCGGCGCCCTCCAACTCGGCCAGACCGGCTTCCAGTTGCCGCCAGTTCGGATTGGAGGCGCGCCCGTAGAAGTCCAGCTCGGCGGATTCCTCGGGGTCTAGGTGATACGCCGAGACGGGGACCGGGCCGGGCGACACCGGAGCTCCGGGCCGAGCCGGCGGGGTGGCCGCGCGCAGGGTGCGGGTGGACTCGCCGTAGCGGCGCGGCAGCGTGGTCAACGCCGGCTCCTCTTCACTCGGGTTTGGTGCGCCGGCCGAGCAGCAGGGCGATCGCCTCGATGACGGACAGTCCCTCGTGGCAGACCTGTTCGACGGCTTCGGTCAGCGGCATTTCGACGTCGTAGCTGGTGGCCAGCGCCAGCACGGACTGGCAGGACGCCACCCCCTCGGCGACGTGCCCCTCCCCGGCCTTGCGCGCCTCGGCGACGGTCATGCCGGCGCCGAGGCGGTGACCGAAGGTGAAATTCCGCGACTGCTTGGACGTGCAGGTGGCCACCAGGTCGCCGACGCCGGCCAATCCGGCCAGGGTGGCCGGCTGCGCGCCGAGCGCCATGCCCAGCCGCATGATCTCGGCCAGCCCGCGGGTGATGATCGCGGCGGCGGTGTTCTCCCCCAGTCCGATCCCGCTGGCCATGCCGCAGGCCAGCGCGATGACGTTCTTGCACGCCCCACCGATCTCGGTGCCCACGACGTCGGCGTTGGTGTACGGCCGGAAGTACCCGGTGTTCAGGGCCCGCTGCAGGGTGACCGCGCGACCGGAGTCGGTGCAGGCGATGGTGGTGGCCGCCGGCTGGCCCTCGGCCACCTCGATGGCCAGGTTCGGCCCGGACAGAACCGCGACCTGGCTGGCGTCGAATCCGGTGACCTGCAGGATCACCTGGGTCATCCGCATCAGGGTGCCCAGCTCGATGCCTTTGGCCAGGCTGACCAGGGTGGCGTCCGGCGAAAGCAGCGGCGCCCAGTCCGTGAGGTTCGCGCGCAGCGATTGGGCCGGCACGCCGAGCAGCACCGTGTTGACGCCGTCGAGCGCCTCGGCCGGGTCGGCGGTGGCCTGCACCTCCGGCGGCAGGATGAGGCCGGGCAGATAGTCGTCGTTGCGGCGGGTGGTGTTGATGGTGTCGGCGACCTCGGCCCGACGGGCCCACAGCCGGACGTCGGTTCCGCCGTCGCCGAGCACTTTGGCGAGCGCCGTTCCCCACGCCCCGGCGCCCATCACCGTCGCCGTGCCCACCGTGCCGGTCATCGTCGTATCTTCACCCGTCCGCCGTGGCGCCGCCGGACGGGCCCGGCGGCGCGCGCCATCCAGCGCCCCGCCAGCGTACCCAGCGGCACTGGCAGGATGGCCGACATGAACCCGATCCCGCCGGAGCGGCGTCCGGTCGGCGTGATCATCGCGGTCAAGCGCCTGGCCCGGGCCAAGACGCGGCTGTCGCCGGAGTTCGACCCGGACGTTCGCGAGCGGTTGGTGCTGGCCATGCTGCTGGACACCGCGTCGGCGGCCGCCGAGGTGCTCGGCGCGCCCGCGGTCACCGTCGTCACCCCCGACCCGACGGTGGCGGCCGCGGTGCGGGCGCTCGGCATGGTCTGCGCGACGGACCCGACGCCCGCCGGGCACCCCGATCCGCTCAATCAGGCGCTGCGCGCCGGCGTGGGCGCCATTGATTCGGTGGTGCTGCACGGGGATCTGCCCGCGCTGCGGCCCGAGGAGTTTGCCGCCGCGCTGGAGTCGGCCCGCGCGCACCCGCGCAGTTTCGTCGCCGACCGCCACGGCGACGGGACGTCGGCGCTCTTCACCTTCGGCGCGTCCTTCGACCCGCGATTCGGGCCGGGTTCGGCGGCGCGCCACCGCGAGTCCGGCGCCGTCGAGCTGGCCGGTGATTGGCCGGGTCTGCGCTGTGATGTCGACACCCCGCAGGACCTGATCGCCGCCGCCGCGCTCGGTGTGGGCCGGCACAGCCAGAACTTCATCTCCGGTTCATCGGCGCGACATCCACACTCTTCTAGCGGCGGCCACCGGGATGGGGAATGATCACATCCGTGACCGAGACCGATGCCACCACCGCCGACCAGAACGCCAACGCCGACGACGTGATCATCGAGGACGCGCTGAAAACCGAGCGGGCCGTCGAACTCGACGAGCTTCCCGAGGACCGCTATCTCAACCGTGAGCTGAGCTGGCTGGACTTCAACAACCGGGTGCTGCAACTCGCCGAGAACACCGAGCTGCCGCTGCTGGAGCGGGCGAAGTTCCTGGCCATCTTCGCGTCCAATCTCGACGAGTTCTTCATGGTCCGGGTCGCCGGTCTCAAGCGCCGCGACGAGATGGGGTTGTCGGTGCGCTCGGCCGACGGGCTGTCCCCGCGCGAGCAGCTCAAGCGGATCGGTGAACGCACCCAGGACCTTTCGGTGCGGCACGCCCGGGTGTTCACCGATTCGGTGCAGCCGGCGCTGGCCGAGGCCGGCATCACGGTGGTGACGTGGGCCGAACTGTCCGACGACGAGCGCGACCAGTTGTCGACGTACTTCCACGAGCAGGTGTTCCCGGTGCTGACCCCGCTGGCGGTCGACCCGGCGCACCCGTTCCCGTTCGTCAGCGGACTGAGCCTGAACCTGGCGATCACGGTCCGCCAACCCGAGGACGGCACGCAGCATTTCGCCCGAATCAAGGTGCCCGACAACGTCGATCGGTTCATCAAGCTGCAGGGCAGCCAGCGTGAGGACGGCCATCACAACGAGCGCTTCCTGCCGATGGAGGAGCTGATCGCCGCGTTCGGCCCGCAGTTGTTCCCGGGCATGGAGATCGTTGAGCAGCACGCCTTCCGGATCACCCGCAACGCCGATATGGAGGTCGCCGAGGACCGCGACGAGGATCTGCTGCAGGCCCTGGAGCGCGAGCTCGCGCGCCGGCGGTTCGGCAAGCCGGTGCGCCTCGAGGTCGCCGACGATATGACCGAGAACGTGCTGGAGTTGCTGCTGCGCGAACTCGATGTCGACGCCGACGACGTGATCCAGGTGCCCGGGCTGCTGGACCTGACCTCACTGTGGCAGGTGTACGGGGTGGACCGCCCCAAGCTCAAGGACCGGCCGTTCGTGCCGTCCACGCCGGCGGTGTTCTCCGAGTCGGCCAAGAGCCTGTGGCGCAATCTGCGTGAGGGCGACCTGCTGCTGCATCACCCCTATGACTCGTTCTCCACCACGGTGCAGCGGTTCATCGAGACCGCCGCCGCGGACCCGAATGTGTTGGCCATCAAGCAGACTCTGTACCGCACCTCCGGCGATTCCCCGATCGTCAACGCGCTGATCGACGCGGCCGCCTCCGGCAAGCAGGTGGTGGCCCTGGTGGAGCTCAAGGCCCGCTTCGACGAGCAGGCCAACATCAAGTGGGCGCGCAAGCTGGAGCGCGCCGGCGTGCACGTCGTCTACGGGCTGATCGGGCTGAAGACGCACTGCAAGACCGCGCTCGTGGTGCGCCGCGAAGGTTCGGCGATCCGGCGCTACTGCCACATCGGCACCGGCAACTACAACCCCAAGACCGCTCGGCTCTACGAAGACGTGGGCATCCTGACCGCCTCGCATGAGATCGGCGCCGACCTGACCGATCTGTTCAACACTCTGACCGGCTACTCCCGCAAGGACTCCTACCGGAATCTGCTGGTGGCGCCGCAGGGCATTCGCCGCGGAATCCTGGAGCGCATCGACCGGGAGATCGAGGCCGCCGGCCGCGGCGAGGACGCCCGGATCCGGATGAAGATGAACTCCCTGGTCGACGAGCAGGTGATCGACGGCCTGTACCGGGCCTCGCAGGCCGGGGTGCGGGTCGAGGTCGTGGTGCGCGGTATCTGCGCGCTGCTGCCCGGGAACCCCGAGTTCTCCGAAAACATCACCGTGCGTTCGATTCTCGGGCAGTTCCTGGAGCACTCCCGGATCATCCACTTCAACGCGATCGACGAGTTCTGGATCGGCAGCGCGGACATGATGCACCGCAACCTGGACCGCCGCGTCGAGGTGCTGGCTCAGGTCGAGGATCCGCGGTTGACCGCCCAGCTCGACGAGGTGTTCTCCTCGGCGATGGATCCCTCGACCCGGTGTTGGGAGCTGGGTCCCGACGGCGGCTGGACCGCCTCGCCGGGCGCAGGCGAGCCGTCCTTCGACCACCAGGTGAAGATGATGGAGCGTCGCCGCCACTGACCGAGCGCGTCCCGTCCCCTCCGAAACGACTTGCAGGAGAACAGGTGACGCTCAACGGAAGCGTTCGGTCCGGTTCCAACGGTGTGGTGGTGCTCGCCGCCGGCGCGGTGCTGTGGCGTCCCGGCGCCGACGGTGAGCCGGAGGTCGCCCTGGTGCACCGGCCGCGCTACGACGACTGGTCACTGCCCAAGGGCAAGGTCGACCGGGGCGAGAGCGAGCCGGTGACCGCGGTGCGGGAGATCCTGGAGGAGACCGGATTCGGGTCGGTGCTGGGCCGCAGCCTGGGCTCGGTCAGCTACCAGGTTCGGCAGGGCGGCAAGCGGGTCAGCTACTGGGTGGCCCGTGCCGTCGACGGCGAGTTCACCCCGAACCACGAGGTGGACGAGCTGCGCTGGCTGTCGGTCCCCGACGCCGCCAAACTCGCGACCTACCCCTATGACCGCAAGCTGTTGCGCCGCTTCGCGAAATTGCCGCCCGACACCCAGACGCTGCTGGTGGTTCGGCACGGCACGGCCGGGCGGAAGGCGCGATACAAGGGCGACGACCGAAAGCGTCCGCTGGACAAGCAGGGCCGCGCCCAGGCCGAGGCGCTGGTGGGCCTGCTGCTGGCCTTCGGCGCCGAGCACCTGCACGCCGCCGACCGGACCCGCTGCGCGCAGACGCTGCAACCGCTGGCCGACGAGTTGGGCGTGAAGATCGCGGCCGAGCCGGCGCTGACCGAGGAGGCCTACGCCGAGAAGCCGAAGAAGGCCCGCAACCGGTTCGCCGAGATCGCGGCGGCCGACGGCATCGCGGTGGTGTGCTCGCAGGGCAAGGTGATCCCGCACATCATCGACTGGTGGTGCGCCAAGGATTCGATTCGCCCGGACAAGTCCCGCAACCGCAAGGGCAGTGTCTGGGTGCTGTCGTTGCACGACGGGAAGCTGGTGGCCGCCAACCACATCGGGTCGCCACTGCCGGTCCGCTACTGAGCTTCACCGAGCCAAAAGAGCGCCGCGGGACTTTTGTCCCGCGGCGCTCTTTGGTGCTGAGATTACTTGCGGCCGCGCTTGGCGGGCGCGGCCTTCTTGGCCGCGGTCGCCTTCTTGGCGGGCGCGGCCTTCTTCGCCGGGGCCGCCTTCTTGGCGACGGTCTTGGTCACGGCCTTCTTGACCGGAGCCTTCTTCGCGACGGTCGCCTTCTTGGCCGGAGTCTTGGTGGCCGCCTTCTTGGCCGGCGCCTTGGTCACGGCCTTCTTCGCGGGCGCCGCCTTGGTGGCGGCCTTCTTGGCCGGGGCCTTGGTCGCGGCCTTGCGAACCGGAGCCTTGGTCGCGACCTTCTTGGCCGCAGCCTTGGTCGCCGTCTTCGCCGGCGCCTTGGTCACGGCCTTCTTGGCGGGCGCGGCCTTGGTGGCGGTGGTCTTCTTGGCGGGCGCAGCCTTCTTCGCCGGAGCCTTGGTGGCCGCCTTCTTCGCGGCGGCGGCCTTCTTCGCGGGCGCCTTCTTGGCGGCGGTCTTGGTCGCCGCGGCGGCGGTTCCACCGCGCTTGACGGCAGGTCCGGACGCCGGAAGTCGCTGAGCCCCACCGACAACAGCCTTGAACTGCGCGCCCGGACGGAAGGCCGGAACAGAGGTCGGCTTCACCTTGACGGTCTCACCGGTGCGCGGATTGCGCGCCACTCGGGCTGCGCGCTTACGCCGCTCGAATACGCCAAAGCCGGTGATCGTCACGCTCTCGCCGCGGTGCACGGCGCGAACGATGGTGTCGACGATATGCTCGACGGCCGCAGTCGCTTGCCGACGATCCGAGCCCAATTTCTCTGTCAGTTCGTCGATGAGCTCTGCTTTGTTCATGCAAATCCTCCGAAGCCGATGGCCCCGCGATGGGCCGACTAACGGACACGGTAAACCCTGGCAACCCTGATTTCCAAGCGCCACGCGCATTTTCAGGTAATGCCAGCGAACATTTCAGCAATCCGGTTGGGCCACTGACTGATTGGGACAACCGTCCCAAAAGCCGCGCTATGCGGTGAAATTCCGTGAATCGGACTTGGTCACGGAGCCGGAAGTGTGCGCGGCTTCCAGCTCGGGCGGCGCGCTTCATATGCCTCGATATCTTCGAGTTTCCGCAGCGTAAGGCCGATATCGTCAAGACCTTCGGACAGTCTCCACGCGGTGTAATCGTCAATCGTGAACGGGGCCACCACCGTTCCGGCGGTGATCGTTCGATCCGCAAGGTTCACAGTGAGTTCCATACCGGGATTCTGTTCGATCAGCTTCCACAGCAGTTCGACATCGTCTTGGCTGACCTGCGCGGCCAGCAACCCGGCCTTGCCCGCGTTGCCGCGGAAGATATCGGCGAATCGGGACGAGATGACCACCCGGAACCCGTAGTCCATCAGCGCCCAGACCGCGTGTTCGCGTGAGGATCCGGTGCCGAAATCGGGCCCGGCGACCAGCACGGTGCCCTTGTCGAACGGCGCCTGATTGAGAATGAATGACGGATCATTGCGCCACGCGGCGAACAGGCCGTCCTCGAATCCCGTTCTGGTGACTCGCTTCAGATACACCGCCGGAATGATCTGGTCGGTGTCGACATTGGATCGGCGCAGCGGCACCGCGACGCCGGTGTGGGAATGAAAGGCTTCCATGGTGATTCTCCTTCGAGCTTCGCGGTTCTAGGCCAGGTCCGCCGGCGAGGACAGCGTTCCGCGCACCGCGGTCGCGGCGGCCACCGCCGGGGAAACCAGGTGCGTCCGCGAGCCTTTGCCTTGGCGGCCCTCGAAATTGCGGTTCGAGGTGGAGGCGCTGCGCTCGCCCGGGGCCAGCTGATCGGGGTTCATGCCCAGGCACATCGAGCAGCCGGCCTGCCGCCACTCGGCACCGGCCGCTTCGAACACCTCACCGAGTCCTTCGGATTCGGCCTGCAACCGCACCCCGACCGAGCCGGGCACGATCAGCATCCGCACGCCGTCGGCGACCCGGCGGCCGCGCAGCACCTCGGCCACCGTCCGCAGGTCCTCGATGCGTCCGTTGGTGCAAGAGCCGACGAACACGGTGTCGACGGCGATGTCGCGCATCGGGGTGCCGGGCGTCAAATCCATGTAGGCCAACGCCTTCTCGGCGGCCTGCTTCTCGGCGTCGTCGGTCATCATCTCCGGATCGGGCACCGCCGCCGACAGCGCCACGCCCTGCCCCGGATTGGTGCCCCAGGTGACGAATGGGCTCAGTTCCGCGGCGTCCAGGTACACCTCGGTGTCGAATTCGGCCCCCGGGTCGGTGCGCAGCCGGTCCCACGCGGCCACCGCGTTGTCCCAGTCGGCGCCGGTCGGCGCGTGCGGGCGGCCCTTCAGGTATTCGTAGGTGATCTCGTCGGGGGCGACCATGCCGGCTCGCGCGCCGGCCTCGATGCTCATATTGCAGATCGTCATCCGGCCCTCCATGGACAGCGATTCGATGGCGCTGCCCCGGTATTCGATGACGTGGCCCTGCCCGCCGCCGGTGCCGATCTTGGCGATCACCGCCAGGATGATGTCCTTGGCGCTGACGCCGGCCGGCAGCACGCCGTCGACGTTGACCGCCATGGTCTTGAACGGGCGCAGCGGCAGGGTCTGGGTGGCCATCACATGCTCCACCTCGGAGGTGCCGATGCCCATGCCCAGCGAGCCGAAGGCGCCGTGGGTGGAGGTGTGGCTGTCGCCGCAGACGATCGTCATACCGGGCTGGGTCAGGCCCAGCTGCGGGCCGATGATGTGCACGATGCCCTGGTCCCGGTCGCCCATCGCGTGCAGCCGGACGCCGAACTCCTCGCAGTTGCGGCGCAGCGTCTCGACCTGGGTGCGCGACACCGGGTCGGCGATCGGCTTGTCGATGTCCACCGTCGGCACGTTGTGGTCTTCGGTGGCGATGGTCAGATCCGGGCGGTGCACCGGTCGGCCGGCCATTCGCAGGCCGTCGAACGCCTGCGGGCTGGTGACCTCGTGCACGAGGTGCAGGTCGATGTAGATCAGGTCGGGTTCGCCGGGTTCGGAGGCGACGACGTGGTCGGCCCACACCTTTTCAGACAGGGTTCTCGGCTTGTTCTGCGGCTGTTCGGACATCACAACTCAATTCATTCGCGTGGGATCCACGGGGCTGGTGATCTCACAATGCGGGACGTTAGTATCTCCCTATGAGACAGAATAGCGGCATCGGCGTCCTGGACAAAGCCGTGGGTGTGCTGCACGCGGTCGCCGAGTCTCCGTGCGCGCTGGCCGAGCTGTGCGAGCGCACCGGGCTGCCCCGCGCCACCGCCCACCGGCTGGCCGCCGGCCTGGAGACCCATCGCTTGCTGGCCCGCGACAGCGACGGCCGCTGGTCGCCCGGGCCGGCGCTGGTCGAGCTGTCCGCGCACGTCAGCGACCCGCTGATCGCGGCGGCCGCCACCGTGCTGCCCCGGCTGCGCGAGATCACCGGCGAGAGTGTGCAGCTCTACCGCCCCGAGGGCGCCGCGCGGGTGTGCGTGGCCGCGCTGGAACCGGCCTCCGGGCTGCGGGACACCGTGCCCGTCGGCGCGCATCTGCCGATGACCGCCGGCTCCGGGGCCAAGGTGCTGCTGGCCCACGCCGACGCCCGGTTGCAGGCGGCGATCCTGCCGGAGGCCAAGTTCACCGAGAAGACCCTCGCCGAGGTCCGCCGACGCGGTTGGGCCCAGAGCGCCGCCGAGCGCGAGTCGGGCGTGGCCAGCGTCGCCGCCCCGGTCCGCGACCGCTCCGGAACGGTGATCGCCGCGGTCTCGGTGTCCGGGCCGATCGACCGGATGGGACGACGCCCCGGCGAGCGCTGGGCCGCGGACCTGCTCGCCGCCGCCGACGCCCTGGCGCGCCGGCTCTAGCGCGCAAAAAAGGGTTAATGGCCAAAATGTGTGTATAGATCCGCCGATTTCTGGTCTCTGATCTGCGGTGATGGTGGCCTGAACATGCTCTGAAAGCATGTTCGGTGTCTGGTGCTCGTAATTCCCCGACCTGTGGTGTATGCGGTCGCAAGCTGGTCAAGAACGGCACGACGTCGGCCGGGAGGACGCGGTGGCGCTGCACCGTCTGCGGGGCTTCGAGCACTCAGGCCCGCTCCGACATCACCGGCAAGGCCCAACTGCGGGCGTTTCTGGCCTGGCTGCTCGACGGCCAGAGCCCGGGGACGCTGGCTTCCAGTGCGCGCACGTTTCGTCGCGAGACCGCCTGGTGTTGGCGCATCGAGGTGCCCGCGCCACCGCCGCCGGCGGCGGCTCCGGAGGTGGTGATCCTCGATGGCACCTACTTCCAGGACTGGTGCCTGCTGATCGCCACCGACGGCCACCATGTCCTGGACTGGCAGTGGTGTGACCGGGAAAAGAAGATCGCCTGGCAACAGATCCTGGCCCGACTCCCGGCCCCGCGGATGGTCGTCGTCGACGGCGGTACCGGTCTGCACGCCGCCCTGGCCACCGACTGGCCGGCCACCCGCATTCAGCGCTGCTATTTCCACATTTTCCAAACCGTGCGCCGTCACCACACCTTGCGGCCCCGCTTGGATCCCAGCCGCGAAATCCTGTCCCTGACACGCGCTTTGATGCACGTCCGCGATATCGACCAGGCTGTGTTCTGGCTGACCGAGTACGCGGCCTGGGAAGCCCGCTGGGACCAGTTCCTGCGGCACCGCACCTACCCGCGCGCTCACACCGAACGGCCCGCCGGGATCTCCGAGCACCAGCACTGGTGGTACACCCACCGCGACCTCCGCAAGACCCGCGGCCTCTACCGCGCACTGATCCGCAACAAGCAGCTGTTCACCTGGATCGACCCGGCCCTCACCGGCCCCGGCGATCCGCTGCCGCGGACCACCAGCTCGCTCGAAGGCGGACCGAACCGGGCCCTCAAAGACCTCTTCCGCGCCCACCGTGGCCTGCCCACCGAGCACGCCCGCCGGGCAGCGGAATGGAAACTCAACAGCCTCACCGCCACACCACGGGACCCCTGGAGCCTGGTCCGCCCCGAACACCGCAACCCGCCCCGGCGACAACGCGTGGAGCACCTCGACGACGAACCCCTCGGCCCAGCCCTCGGCACCGGATTCAGCTGGGAAGACGGCAACGGCATCCAACACGGCTGGGCCGGCCGATCACGACCCTAAACACCGACAACACGCCGACAGCCATACACACATTTTGGCCAATAACCCACACGCCGAGCGCCGTACACACATTTTGGCCATTAACCCGCAAAAAATCCCCTCCCGGACTCCGGGAGGGGATCGGCTGTACCCCCGATGGGATTCGAACCCACGCTACCGCCGTGAGAGGGCGGCGTCCTAGGCCGCTAGACGACGGGGGCTAGAACATTTGTGGCCCGCGCCGATCGCTCGGCGAGAACCGTGTGACAGCTTAGCCCAACGGATTCCGTTGGCCTAATCAACGCCTCACCCGCGAGCGGATGAGACGTCTTGCTGGGGTACCAGGACTCGAACCTAGAATGGCTGAACCAGAATCAGCTGTGTTGCCAATTACACCATACCCCATTGGCTACCCATTCCCGCTGGTCAGAACCCCTTTTCTGCGTCGATCCGCAGAATGTGCGAGGTGCTGGCCCAGCCGGTGCGGGCCGACGAGCAGACTATCAAAGATTTCCGCAGGCCCTTAATCGCCCTGCTCGTCGAGCCTCGCTCGTGCTTACTGGCGGCCGGCCTCTTCCTCGCTCGTCCCTCGCTCGTCGAGCCGGCTCGTGCTTACTGGCGGCCGGCCTCTTCCTCGCTCGTCCCTCGCTCGTCGAGCCGGCTCGTGCTTACTGGCGGCCGGCCTCTTCCTCGCTCGTCCCTCGCTCGTCGAGCCGGCCGCGCGCCTCACGCAGCCGGGACAGGCTGCGGTCGCGGCCCAGCAACTCCATCGACTCGAACAGCGGCGGGCTGATCGTCGACCCGCTGATCGCCACCCGGATCGGGCCGAACGCCTTGCGCGGCTTGAGCTCCAGCCCGTCGATCAGCGCCGCCTTCAGCGCGGCCTCGATGGCCGGGGTGGTCCAGTCCCCCACCGGCCCCAGCGCGTCCAGGGTGGCGTCGAGCACCGGGGCGGCATCGGCCGTGAGTTCCTTGGCGGCGGCCTTCTCCTCGATCCAGTAGTGCTCGTCGTCGAGGAACTTCAGCAGCCCCCAGGCGTCGCCGAGCACCACGATGCGGGTCTGCACCAGCTCGGCGGCCACCGCGAATTGCGCCGGCGTCAGATCCAGATGATGGCCGTGGGCCAGCAGGTAGGCCCCGAGTCGGTCGGCGAACACCTCCGGGTCCAGCCGGCGGATGTGCTCGGCGTTGATGGCGTCGGCCTTCTTCTGGTCGAAGCGGGCCGGGTTGGAGTTCACGTCCGCGACGTCGAACGCCTCGGTCATCTCCGCCAGGGTGAACACGTCGCGGTCCTCGGCGATCGACCAGCCCAGCAGCGCAAGGTAATTCAGCAGACCCTCGGGCAGGAATCCGCGGTCGCGGTGCAGGAACAGGTTGGACTGCGGGTCGCGCTTGGACAGCTTCTTGTTGCCGTCGCCCAGCACCGACGGCAGGTGCGCGAACTGCGGCACCGCCTCGGCCACCCCGATCCGGATCAGCGCCTGGTACAGCGCGATCTGGCGCGGGGTCGACGGCATCAGATCCTCGCCGCGCAGCACGTGGGTGATCTTCATCATCGCGTCGTCGACGGGGTTCACCAGCGTGTACAGCGGATCCCCGTTTCCGCGGGTGAGCGCGAAATCGGGCACCGAGCCGGCAGGGAAGACGACCTCACCGCGCACCAGGTCGGTCCAGGTGATGTCTTCCTCGGGCATCCGCAGCCGCACCACCGGCGAGCGGCCGGCGGCGCGGAACTCCGCGCGCTGCTCCTCGGTGAGGTCGCGGTCGTAGTTGTCGTAACCCAGCTTCGGGTTGCGGCCGGCCGCCAGGTGCCGCGCCTCGACCTCGTCGGCGGTCGAGTACGCCTCGTAGGCCTCGCCGGACTCCAGCAGCCGGACGACCACGTCGAGATGCAGGTCCTTGCGCAGCGACTGCCGGTAGGGGCCGTAGGGTCCGCCGACCTCGGGGCCCTCGTCCCAGTCCATGCCGAGCCAGCGCAGCGCGTCGAGCAGCGCCAGGTAGCTCTCCTCGCTGTCCCGGGCGGCGTCGGTGTCCTCGATCCGGAACACGAACGAGCCGCCGGTGTGCCGGGCGTAGGCCCAGTTGAACAGCGCGGTGCGGATCAGGCCGACGTGCGGCGTGCCGGTCGGCGACGGGCAGAAGCGAACGCGAACGGTCACGGTTTTCCTTTGACGGGATGGGCTTCGGCGGGATTGGCTTTGCGGACGACGGGGTTGGTCAGGGTCCCGATGCCTTCGATGGTGATGCTGACGGTGTCGCCGTCCTCGATCGGTCCGACCCCCTCGGGGGTTCCGGTCAAGATGATGTCGCCGGGCAGCAGCGTCATCACCGCCGACACCCATTCGATGATGGCGCCGACGTCGTGCAGCAGGAACGCGGTGTTGGAGTCCTGGCGCAGTTGGCCGTTGACCTCGGTGCGGATGTCACAGTCCGACGGGTCCAGCGCGGTCTCGATCCAGGGCCCGACCGGGCAGAAGGTGTCATGCCCCTTGGCCCGCATCCACTGGCCGTCGGCAGCCTGCTGGTCGCGGGCGGAGACGTCGTTGGCGATGGTGTAGCCGAGGATGAACTGCGCGGCCTTGTCGGCCGGGACGTCCTTGCAGGGACGTTCGATGACGACGGCCAGCTCGCCCTCATGATGCACCGGATTCGCGTTGTGCGGCAACTGAATCGGGATGCCCGGGCCGATGATCGCGGTGTTGGGCTTGAGGAAGATCACCGGGTCCTGCGGCGGTTCGCCGCCCATCTCGCGGGCGTGCGCGGCGTAGTTCTTGCCCATGCAGATCACCTTGCTGGCCAGGATCGGGGCCAGCAGCCGAACATCGGCCATCGGCCAGGTCCGGCCGGTGAAGGTGGGATTGCGGGAGAGGTACTGCTCGGCGATCTCCTTGGCCACGGCGTCGTCGCCGTCGCCCTCGATCACCACAAAGGCCACCCCGGCGGGGGTGGCGACACGTCCAAGGCGCATTCTCCAAGCTTAGTGAGGGGTTTCGCCAAGGTTGGTGACGGGTTCGGCGGGTAGCGTTCGGGCCCATCGGCACCTGGCACAACGAGGAGGCGTTCTGATGGGCATCACTTCTCGCGCCGCCTGCGCCCTCACCGGCGCCGCGGCGCTCGCCCTCACCGGCGCGGGGACCGCCGCAGCGGCCGAAGACATTCCGGTGCACCAGGTTCCGGCCACCGGAACGGCCGTCAGCGGCCTGGCGGTGCCGGGACCGTGGACGGCGGCGCTGCGGGTGATGAGCACCGACACCCCCGGCGAGGTGGAGCTCTCGGTCCCGGTCACCCCGGAGATCTGCGCGACCACCGCGGGCAACGCGCTGGTGCGGGTCGACTACGCGAATCCGGGGCAGACCCACGGCGCCGCGTTCCTCAATCCGTGCGGCCACGCCGTCGACCCCGCCCCGGTCACCGCGGTGGTGCGCACCGAGAGCGGGTTCACGCACTTCACCACCACGATCATCGGGTCGCAGGCCTATCCGAACGCCGGGCTTCCCGCCACGATGGGCACCGGGAGCTTCGTCACCCCCTGAGCGCGGTCCGCAAATCACGGGCGGGCGACGGGGACAACTTCCAGAATGCGGTCGAGACCCTCGAAGTCCTTGGGGTTTGTGGTGTACAGCGGCAGCCGAGCCGCAATGGCCACCGCTGCGATCATCTGGTCGGCAACCCGAGCCCATGGCGAACGACCGACCTCCCGAACCGCAGCGGCCACCAGCCCGTAGGCGCGAGCGGCGTCAACGTCGAACGGGATCGGTTCGAATGAGCTCTCCACCCGCTGGAGCAACTCGACGCGCATCGCCCGTTCCACGGCATCGCTGACGGCGTGCACCCCGGCGGCGAGCTCAGCCAACGTCACGGTGCTCACCGCGATCGTCGCCGGGAGCAACTTCTGGCTCAGGCGGCTGTACTGGATGACGATATTGGTATCCACAAGTCCGGCGCCAGCGACGTGGGGATCATCGCCCATAGGGGTCGTCCGCGTACGGATCTACCACCGCGTCAAGGTCAGCGCGGAATCGCTGCGCATCGATGGCCGGAAGACTCCCCAACAGCGCCTGGACCTCATCACGCGGAATGAAGGTCCGCCGCTGTCGCAGGGGAATCAACTGCCCGATCCCCCTGCCATCCCGGGTCACGACGAAGGAGTCACCCCGTTCGACCGCGTCCATGATCTCGCGCGACCGCATTCTCAGATCGCGCTGACTGATCTCAGCGGGTTGCCCCATGGGGGCATCGTACTCCGCCGTGCCACACGGTGCTACACGTTGCCGCCGGCCTTCAACGGGTCGTCCCGCACCGGAATCAGCGGCAGCGCCAACAACGGGAAGACCGCGCACACCGCGAAGGCGGCCGCGTAACCGGACACCCCGATCAGCGCGCCGAACGCCGGCGGGACCACGCCCGCGGCGAACAGCTGATTCGTGTTCTGCACGCCGAGCGCCCGCCCGCTCCAGAACGGCCCGGCGATCTCGGCGATGGCGGTGAACGCCAGTCCGTTGTCGGACACCGTCACCATCGAGGCGATCAGCATCAGCACGACCGACAGCGGCGAATCGAAGAACTCCGTCACCGCGAGCAGGCCCATGGTGACCCCGGCCAGCGCCGCAATGGTCCGGATCGGACGCAGCCGCGAACCCACCCGGTCCGACCACCGTCCGGCCGCGATTCGGCCTGCCGCGCCGAGCAATTGCGCGACGGTCACCAAGGCGCCCGCCGCGCCGGCCGACCATCCGCGCGACGTCATCAGCCACACCAGGGTGAACGTCCACACCAGGACCTGCGGCACCACCAGCAGCACCGACACCGCGTGGATGCGCCACAGTGTGTTCGACCCGCGGTACGGATTGGCCAACTCCGCCGGGTCCGCGTCGGCGCGCTCTGGCCGCGGGGGGTCGATGAGCCCGAACCACGATGCCACCGCCGCCACCGCGCATACCGCTGCCGGGAACAGCAGCGCAACCGAAACCCCCTGTGCGGCAGCCAGTTGCGGGATCACCAACGCGCCAAGGCCGACACCGAGGGGCTGCGCGGTCTGCCGGATGCCCATCGCGAGGCCGCGCTGGCGCGGCGGGAACCAACCCACCACCATCCGCGCGCTGGCGGCGTTGCTGCTCGCCGCCGCCATCCCGCCGACGAACAGCAGCACAGCCACCAGCACCAGCGAATCCGCCAACGCGGCGCCGAACGCGGCCAGCGCGGTCAGCGCGGCGCCCAGCGCCAAGACCGTCCGCTCACCGATACGGTCGACGGCGTATCCCCACGCCACCAGGGTCCGCACCATGCCGAAACTTGGCATGGCCGAGATCAATCCGGCCTGCGCCAGATCCAGTCCGGCGTCGCGGTGCAGGGTGGGGATCAGGAACGCGATGCCGTTGATGAAGACGTTGGCGAACAGCGTCGCGCCGAGCGCGATGCCCAGAATCGTCCAGCGCCGGGCGGTGCTGATCGTGTCCATGTCCACCCCGCCATGGTGCCACGATCATCTCAAATTGTTGAACTTGAGTCTCATATAATGAGACGTTTAGCTGACTGCCGCCAGCCGGTCATGACGACGGTAGGACCGATCCCCGCCGGTCATCGCCAGCCCCTTGGTGACGAACCCACGCCGCGCGCGCTGCCCCATCTCCTCGGCCAGCCAGGTCATTCCCGGCACCAGCCGGTGGTAGTCGAGCACCCGATTGGCCGCCGCCGTCGCCAGCACGGCCGCCTGCAGCGCCTTGTTGTCGGCCAGCCCGAGCCGGTCGGCGTTGGTGCGGCCCAGCATCAACCGGCTGTAGGCCGACAGGTAGGACCGCGCCATCTGGGTGAGCGCGTCGTCGTCGCGGCGATTGTGCAGCGCCTGCGCAAGTTTCAATGAGTCCTCGTCGGGCACGAACTCGGTCTCGGCCTCCAG
The DNA here is from genome assembly GCF_025215495.1 of Mycolicibacterium brumae. Lineage (NCBI taxonomy): Bacteria > Bacillati > Actinomycetota > Actinomycetes > Mycobacteriales > Mycobacteriaceae > Mycobacterium > Mycolicibacterium brumae. The sequence continues at coordinate 1,089,204 of NZ_CP104302.1, read as the reverse complement.
CCACATCAACTTCCAGGTGTCGGCCTCCGAGGTCGGCACCAACTCCGGGTGCACACCCATCAGCAGGCCGACATAGCGCCAGAAGTGGAACACCGCGTCACGCTCTCGGTCGTTGAACCGCATGCCCATCGCCTGACAGCCCACCAGGTTCGCCAGGGAGAACAGCAGCAGCGTCCCAGCCAGCTGCGCCTGGTTGATCGGAGTGTCCCAGTTCTGGTGATCCCAATCCGGGCGACGGTTCATCGCCGCGCGCACCTGTGCGTGCATCAGCCGCACTCGCAGCGCCCCGGTGAACCCGTCGGCGAACCGATCCAGGCCACCGGGTGAGGTGACGTCGATGTACCAGGTCGCCGTCTCGTTGAGCCGACGCGGGGCCATCGCGTAGAGGTCGCCAGTGCCGACCAGCGGCTTGTCCGCCCGCGACGCCAGGTAGCCGCCGGTCAACGCCAGTCCGGGCAGCGCGAGGCCGATGCCGACCAGGCCGGTGCGCATGCTGACGCGGGCGGCCAGCGCCAGTTTGTCGTAGTCCAGCCAGTACGGCTGATTCTCAACCTGGTTGAAGAACGCCACCAGTTCCTCGGGTGGATCCTCGACAGCGTCCAGACCGCGGTCGACGGCCGTCTCGAACATCGCCCGCCCCACCCGCGGTGGCATCCTCGCGATCATCGCGACCACGTCGTCGGCCAGCGGATCGCCCATGTCGGCGAACTTGCGGAAATCGCTGCGCTGAGCCGCGGTCGCCCGCACGTCGCCACTGGCCAGCAGCGGGACGAAGTATTTGAAGGGGAACTCCCTCAGCGCTTGCGGATTCGGCAGCTTGCCCTGGCTCGACTCCATTGACGTCGTCCTCCAATCACTGCAGGCGGTATCTGGTGACAGTGTCAACCAGATATCGCCTGCGGTCAAGGATGCGACAATCTAGGCATGTCGAATCCGGAACGCACCTACGGCGGAGCCACCGCCGGGGAGCGCGCCGCGCGCCGCCGATCGGCGCTGATCGACGCGTGCCTGGACATCGTCGCCGAGTCCGGGGTGGCCGGGCTGACCGTGCGCGGGGTATGCGCCACCGCCCGGCTCAATGACCGCTACTTCTACGAGAGCTTCGCCAGCGTCGACGAACTGCTGGTGGCGGCGTTCGACCAGCAGACCGTCGAGTCCTCGACGGCCATGGTGCTGGCGATCGCCGAGGCGCCGGCCGACCCCGAGCTGCGAGCGCGGGCGGCCATCGGCACCGGACTGGAGTACCTCACCGCCGACCCGCGCCGCGGACGGCTGTTGGTGGAGTCACAGGCCACCGAGGGGCTGCGGACCCGGTCTCGCGAGGTCATCCGGTCGCTGGCGAAGATCATGGCCGATCAGGGCCGGGCGCTGCTGGCCATCCCGGACGAGCAGGAACCCGATATGGATCTGGCCGCCTGGACGCTGGTCGCCGGCGGCTTCGACCTGGTCACCGGCTGGCTGCGCGGCGAGCTGGACATCAGCCGGGAGCACCTCGAGGACTTCCTGGTCACCATGGTGACCGCCCGCCGAGCGTCCTGATCCCCCCGCGACCGCTCGGTTACGTACACGACCCGACGTACACAGCCGAGCGCTGGCGCACGTCCAGCTCCGCGACCGCTCGGTTTGGCACACGACCCTGCGTACTCAACCGAGCGCTCGCGCCAGACGATGCCGGCGAGCGCTCGGTTGCGTACGGCTAGAGCAGCGACAGGACGCGGTCGCCGACCTCAGCGGTGGACATCTTCGTGTCCCCGCGGGTGGCCAGGTGCTCGGCGACGGCGGCGTCCACCCGTGCGGCGGCCTCGTCCTCGCCCAAATGCGAAAGCAGCAGCGCCACGCTCATCACCGCGGCGGTCGGATCGGCGATCCCCTGCCCGGCGATGTCCGGCGCGCTGCCGTGCACCGGCTCGAACATCGACGGGTTGGTGCGGGTGCCGTCGATATTGCCGCTGGCAGCCAGCCCGATCCCGCCGGCCACAGCGGCGGCCAGGTCGGTGATGATGTCGCCGAACAGGTTGTCGGTGACGATCACGTCGAACCGGCCCGGGTCGGTGACCATGTGAATGGTGGCGGCGTCGATGTGCTGGTAGGCGACCTCGACGTCGGGGTACTCCGCGCCCACCTCGGCGACGATCCGAGACCACAGCGAGCCGGCGTACACCAGCACGTTGGTCTTATGCACCAGGGTGAGGTGCTTGCGGCGGTTCTGCGCGCGGGCGAACGCGTCGCGGACCACCCGCTCGATGCCGAACGCGGTGTTCAGGCTGACCTCGGTCGCCACCTCATGGGCAGTGCCGACGCGGATCGCACCGCCGGTCCCGGTGTATGGGCCCTCCGTGCCCTCGCGGACCACCACGAAGTCGATCGCCGGCTCCCCCGACAGCGGGGATGTCGCCCCGTCGAACAGCTTGGACGGCCGCAGGTTGATGTGGTGATCCAGCGCGAAGCGCAGCTTCAGCAGCAGCCCGCGCTCCAGCACGCCGGACGGCACCGACGGGTCACCGATGGCGCCCAGCAGGATGGCGTCGTAGCCGCGCAGTTCCTCGACCGTCTGGTCGGAGAGCAGTTCCCCGGTCGCGTGGTAGCGCCGCGCGCCCAGGTCGTAGTCGGTGCGATCCACTCCGGGCAGCACCGCGTCGAGCACGCGGGTGGCCTGGGCGATCACCTCGGGTCCGATGCCGTCGCCGGCGATGACGGCGAGTTTCACGAGAAGTCGACCACCTTGAGCATGCTGGCGCCGACCTCGTCGGCGATGGCGGCGCGGACGTCCTCGGGCACGTCGCGGTCCAGCCGCAGCATGATGGTCGCCCCGTCGCCCTCGGCGTCCTGGGACAGCTGGGCGGCTTCGATGTTGACCTCGGCGGCGCCCAGCAGGGTGCCGATCTTGCCGAGCGCGCCTGGACGGTCCAGGTAGTTGACGATGAGGTTGTGACCCTCGGCCCGCAGGTCGAGGTTGCGCCCGTTGATCTGGATGATCTTCTGGACCAGCGCCGGACCGCTCAGGGTGCCCGACACGTTCACCGTGGAGCCGTCGGAGGCCACCGCGCGGACGTCGACGACGCTGCGGTGGTTGCGGCTCTCCGGGGACTTCTCCAAGGTGGCGCTGACGCCGCGGGCCTCGGCCAGCGCCGGGGCGTTGACGAAGGTGACCTGCTCGTCGACGACAGTGGAGAACAGTCCGCGCAGGGCGGCCAGGCCCAGGATGTCGGCGTCCTCGGCGGCCAGCTCGCCGTAGATGTGCACCACGAGCGACACCGGGGGCTCCGCGGACAGCAGGCCGGCCAGCACGCCGAGCTTGCTGACCAGGTCCAGCCAGGGGGCGACCTCGTCGCCGACCACGCCGCCGCCGACGTTGACGGCGTCCGGCACGAACTCGCCGGCCAGCGCCAGCTTCACGCTCTCGGCGACGTCGGTGCCGGCGCGGTCCTGGGCCTCGGCGGTGGAGGCGCCCAGGTGCGGGGTCACCACGACCTGCTCCAGTTCGAAGAGCGGGCTGTCGGTGCAGGGCTCGGTGCCGAACACGTCCAGGCCGGCGGCGCGGACGTGGCCGCTGACGATGGCGTCGGCTAGGGCCTGCTCGTCGATCAGCCCGCCGCGGGCGGCGTTGACGATCACCACGCCCGGCTTGGTCTTGGCCAGGGCTTCCTTGTTCAGCAGCCCGGCGGTCTCCGGCGTCTTGGGCAGGTGCACGGTGATGAAGTCGGCGCGGGCGAGGACCTCGTTGAGCGGCAGCAGTTCGATGCCGAGCTGGGCGGCGCGGGCGGCCGGCACGTACGGGTCGTAGGCGACGACGTGGGTGTCGAAGGCGGCGAGCCGGTGCGCGACGAGCTGGCCGATGCGGCCCAGGCCGACGACGCCAACGGTCTTGCCGAACAGTTCGACGCCGGAGAACTTGGAGCGCTTCCAGGTGTGCTCGCGCAGGGTGGCGTCGGCGGCCGGGATCTGCCGGGCGGCCGAGAGCAGCAGCGCGACGGCGTGCTCAGCGGCGCTGTGGATGTTCGACGTCGGCGCGTTGACCACCAGCACACCGCGGGCGGTGGCGGCCGGCACGTCGACGTTGTCCAGGCCGACGCCGGCGCGGGCGACGATCTTCAGCTTCGGCGCGGCGGCCAGCACTTCGGCGTCGACGGTGGTCGCCGAGCGCACCAGCAGCGCGTCGGCGTCGGCCACGGCGGCCAGCAGCGCGGGGCGGTCCGGCCCGTCCACCCAGCGGACCTCAACCTGGTCTCCCAGGGCGTCCACGGTCGAAGGGGCCAGCTTGTCGGCGATCAGTACGACTGGAAAGCTCACCCGGACAGCCTAAACGGCGCCGCTGGTCGCTCAAAAAGCGGTCACGGAGCGCCTACCTGGCGAAAGGGGCTCCTATGACCGATGTCACTGTCGTCGGCAGCGGTCCGAATGGTCTGGCCGCCGCTGTTGTCTGCGCCCGCGCGGGGCTGCGGGTTCGAATCATCGAGGGGCAAACGACGGCCGGCGGTGGGGTCCGCACTGTGGCGGACCCGGAGTTCGCGGGCGTATCGCACGACGTGTGCTCGGCGATTCATCCGATGGCGCTGGCGTCCCCGTTCTTCCGTTCGTTCGGCCTGGCCGAGCGGGTGGCGTTGGTTTCGCCGTCGGTCTCCTACGCCAATCCGCTGCCGGGGCGCCCGGCGGCGCTGGCCTATCTCGATTTCGAGCGCACCTGCGCGGGGCTGTCGGATCCGGGTTCCTGGCGGGCGATGTTCGCTCCCCTGGTCCGTGACTCCGATGCGGTGGTGGAAACCATGCTGAGCGACAAGCGCTCGCCGCCGGGGCACCCGGTGGCGGCGACGCGGCTCGGGCTGCGGGTGGGCCTGCAGGGCAGCCCGGGCTGGCGGTTGCTGCGTGGTGAGGACGCCCGCGCGTTGTTCGCCGGGGTGGCCGCGCACGCGGTCTCGCCGCTGCCGTCCCTTCCGGCGGCCGGGTTGGGAACCGTGTTGGCGACGTTGGCGCACACCGTCGGTTGGCCCGTTCCGGTCGGTGGCAGCCAGGCGATCGCGGACGCGATGCTGGCCGACTTCTTCGTCCACGGCGGCGAGCTGGTGCTGGATGAGCCGGCGACCTTGCCGCCCACAGGTGTCGTCATCTATGACACCCCGGCTCGCGCGCTGCTGGACATCTACGGTGACCGGCTGCCCGCCCGGTATGCCGCGCGGCTGCGCCGACTTCGCCACGGCGCGGGCGTCGCAAAGGTGGATTTCGTTCTCTCCGAGGATATTCCGTGGTCGGATCCGCGGCTCGCGGAGACGGCGACGTTTCATCTGGGCGGAACTCGGGATCAGATGGCCACCGCCGAGGCTGCGGTGAACGCCGGCCGGCACGCCGATTCACCGATGGTCCTCGCGGCCTCACCGCACGTCGGGGACCCGGGCCGCATCGACTCCCAGGGTCGACGGCCGTTCTGGACGTACGCCCATGTGCCGCACGGTTCCCCGGTCGACCAGGCCGAGGCGGTGACGGCGGTGGTGGAACGGTTCGCCCCGGGTTTCCGCGACATCGTGGTCGGAGTGCGCAGCGTCCCGGCCGCCGAAATGGCCTCCCACAACGCGAATCTGGTCGGCGGGGACATCACCGGCGGCGGCAACTCCATGTGGCGGGCGCTGGCGGGCCCGACTTTGCGCGCGAACCCGTGGGCCACCCCGATCCCGGGCGCTTACCTGTGTTCGGCCGCCGCCCCGCCCAACGGCGGGGTGCACGGCATGGTCGGCTTCTACGCCGCCCGGGCGGTGCTCAAGCGCGAGTTCGGCCTCCCGACGCCGCATTTGGGACCCTGACCGCGAAAGGCCCGCCCCGACGAATCGGGACGGGCCTCTGGCGAACCGCAATTAAGCGGTTTCGGTGATCGGGCGATCCACCCAGCTCATCAGGTCGCGCAGCTTCTTGCCGGTGACCTCGATCGGGTGCTCGGCGTTCTGCTTGCGCAGGCCCTCGAGCTCCTTGTTGCCGCCCTCGACATTGGCGACCAGGCGCTTGACGAAGGTGCCGTCCTGGATGTCGGTGAGGATGGCGCGCATCCGCTCCTTGGTGTCGGCGTCGATGACGCGCGGACCGGAGATGTAGCCGCCGAACTCCGCGGTGTCGGACACCGAGTAGTTCATCCGGGCGATGCCGCCCTCGTACATCAGGTCGACGATCAGCTTCAGCTCGTGCAGCACCTCGAAGTAGGCCATCTCGGGGGCGTAGCCCGCCTCGACCATGACCTCGAACCCGGCCTTGACCAGTTCCTCGGTGCCGCCGCACAGCACGGCCTGCTCACCGAACAGGTCGGTCTCGGTCTCTTCCTTGAAGGTGGTCTTGATGACGCCGGCGCGAGTGCCGCCGATGCCCTTGGCGTAGGACAGCGCCAGCGCCTCGCCCTCGCCCTTGGGGTCCTGATCGATGGCGATCAGACAGGGCACACCCTTGCCGTCGACGAACTGCCGGCGCACCAGGTGGCCGGGGCCCTTGGGGGCGACCATGCCGATGGTGACGTTGGCCGGCGGCTCGATCAGGTCGAAGTGGATGTTCAGGCCGTGCCCGAAGAACAGCGCGTCGCCGTCCTTGAGGTTCGGCTCGATGTCGTTGGTGAAGATCTCGGCCTGCGCGGTGTCCGGCGCCAGCAGCATGATGACGTCGGCCCACTTGGCGACCTCCGCGGGGGTGTCCACCTCCAGCCCCTGCTCGGTGACCTTCTCGCGGGACTTCGAGCCTTCCTTCAGGCCGACCTTGACCTCGACGCCGGAGTCGCGCAGCGACAGCGAATGGGCGTGGCCCTGGCTGCCGTAGCCGATCACACCGACCTTGCGGCCCTGGATCAGCGACAGATCCGCGTCGTCGTCGTAGTACATCTCAACTGCCACTTGGGTTTTCCTATCTTGTGAGGGGTCGTGAAAAAAGCTACTTGGAGGTGGCCATGCCCCGCGGCCCGCGGGACAGCGACACCATGCCGGATTGGACGATCTCCCGGACGCCATAGGGCTCGAGCACCCGCAGCAGCGCGTCGAGCTTCTCCTGGGTGCCGGTGGCCTCGATGGTCAGCGACTCGGTGGACACGTCGACCACCTTGGCGCGGAACAGATTAACGGCCTCGATGACCTGGCTGCGGGTGCCGGCGTCGGCCCGGACCTTGATCAGCGCCAGCTCGCGGGACACCGAGTTCTCGACGTCCTGCTCGACGATCTTGATCACGTTGATCAGCTTGTTGAGCTGCTTGGTGATCTGCTCCAGCGGGAAGTCGTCCACCGAGACGACGATCGTCATCCGCGACATGTTCTTGTGCTCGGTGGCGCCGACGGCCAGCGACTCGATGTTGTAGCCGCGGCGGGAGAACAGCGCCGCGACACGGGCCAGGACGCCGGGCTTGTCCTCCACCAGGACGGACAGGGTGTGGATTGTCATCAGACCTGATCCTCATTGTCGAACAGCGGACGGATGTCGCGGGCGGCCATGATCTGGTCGTTGCCGGTGCCGGCGGCGACCATCGGCCATACCTGGGCGTCGGCGCCGACGATGAAGTCGATGACCACCGGGCGGTCGTTGATCTCACGGGCCTGCCGGATCACGTCGTCGACGTCTTCGGCACGCTCGCAACGCAATCCGACGCAACCCATCGCCTCGGACAGCTTGACGAAGTCCGGGATGCGCTGACTGTGGGTGGCCAGGTCGGTCTGGCTGTAGCGCTCGCCGTAGAACAACGTCTGCCACTGCCGGACCATGCCCAGGTTGCCGTTGTTGATCAGCGCGACCTTGATCGGCACGCCCTCGATGGCGCAGGTGGCCAGCTCCTGATTGGTCATCTGGAAGCAGCCGTCGCCGTCGATGGCCCACACCTCTTTGTCCGGGCAGGCCATCTTCGCGCCCATCGCGGCGGGCACCGAGTAGCCCATGGTGCCCAGGCCGCCGGAGTTCAGCCAGGTGCGCGGCTTCTCGTACTTGATGAACTGCGCGGCCCACATCTGGTGCTGGCCCACGCCGGCGACATAGATTGCGTCCGGTCCGGCGATCTCGCCGAGCCGCTCGATGACGAACTCCGGGCTCAGGCTGCCGTCGGACTGCGGGCCGTAGCTCAGCGGGTAGGTGGCCCGCATCCCGGACAGGTACTCCCACCAGGACTCCAGGTTCAAGTTCCCGGGGGCGCCGTCTTTGCGCAGCGCGGCGATCAGGTCGGTGATGACGGCCAACACATCGCCGACGATCGGCACGTCGGCGTGCCGGTTCTTGCCGATCTCGGCGGGGTCGATGTCGGCGTGGATGACCTTGGCGTCCGGCGCGAAGGAGTCCAGCTGGCCGGTCACCCGGTCATCGAACCGGGTGCCCAGCGCGATCAGCAGATCGGCCTTCTGCAGCGCGGCGACCGCGGTCACCGCGCCGTGCATGCCCGGCATGCCCAGGTGCTGCGGGTGGCTGTCGGGGAACGCGCCGCGGGCCATCAGGGTGGTGACCACCGGGATGCCGGTCATCTCCGCCAGCTCCAGCAGCTCGTCGGTCGCCTCGCCGCGGATCACGCCGCCGCCGACGTAGAGGACCGGCTTGTTCGCCGCCGCAATGTATTTCGCGGCTTCGCGGATTTGGCGGCTGTGCGGCTTGGTGTTCGGCTTGTAGCCGGGCAACTCCATGGTCGGCGGCCAGCTGAAGGTGCACTGCCCCTGCAGGATGTCCTTGGGGATGTCGACCAGCACCGCGCCGGGACGGCCGGAGGAGGCGATGTGGAACGCCTCGGCGATCATCCGGGCGATGTCGTCGCCGTTGCTCACCAGGAAGTTGTGCTTGGTGATCGGCATGGTGATGCCGGAGATGTCGGCTTCCTGGAACGCGTCGGTGCCGATCAGGCCGCGGCCCACCTGCCCGGTGATGGCGACGACGGGGATCGAGTCCATCTGCGCGTCGGCCAGCGGGGTGACCAGGTTGGTCGCGCCGGGGCCGGAGGTGGCCATCATGACGCCGACGCGGCCGTTGGCGTGCGCGTAGCCGCTGGCGGCGTGGCCGGCGCCCTGCTCGTGGCGGACCAGCACGTGGCGCAGCTTGGTCGAGTCGAACAGCGGGTCATAGACCGGCAGCACGGCGCCGCCGGGGATGCCGAAGATGGTGTCGACGCCCAGCTGCTCCAGGGATCGGACCACCGCTTCGGCGCCGGTGAGCTGCACCGGCGCGACGGCGTCGCCCGGCACCGCCGGGTTGGCCTTGCCGTTGGGGGCCGGCTTGCCCACCGCGGCGCCATTGGCCGAGGTGGGGGCGTTGTTCCCCTGCTGTTCCGGTGGTCGCGTCGTGGGAGCGCTCACGGTGTCCTCTTCAATCTCGTTCGATATGCCGGGCAACAAAAAACCCTCGCCAGCGTCATGTGCTGCACGAGGGTTGCGCGTTGGAGCTACAGGTAGCTACGACCGGTCACGCACCAACGCGCCGACCAAGTACTACCAGCTTCTGCATGCACGCGACGGTAGTCCTCGCACCACAGATGCGTCAAATCGCAACCCATTCCACTTCGCCTCGGCGGTTTGACCCGGCTACGTATGATGGCCTGCGTGAACAAGCCGGTGGTCATCCGCATCTCGCCGATGGCACACATCGCGGCTTTCTTCATGGTGCTGATCCTGCTGTTGCCGGCGTTCCTGTGGCCGCCGTCGACGGTGCTGATGGTCCTGCCGCTGCTCGCGTCGGTCGCGATCGCCCGGCTGCGCACCGAGGCCGACGCCGACGCCGTGACCGCCCACGAGTTGTTGGGCAGCACCCGCATTCCGTGGGAGGACATCGACGGACTGCACTTCGTGAAGGGCAAATGGGCGCGGGCCCGGCTGCGCGACGGCGGCCGGGATGTCCGGTTGCCGGCGGTCACCTTCGCGACACTGCCGCTGCTGACCCAGGCCAGCCGCGGCCGGGTGCCCAACCCCTACCGCTGAGCTAGCGCCGCAGGGCCTTCCCCGACAGCCAGTTGCCGAAGAATTGCGCGGCCTGCACCAGGATGATGATGGCCGCCACCGCGATCCAGGTGACCGTCCAGTTGAACCGCTGGTAGCCGTAGGTGATGGCGAAGTTGCCCAGCCCGCCACCGCCGACCGAACCGGCCACCGCGGTCATGTCCACCACCGCGATGAACACAAAGGTGTAGCCCAGGATCAGCGGTCCCAGCGCTTCGGGCAGCAGCACCCGGGTGATGATCCGCAGCGGCCCGGCGCCCATCGCCTGGGCGGCCTCGATCACCCCCGGATCCACCGACACCAGGTTCTGCTCGACGATCCGGGAGATGCCGAAGGTGGCGGCGATGCACAGCGCGAAGATCGCCGCCTTGGTGCCGATGGTGGTGCCGATGACGTTGAGGGTGAGCGGGCCGATCGCGACGATGAAGATGATGAACGGGATCGGCCGGATGAAGTTCACCAGCACATTCAGGATGGTGTAGACCCAGCGGTTGGCCAGGATCCCGCCGCTGCGGGTGGTGTAGAGCAGCACGCCGACGATCAGCCCGAAGAAGCCGCCGACCACCAGCGTGACGACCACCATCTGCAGCGTTTCCCACGTCGACTGCCAGAAGATGGGACTCAACGTCGCCCACTCGGTGCTCATCGCGCCAGCTCCTCCACCGTGGTGTGTTCCCGAAGCCGCGCGATCACGTCGTCGACGCGCGAGTCCGGGCCGGTCAGCGCGAGGGTGAGATTGCCGACCGAGCGTCCGCCGAGCGCCGAGACGCCGCCGTAGACAATCTCGAAGCCGACGCCGTCGGCCGCGCGGAGGGCGTCGGTCAGCGCGGCGCCGAACCGCAGGCCCTCCCCCACGCCGACGGCGATCAGCCGGCCCGGGTGCGCGTCGGCCAACAGCGCGGTGTCCTCGGCGGACGGCCGGTTGTGCATGGCGGTGGCGACGAATCCGGCGGTCAACTCGGCCTGGGGCGCGGCGAAGATGTCGTAGACCGAGCCCTCTTCGATCAGCCGGCCGTCCTCCAGCACCGCGACCCGGTCGGCGATCTTGCGCACCACATCCATTTCGTGGGTGATCACCACGACGGTGATGCCGAACTCGGCGTTGACCTTCTGCAGCAGCCGCAGCACATCGTTGGTGGTCTGCGGGTCCAGCGCGGAGGTGGCCTCGTCGGCCAGCAGGATCCGGGGGTTGGCGGCCAACGCGCGGGCGATGCCGACCCGCTGCTTCTGCCCGCCGGACAGTTGGCTCGGGTAGGACCAGGCCTTTTCGGCGAGACCGACGAAGTGCAGCAGCTCGGCGATGCGGTCGCGGTGGCGGGCCTTGTCGATTCCGGCGGCCTCCAGCGCGAACGCGATATTGCCGTACACGGTGCGCGAGGACAGCAGGTTGAACTGCTGGAACACCATCCCGATGCGGTTGCGCAGCTTCCGGATCTCCTTGGCGCTCAGGGTGGTGATGTCCACGCCCTCGACCAGCACCTTGCCGCCGGTCGGCCGCTCCAGCGCGTTGATCATCCGGACCAGCGTCGATTTGCCCGCGCCGGAGCCGCCGATGATCGCCGAGATGCTGCCGTCCTCGATCGCGAGGCTGATATTCGACAGCGCGTCGAAGGAACCGGCGTCACCGCGCACCGGGTAGGTCTTGCTGACGTCGACGAACTCGACGATGGGTGCCACCAGAACCTGCTTCCTGCCGCTACTCGTCGCTCAGTTGTTCTTGCAGGCCGACGGTGATGCGCTGCAATTCGTCGGCCGGCAGGTCGACGATGACCGAGGTGTTCCGGGACGCCTCGCGCACCGCCTTGATCACCTCGGGGTCGTGGTACAGCTCGACGATCCGCGCGAACAGCGGGTTGTCCTTGTCCTCGGCGCGGGCGGCGAACGCGTTGATGTAGGGCTGCGCGGCCGGCGAGGTGGCGTCGTCGTTGTAGATCGCCGACGACGGGTCGATGTCGGCGTCCATCGCGAAGCCGTTGTTGATGACCGCCGCGGCCACCGACGGCAGCGAGGTGACGGTCTGCTGGGCGCTGATGGGCACCACCTTCACCCGCGAGCCGGCCGCGTCCACATCGGCCGGGGTGGACGTGACGCTGCCGCCGCCGACCAGCCGGATCAACCCGGCCTGCTGCAGCACCAGCAACGCGCGGGCCTGGTTGGTGGGGTCGTTGGGGATGGCGATCTCCGCGCCGTCGGGAATGTCGCCGACGGCGGTGTACTTGCGGGAGTACAGGCCCAGCGGCACCACCACCGTCGAGCCGACCGGAACCAGATCCTCGCCCGCCTCCACGTTGTAGCTGGCCAAGAACAGCAGATGCTGGAACAGGTTGAGGTCGGTCTGGCCCTGGGCGAGCGCCGGGTTGGGTTGGGAGTAATCGGCGAAGTTGACGACCTTGATGGTGATGCCTTCTTCGGCGGCCAATCGCTGCAGCACCGGCCAGTAGTCCTGGCTGCCCTCGGTGGTCCCGATGACGACGGTCTGCTCCGCGTCGCCGGCGCCGAGGATGGCGTTCGCGCCCCCGAACAGGGAGAACAGCAGTCCAGCGACCAGCGCGATCGCGATGCCGACACCAGCGACCACGAGCGAACGGTCCCGGCGCGGCTTTGGCGGCAACCACAGCGGATCGCCTGGGTCGTCCGGCGCCGGATCCTGCGCGCTGCTCACCGCGTCCTCCCGAGCGTCGACGTTGACCGGCGCGCACGAGGTGTCGACCGGCGAGCGCCCATTATGAAACGTCAGATCGTGTCCGCGGGGCGATACCCGCCGCCAGCGGTGAGATTGGCGGTGGTCAGCGGTTTTGCGACGGCTGCGCCGAATGCGGTCAGTAGTCGCGCAGCAGGCGGCGGATCTCGCGCTGGCGGCGCACCCGGAGCACGACCACCAGCAGCACCAAACCGACCACGCCGGCCGCGGTCGCCTTCACCGCGGGCTGATTGATGGTCGCCAACGCCTTGGATTTGGCGTCGTCGGCGATCCGGCGCGGGTTGGCCCGCTCAGCCAGCGCGTCGACGGTGGACGCCAACTGATTTCGGGCGACGTCGATCTGGGCCTTGATGGCCTCGGGATCCTGATCCGCCACTTGCGGCCTCCTTCTCACCTGCGCGCCGTACCTGCCGCACTACCCTAGTCCCCATGACCGAGAACGTTCGCCTGCAACCCGGTGACACTGCCCCCGCGTTCGCGCTGCCCGACGCCGACGGCAACGTCGTCAAGCTGTCGGATTACGCCGGACGCAAGGTCATCGTCTACTTCTATCCGGCGGCGATGACCCCGGGCTGCACCAAGCAGGCCTGCGATTTCCGGGACAATCTGAGCGAGCTGGAAGGCGCCGGGCTCGACGTCGTCGGCATCTCCCCGGACAAGCCGGAGAAGCTGGCGAAGTTCCGCGACCGCGATTCGGTGAACTTCCCGCTGCTGTCGGACCCGGACAAGGACGTGCTGACCGCCTGGGGCGCGTACGGCGAGAAGAAGCTGTACGGCAAGGTCGTCACCGGCGTGATCCGGTCCACCTTCGTCGTCGACGAGAACGGCAAGATCGAGGTCGCGCAGTACAACGTGAAGGCGACCGGCCACGTCGCCAAGCTGCGCCGGGATCTGGCGGTTTAGCGCGGCTCGGCGTTGAAACCGCCAACGGAACTTGCGATCTGAAGCGTCGCCGGGCGGCAATAGCCTTGTTTCATGACCGCTGAAGTGAGGATCGAGGACGAGGCCGGCCCGTCGCCGAGCGGATTCACCGCCAAGATCGCCGTGGAATCGTCCTTCGAAATGGCCGCGGGTCCGGTCAACACGGTGGTGGGACGCCTGATCGCCGCCGTGCTCATCGCCGTGCTGGCGCTGTTGCCCAGCACCCTCCGCTGGTGCCGGTGGCGGCCCTGGGGCGGCTGGGCCGAGAAAAATTCTGTCCGGCGATAATTTCTTGCTCCGGGCCTACCGCCGTCGTCAGCGGTTTGCCATGCTGGGGGCGTGACCGACTCGGCGCCGACGCCCCGCTTCCTCGATGACCGCCTGAACCACTGGGCCCAGACCAATCCCGACGGCGAGGCGGTGCACTATCTGGGCCGCACCTGGACCTGGTCACAGTGGAACGATCGGATCCGGCGACTCGCCGGCGCGCTGCGCGAGCGCGGCATCGGCCGCGGCCACGTCGTCGGCTTCCTGGACAAGAACCACCCGGCCGGCGTCGAGCTGACCATGGCCGCGCTGTCGCTCGGAGCGGCGACGGTGGTGGTGAACTTCCGACTTTCCGGCGACGAGTTGGCCTATGTGCTCGATGACGCCGACGCCGAACTCCTGGTGGTCGGCGAGGAGTTCCGTCCCACCATCGAAGGCATCGCCGGCAGACTGCCGAAGCTGCAGACGATCGTTGGCCTGACCCCCGAGGGCGGCGACGGCGACGAATACGAAGCCCTGCTGGCGAGTTCGGCCCCCGTAGCGCGCGCAGAGGACCGCGACCCGGACGACGTGGTGCTCATCATGTACTCGTCGGGCACCACCGGCCGGCCCAAGGGTGTCGAACTCACACACGCGAATCTCATTGCGCACACGCTGTATTCGCACGACGGCTGGGCCTTCGACGAGGGCGACAAATGCATGGTCGCGATGCCGCTGTTCCACGTCGGCGGCTCCTCCTACGTCCAGGTGCCGATTCACGACGGTTTCCCGGCGGTGATGACCCGCGAGGTGGACGGGCTGTCGCTGGCCGGGGCGATCCTGGCCGGCGCCAACCGCGCGTTCCTGGTGCCGGCGGTGCTGGCCAAGGTGCTCGAATCCGGGCCGGACGCGGTGAAACTGTTCAGCGCGCTCAAGACCTACAGCTACGGGGCGTCGCCGATGCCGCTGCCGCTGCTGCGCGCGGCGTTGCAGGCCTGGCCGGACACCGACTTCATCCAGGTGTACGGCCTGACCGAGGTGTGCGGAGTGATCAGCCACCTGATGCCCGAAGACCACCGCGACACCGAGCATCCGGAGCGGCTGATCAGCGCGGGCACCCTGGTGGACCACTGCGAACTGCAGGTCGTAAATCCGGACACCGGCGATCCGCAGCCGACCGGCACCCAGGGTGAATTATGGTTCCGCACACCGCAATTGATGAAGGGCTACCGCAAACGCCCGGAGGCCACCGCGGAGGCGATCACCGCCGATGGCTGGTTCCGCACCGGCGATATCGGGCGCATCGACGCCGACGGCTACCTCTACGTCGAGGACCGGCTCAAGGACATGATCATCACCGGCGGTGAAAACGTGTACTCACTCGAGGTGGAGCGGGTGCTCGCCGAACACCCGTCGGTGATGGAGGTCGCGGTCTACGGCGTCCCCGACGAGAAGTGGGGCGAGGCGGTGCACGCCACCATCGCGCTGGACCCGGAGTCCGATCCGAACCTCGTCGACCCCGAGTTGCTGATCGCCTGGTGCCGGGAGCGACTCGCACACTACAAGTGCCCCAAGCAGATCGACCTGATGGAGGCGCTGCCGCGCAACCCCACCGGCAAGATCCTGAAGAAGGATCTGCGCCAGCCATACTGGGCCGGCCACGACCGTCAGACCGTCTGACTCGTCGAGTGGGCGAGGGATGAGCGTGTGAGACAGGTCAGGCGGCCGGGGCAAGCGGCCAACGCCGCCTGGCTCAAGCCCCCTCCGTCGAGTGAGAAATCAGGTCGGCTGGTGAGAAACGTTGGCGCACAGCCTCATCGACTGAGAAACCAGGTCGGTCGGTGAGAACTCAGGTACGTCAGTGAGACCTCAGGTAGGCGTTTCTCATCGACTGAGACCTGACGCACACCCCTTCTCGAACAACGTGTACATAATTTCTCAATCGATGAAAAGGGCCGCCGCCACGTCTCACTGAGGTGCGTCATGTCTCACCGACGTACCAGGGTTCTCACTCGATGACCGCCTCCGCCAACACTTCTCACGGACGCACAGCACTCACGCGATATCGCCCAGCGCCGCCAGGAAGAGGGTCTCCGCGGTGGCGGCCTTGGCGAGCACGGCGAGGTCCTGGCTCTCGTTGACGCTGTGCGCGGCGCTGGCCGGGTCCTCCGGCCCGGTCACCACGATAGTCGCCGACGGGAACGCGGCCGCGAACTCGGCGATGAACGGGATCGAGCCGCCCATGCCCATGTCCACCGGCGCCACCCCCCACGCGGCGCCGGTCGCCGCGCGGATGGCGTCGTACACCGGGCCGGTCGCGTCGATGGCGTAGGGCTGGCCGAGTTCGCCGTCGGTGACGGTGACCCGCGCGCCCCACGGGGCGTGGCTTTCCAGGTGCGCGCGCAACGCGTCCAGGTGCGCGCCGGCGTCGCCGCCCGGCGCGACCCGCATGCTGATCTTGGCCCGGGCCCGCGGGATCAGGGTGTTCGACGCCGACGCGACCGGGGTGGTGTCGATGCCGATGACGGTGATCGCCGGTTTGAACCACAGCCGGGCCGACGCCGGACCGGCGCCGATCTCACCGACCCCCTCCAGCAGGCCCGCCTCGGCGCGGATCTGCTCGGCGGGAATGTCGAGTGCCTGCTCGGGCGCCGGTGGCTCGAAGAGGCCGGCGACCGCGACGTTGCCGTCGTCGTCGTGCAGGCTGGCCAGCAGGCGCACCAGTGCGCTGAGCGCGTCCGGGACCACCCCGCCCCAGATCCCGGAGTGCAGGCCCTTGGCCAGCGTGGCCACCTCGACCTCGCAGTCGACCAGACCGCGCAGCGACACCGTCAGCGCCGGGATCTCGGTGCTCCAGTTGCCGGAGTCGGCGATGACGATGACGTCGGCGGCCAGCGCCTCGCGGTGCTCGGCCAGCAACGCGCCGAGCGTCGGAGACCCGGACTCCTCCTCGCCCTCGACGAAAACCGTCAGCCCCACCGGCGGCTTCCCGTCGAATGCCCGCATCGCCGCCAGGTGGCAGGCGATGCCCGCCTTGTCATCGGAGCTGCCCCGGCCGTACAGCCGGCCGTCGACCTCGGTGGGAACGAACGGCGCCGAATCCCATTGCGACGGATCGCCTTCGGGCTGCACGTCATGGTGCGCGTAGAGCAGCACGGTGGGCGCACCCGCCGGGGCGGGATAGCGGGCGATCACCGCGGGCGCTCCCCCGGCGCTGACCACGCTCACGTCCGGGAAACCGGCGCCGGACAGCAACGAGGCCACCGTGTCGGCGCAGCGGATCACCTCGGGCCGGCGGGCCTCGTCGGCCCACACCGACTGGATACGAATGAGGTCCTCCAGGTCGGCGCGCACCGACGGCAGCAACTCGGCCACCCGGTTCCCAAGCTCAGACATGCCGCACACCCTAGTCCCGCCGCCGCGCCGTCCCGGCAAAAGGCGTCTCGCGACCGTCCGCGGGCAAACTAGGCTGTTGCGCGTGAAGTTGCGAAGCAAAACCCTGATGGCGATCGCCGGGGTCGCGATGGTGGTGCTTTCCGGCTGCGGCGGCATGGTCGACGGCAAACCGACCTCCGGGCTGTACAACCCCAATCGGGTCGGCGGCATGGCCGTCACCGAGGGGCCCAGCGGCGTGCGGCCGAACTCTCCGCCGCCAACCGGCACCGTCGAGGGCACCGACAACGGCGACATCGACAAGCTGGCGCTGCTGTCGGTCAACGACCTCGAGGATTACTGGCACGAGAACTACTCGCCGGTGCTGCCGGGGACGTTCACCCCGGTCTCGGGCCTGCAGTCCTATGACTCCGAGGTGCCCGGCGACATGGTGTGCGGCAATGACACCTACGAGTTCGCCAACGCGATGTACTGCTTCGAGAGCCGGATCATCGCCTGGGACCGCGGCGTGCTGCTGCCGGTGGCGCAGAAGTTCTTCGGCGAGATGGCCGTCAACGGCGTGCTCGCCCACGAATACGGGCACGCCCTGCAGATGATGGCAAACCTGATCAACCGCAGAACCAGCACCCTGGTCGCCGAGCAGCAGGCCGACTGCTTCGCCGGGGACTATCTGCGCTGGGTCGCCGAGGGCAATTCCACCCGGTTCCAGATGAGCACCGGCGAGGGGCTGAATTACGTGCTCGCCGGCCTGCTGGTGCTGCGCGACCCGCTGCTGACCGTCTTCGACAATCCCGACGACGGCCACGGCACCGCGCTGGAGCGCATCAGCGCGTTCCAGCTCGGCTTCACTTCGGGGGTGTCGGCCTGCGCGGGCATCGACGAGGACGAGATCGCCAAGCGCAACGGCGACCTGCCGGAATCCACCAAGGTTGACGTGACGTTCGGCACCGGCGGCGACGTCGAGATCGACGAGCAGGTGCTGACCGATCTGATGGAGGTGCTCGGCGTGGTCTTCTCCCCGTCGGACCCGCCGAAGCTGTCGACCGATTCCTCGGACTGCCCGGACGCCGAGGACACTCCGCCGGCCTCCTACTGCCCGAGCGACAACACCATCTACGTTGACATGGCGGCGCTGCAGGAACTCGGCACGCCGGCCAATGAGGCGAATTTCGTTCTGCTCCAAGGCGACAACTCGGCGCTGTCGGTGGTGACATCGCGCTACGCGCTGGCCCTGCAGCACGAGCGGGGCATGGATATGCGCGGCGCGGAGGTCGGACTGCGGACCGCCTGCCTGACCGGCGTGGCGCAGCGCGCGATGTCCGAGGAACTCGAGGTGCCCTCGGGCCGCGGGCTGTACCTGTCCGCCGGTGACATCGACGAGGCGGTGGCCGGGTTGCTGTCCAACGGGCTGGCCGCCAGTGATGTCGACGGCGGGACGGTGCCGGCCGGTTTCACCCGGATCGTCGCGTTCCGCAGCGGCGTGGTCAACGGCGACGCCGAGGACTGCTACACCCGCTTCGACCAGTAGGCCGCTCGCTGATCCTCGTTGTGTTTAGAAGGGTGTGCTCACCGCGATATCAGGCGCAATCTCCAGCACCAGAAGCGCAGCGGCTACGTGGGTGGGGTTGTCTTCCACTTTGACCGTGGACAGTTCGTTGGCGCGCGACACCCGGCGCTCGACGGTGTTTCGGTGTGCGTAGAGGATTGCCGCCGCCCGAGTGGTGTTGAAGCCGCACTGCACGTAAGTCAGTAGCGCCTGCCGTATCGCTTCGTCTGCTTCGGTCAGCGGGCCGAGGGTGTTGGTGACGAAGCGTCGTGCGCTGGCAGGGTCCTTCGTGATGCTGTCGATGAGCTCGACGTCTGCGTACGCCGTGAAGCGCCGGTCGGATCCGAGTCGAACGACCAGTGCCTGGGCGGCGAGGGCGTCTTGGTGGCTGGACCTGAACCCGTCGAGTCCTCGTCCCGGCCTTCCGACGGCCGCTCGAACATTCTCCGCCTTCGCCACCACCTTCTCGATGTGGCGAAGGTCAGGTGTCGCGGCCCCGGATAGCCAGATCCAGCGCGAGGTGGCAGTGGCCCGGGCTATCAGGGCGCTTCCCCCCGCCGAAGCGGAGCGAACGGCCGCGACCGCCTCGTCCAACGCGTTGGCCCGCTGAGGGTCGTCGGTCCACAGGACGAGGCCGACGTGCGAGCGGGCCAACCGGTACCTCAGGCGTGACTCCCTCGCTTCGGTCATGACATGACCGCGCTATCGGTCAGCGGTCCAGATAGTCCGCGAGCTCGCTGTAGTCGACCTGCCAAAGTCCCGGAGAGCCGGTCGGGTATTGCGAGCGGAATCCGATGAGGCTCTGAACGCGGTCCGGGAGCGATCGCGCGAGTTCGCGGTCGACCAGGAACGGGTAGGCCTCCTCGCCTACCAAGAAGCCCGGGTTGAATGCGAAGCTGACCGCACGGCGATACTCGTCGGAAGTGCGGTTCGCGCCGCCGCCGTGGGCGGTCTTGCCGCTGAAGAACAGCGCGTCACCAGCACTCATCTCGGCCGGAACGGTCTGCTCGGGCGCGCCGCGGTCCTCGAAGTCATCCCATTTGTGGCTACCCGGAATCACCCGGGTGGCGCCGTTCTCCTCGGTGAAGTCGGTCAGGGCGATCAGGAAGTTGACGGTCACCTCGGGCCCGGCGGGTCCCATGCCGACGAACGGAAACCAATTCTCCAGGTCGCCGTGGAGCATCTGGGCGGCGTTGCCCGGACCGATCTCGATCACCTGTGCCGTCGTCATCCAGTAGGTGCCCGATTCTTCGAGAAACACCGCATCGGCCAGCGCATGAACGAGGTCGTGATCGATCACTTCGCGGCGGAAGGTCTCGCTTCGGGTGACCAAGTTGGTGAGGCGCTTGGTGTTCCGACCGTGAAACTCCGCGACGATTTCGTTGTCGTGCTTTGAACCGGCATCCAAACCCCGCAGGGCCGGGTCGATCTCGGCGTTGAATCGTGCGACCTGATCCGGTGTGAGAAGTCCCTTCACGATGACGCCGCCATCCGCGCGGACGATCGACAGAATCTCGTCGATCGGAGCTGTGCTGGCGATCGTGCGTAGTTTCGCGGTGGTGGTTGCGGGCATGGCGGCGTTTCCTTGCTGTGGTCGGTGTGATCCGGGACCTTCACAATGGCCGAAACGCGGCCCCCGCGACTACAGCATCCGGTCGCAGATTTCGGTCGCAGGGGTGCACACTGCACTACCCGCGGTGACGGCATATCCGCCCTGGCGGACGTGCCGCGTCGGGATCATCGGATGACCACGGCCCCATCAGCACAGCCGACGTGACCAGCAGGTTTACGGCGCTTCGAGGATGGCCACCGCCGCGGCGGTGTCCTTCTCGTGCGTCAGCGACACGTGGATGGTGACATCGGCCAGGTGCCGGCCGATGTCCCCGGACAGCCGCACCTTGGGTCGGCCCCACATGTCGGTGACGACCTCGATGTCGCGGTGGATCGCCTCCGGGAGCACCGGCCGCTGGGCGAACCGTGAGCCCGACCAGGCCTTGATCACAGCCTCCTTCGCCGCCCAGCGCGCCGCCAGGTGCCGGGCCGCCACCGACGATTTGTCGGCGGCGTCCCGGCGCTCACCCGGGGTGAAGGTTTCGGCGAACATGGTGCCGGGCTGGTCGACCTGCTCGGCGAACTCCGGGATGGACACGACGTCGATCCCCACTCCCACAATGGCCACGGGCGAACCTTAGCCGACGTAGACGTTGTCGTCGCCCAGCCGCGAGGCCGGGTTCAGCAGCATCGAGGCCTCCTGCGCCCTCTCCGGCGCATCGTGGTCGAACCGGCGATCGGCGGGCCGCTCGAACATCGGCTTGCCGCCCGCGATCGCCGACGCCAGCCGCCGCTGCCCGTCGAGCACGCGACGGTTGGACCGCGCCTGGTAGTCCGCGCGCTGCTCGGGGGTCAGCGTGGCCAGGAAGGCCTGCGGGTGCACCAGTGCCACCATGCCGGAGACGTGCCCGAACCCGAGGCTGGTCAGCAGACCGGCCTTCAGGCCGAACTTGCCGCCCATCCGCAGGGTCTCGCGGACCCAGACGAAGTGGCCAGAGGTGGCCAGATCCTCGTCGACGCAGTCCAGGCTGCGGTTGGGCGGGATGACTCCGTCGCGCAGCACCTGGCACAACCCCAGCGTCTGGAACGCGGCGGCGCCGCCCTTGGCGTGCCCGGTCAGCGTCTTCTGGCTGATGATGAACATCGGCGCCCCGGCGGAGCGGCCCATCGCGTCGGCCAGCCGTTCGTGCAGTTCGGTCTCGTTCGGGTCGTTGGCCAGCGTCGACGTGTCGTGCTTGGAGATCACCGAGATGTCGTCGGGTCCCACCCCGAGCCGGGCCAGCGAGCGGGCCAGCTGCGATTCCCGCCCACCGCGACCGGCGCCCAGGGCGCCGAGCCCCGGAGCCGGAATGGAGGTGTGCACGCCGTCGGCGAAGCTCTGCGCGTAACCGACCACGGCCAGCACCGGCAGACCCATCCGCAGGGCCAGGTCGCCCCGGGCCAGCAGGATGGTGCCGCCGCCCTCGGCTTCCAGGAAGCCGAGCCGGCGCCGGTCGTTGGCCCGGGAGATCTTGCCGTCGCTGATGCCCTTGGCCCGCATCACGTCGGTGTCGGCGGTGGCCGCCATGTCGGCGAAGCCGGTGATGGCGTCGGTGGTCATATCGTCGAAGCCACCGGTGACCACCAGGTCCGCCTTGCCGAGCCGGATCTTGTCGACGCCCTCTTCGATGGACACCGCCGCGGTGGCGCAGGCGCCGACCGGGTGGATCATCGCGCCGTAACCGCCGACGTAGGACTGCATGACGTGAGCGGCCACCACGTTGGGCAGCACTTCCTGCAGGATGTCGTTCGGCTTGGTCCGGCCCAGCAGGTTGCCGTGGAACATGGTCTGCATCGAGGTCATGCCGCCCATGCCGGTGCCCTGGGTGCTGGCCACCATGCTCGGGTGCACCCAGCGCATCAGCTCGGCCGGGGTGAAGCCCGAGGACAGGAACGCATCGACAGTGGCGACGATGTTCCACAGCGCCACCCGGTCCACCGAGTTCGCCATGTCGGCGCTGATGCCCCAGACCTTGGGGTCGAAGCCGGTGGGCAGCTGCCCGCCGACCTTGCGGGCCAGCTTCAGCTTGCGCGGCACCCGAATCTCGGTGCCCGCCTTGCGGATAACCTCCCAGTCGCCGGAATCGGGAACCGGCCGGATGACGGTGTGCTCGGGGTCGAAGGACGCGAACGCGCGGGCGTCGGCCTCCGAGGACACCACGAACGACAGGTCGTGGTCGAGGAACACGCTGACCAGCAGCGGCACCTCGTGGTCGGCTTCGATGGCCCCGTCGTCGATGAATTCCCTGATGCCGCAACGTTCCACGACGGCGTCGTGATACCGCTCGACCAGTTCCTCCTCGGGCACCAGCTCACCGCTGGCGGTGTCGTACCAACCCGGCTTGGGGTCGTCCTCCCAGGTGATCAGCCCGGTGCTCCAAGCCAATTCCAGCACGCCGGCGGCCGACAGCTCGTTGTCGACCTCCATCTCGAAGCGGGTCCGTGAGGAACCGTACGGGCCGACCTCGGCGCCACCGACGATGACCACCAGTTCGGACGGGTCCACATCCAGCGGGGCCCAGTCCGGCGCCGGCGCGGGCCGGTGCCCGCGCGGCGGAGACGGCAGGGCCGGGATGGTCCCCTGATCGGAATCGTCTGCGGCGGAAGCGCTTTCGGACCCCATCGCCTCGCGGGCTTGGGCGGCCAGCTCGGCCATGTCCAGCTTGGCGGCGGCGAGTCCACCGGTCAGATCCGCCTCGATGGGCTTCTCCGCGGCGGCCACCTTGGCTTCCACCGTGCACAGGTCCAGCAGCATGTCGGCCATCTCGGCGGTGGTGTAGGTGCGCACCCCGGCCTCTTCGACCGCGTCGACGATGACGTCGTTGTGGCCCATCAGCCCGGTGCCCTTGGTCCAGCCGATCAGCGCGTGCGCCAGGCTGACCCGTTGCGCCCAGGAGCTTTCCGCGCTCCAGCGCGCGACCACGGCGTCCAGCGCCGCCTTGGCCTCGCCGTAGGCGCCGTCACCGCCGAACATGCCGCGGTTGGGCGAGCCGGGCAGCACCACGTGCAGCCGGGAGGCGATGTCGCGTTCGGCGCCGATCGCCGACAGCCCGCCGATGAGCCGCTCGACGGCCCACAACAGCACCTTCATCTCCAGCTCGGAGCGCGACCCGGCATCGGACAGGTCGCCGGCCACCCGCGGCGCGGCGAACGGGAAGAGCAGCGTCGGGTTCAGCGCGTCCTTGATGTGGATCGACTGCGGCCCAAGGCTTTCCGACTGGCTGGTGCCGATCCACTCGACCAGCGCGTCGATGTCGGCGTAGGAGGCCATATTGGCCGGCAGCACCCACAGCTTGGCGCCGTAGCGGGCGTTGTCGCGGTACAGCTGCTTGTAGAAGGCCAATCGGTTGTCGTCGAGCTTGGACGTGGTCGCGATGACCGTCGCCCCGCCGGCCAGCAGGGCGGCGGCGACCGCCGCGGCGATCGAGCCCTTGGAGGCGCCGGTGACGACCGCGATCTCGGAGCTGTAGCGGCCCCGGCCCGGGCTCTCCGCGCCCGCGGCGATCCGGCCGAACAGCGAGGCGTGCACGGTCTTGCCGGCGGCCAGCGCCTTGCCCTGCCACCAGTTCGCCTGGCTGGCCACCACGTGGCCGGCCGCCTCGAAACGTTCGGCGTGCCGGGCCCAGTCGTCGTTGATCTCGTCCTCGTCGGCCAGCCACAGCTTGACCAGGTCCTCGCGGGCGCTGGCCCAACGGTCGTCGAGCACGACGGCCTTGCGCCCGTCGAACGCGGGCGCGACCAGACGCGGCCAGTCCGAACCGAGTTCGCTGGAAACCAGGTCGATCAGCTCGGTGTCGGTGACGGATTCGCCCACGCTGGCCGCGGCGTCCAGGCCGAGCTGGGCGAGCACCAGACGCGCGGCCGAGGCGAGCACCCCGTCGCGGCCGGTGACCTGCTCGGCGAACTCGGCCAGCGCCGCGGAGTCCACGACTCCCCCGCCGGCGCCACCGGCCGACGGCAGCGCGACCGGCACACCACGGCGGGCGCCGACCGCGGCGACCGCCGCGTCGATCGCCTTGTCGACATCGGCCGCGGAGCCGAGCGCGCCGGCTGCCAGCCCGCCCAGGTCGCCGCCGCGGACGCTGCTGCCCTCACGGGTGCCCAGCGCCACCTCGACGGTGACGTGCTTGGCCCAGCCCGGACCCAGTTCCCAGGTCTTGCCGACCCGCTCGGCGATGTACGCCGGGCGCTTGCCGGACGGGCCGAACACCGTGCGCAGCTGGTCGTTGATGGCGTCGGAGAGCACGGGGCCGAACGGCTTGTAGGTGCGGGCCAGCTTGGACACCTGTCCCTTCAGCGCCCCCAGGTCGGCCTCGGCCGCGCCGTCGATGGCGCCGAGGTTCAGCTCGGAGCCCAGGTCGACCAGCAGCTGGTTGCGTCGCGAGGACGCGCCGTCGGTGATGGTCTCGATGGAGTCCAGCGTCTCGATCTGGTCGAGCCGCATCTTGGCGCTCAGCGCGATCAGCGCGACGGTGGCGTCGGCCGCGTCGAACGTCAGGTCGTCGGGGCGCGGGCCACCGGACGGCGCCGCGGCCGGGGCCGGGGCCGCCGGGGCGGGCGCCGAATCGGCGACGGGAGCCGCAGAACTCGGCGCGGCGGGCTCGTCGTCCACCGGCTCCGGGTCGGTGTCGTTGGCGAACAGCACCGCGGCGTCGCGCTCGGCGTTGAGGATCTCCACCGTGGAGTGCGCGTACTCCGGCAGCTTGAGGGTGTTGGTGGCCAGGCCGGCGACGGTCGGCGCGTTCTTCACGCCGATCTCGACGAACCGCTCGACGCCGAGGCCGCCCGCGGCCTCCTCGATGAACAGCAGGTCCTGGGTTTCGATCCAGCGCACCGGGCTGGCGAACTGCCAGGCCAGCAGCTCGATGACGATCTTGCGGCACAACTCGGCGGGCTTTTCGGCGCGCCAGGTGTCGTAGTCGGCGAGCACCTCGTCCAGCGGTTCGGCCGGCACCAGGTCGCGGATCTCCTGGATGAAGTCGCGGTCCAGGGTGAACGGCCGCGGCACCAGGTTCGGGATGTAGCGGCCGACCAGGATCGCCGGATCGGGCTGTTGCGGCATGACCCGCTCCAGGCTGCGGCGGAAGTCGGCGACGCCGACCCGCAACACGCTGGAGTGGAACGGCACGTCGATGCCGGGCACCAGGATGAAGGACCGGCGGCCGCCGGCCAGCTCGCGGCGGCGCTCGACCTCTTCCTCCAGCGCCTCCAGGCCCCGGACGGTGCCGGCGATGGCGTACTGCGAACCGCGCAGGTTGAAGTTCACGATCTGCAGGAACTCACCGGTGCGCTCGGCGATGTCGGCGACGAACGCGGTGACGTCGGCGTCGTCGAGGTCGATCTGCGACGGGCGGATGGCGGCCAGCCGGTAGTTGGACCGGCCGCGCTCATCCCGCGGGACGATGTCGTGCATCTTGGACCCGCGGTGGAACACCACCTCCAGCAGCGCCTCGAGTTCGTAGGCGCCGGAGACGCAGGCCAGCGCGGTGTACTCGCCCACGGAGTGGCCGCACGCGATGGCGCCCTCCACGAAGGCGCCCTGCTCGCGCATCTCGGCGACCTGCGCGGCGGCGACGGTGGCCATCGCGACCTGGGTGAACTGGGTCAGGTACAGCACGCCCTCGGGGTGCTCGTAGTGCACGCCGGCGGCGATCAGGCTGGTCGGGTTGTCGCGCACCACGTGCAGCACCGAGAAGCCCAGGGTCTCCCGGGTGAACTTGTCGGCGTCGTCCCAGACCTTGCGGGCGGCCTTGGAGCGGGCGCGGACCTCCATGCCCATGCCCTTGGACTGGATGCCCTGGCCGGGGAAGGCGTAGACGGTCTTGGGCGCGGCCAGCCGTGCGGTGGCCGACATCTTCAGATCCGAACCCACCCGGGCGGAGATCTCCAGCACCTCGGCGCCCAGGTCCACCCCGACCCGGTCGACCCGGAAGTCGACCTCGTCGCCGGGCATGACCATGCCCAGGAAACGGGCGGTCCAGCCGAGCAGCTTGGCCGGCGGGACGGGCTTGCCGTCGGTGGCGGTCACCACGTGCTGGGCGGCGGCCGAGAGCCACATGCCGTGCACGATCGGGCCGGGGAGGCCGGCCAGCAGCGCTGCGGCCTTGTCGGTGTGGATCGGGTTGTGGTCACCGGAGACCACCGCGAACGGCCGCATGTCGACCGGCGCGGCCAGGGTGATGTCGCGGCGACGACGGCGCGGGGTGGCGGTCTCGTTGTCGGAGACGGCGCCGCCTGCGCGGAGCGGGTCGTCCAGCTCGGCGTCGCCGGTGCGGCCGCGGATGGCGAACCGCTCGGCCAGGCCGGCGACCATCTGCCGGTTCTCGTCGAACACGCTGACGTCGACCGGGATCACCCGACCCACCTCGGTGTCGTAGGCCTCCCCGGCCGTCGCGGTGACGGTCAGGGTGGCGCGCTCGGTCGGCAGCTGGGCGGTCAGGTGCGCGGCGTGGTCGAGGTGCACCAGGCTCAGCAGGCCTTCGACCACCGGGAACCCGGCGTGGGTGTGCGCCGAGCCGATCGCGGCGAACACCGCGGGCCAGCACCGGCCGACCAACGCGTCGGGAACCACTGACAGCGTTGGGGCCAGCGGCGCGCCGAACGGCGCGGTGACGCCGGTGTGGTCGGCGACCCGCTCGGGGTCCCAGTCCACCGTGACCGTGGTGATGCCGTCGACCACCGGCGGCAGCGACTCGGGGCCGTCCACCCCGGCGGCGATGGCCAGCACGGCCCGCATGGCGGTGGCGGCGTCATCGGTGCTGACGATCGGGGCGCCACCGTCGGCGGTGGTCTCCGGCAGCGAGAAGCGGATGTCGATCCAGTGCCCGGACAGCGGGGTGGACAGCACGACCTGGCCGTCGCGGACCTCCAGGCGGGCGCCGGTGTTGTGGTCGGTCGCCACGCCGTGGCCCTTGACCTGCCACTTTTCCGGGGCGGCGATGCGGTGCACCGGGTTGGTGGCGATGCGGCCGGCCCACAGCACGTCGGGCGCGTCGAGCACCAGCATCAGCGCGTCGGTCACGTCGTCCAGGCGCGACAGCACAGCGGTCGGGGTGTCGCCGGCGGCCAGCACGTCTTCGACGGCGGCCTGCTCGAAGCGGTCCAGCAGCTCGCCGACCGGCTCGTCGACGCGGGTGATCCCGGCGACCGCGGCGGTGCCGGGGATGACGCAGACCTGGTCGGCGGTGTAGCGGGCGTCGTGGGCCTGCCACAGCGAGTCGCTGCGCCACCAGCGCCGCACGTCCTTGTCGATGACCGGGACGAAGTTGACCGGCTTGCCGGGGGTCTTGCACAGCTCGAAGAAGAACGGCACGTCGGCCGGGTGCAGCTGCACCGCGCCGGCGTCGGAGTAGGTGACCAGCAGTTCGGCCAGCGCCCGATCCGGGTTCTCCAGCAGCGCCACGCCGGCCGCGTCGTCGCCGAAGCGGGTCGCAATGGGGCCGTTGTCGACCGGCGACAGCCGCGCCTCGGCGCGCTGCAGCATGCGCTGGAAGCGGTCCCGCCAGGTGATGTCCAGCCACGGCGAGTCGCCGCGGCGGGAGTCGGCGGTGGAATCGCCGTCGCCGATGGCCAGCTCGACGTAGCGCCGCAGCCAGCTCAGGTAGGTCATCTCGGCGACATCGCCGAAGTACGGCTTGGCGGTGACGGCCATCGCGGCGATGATCTCGTCGCGGCGCTCGGCGACCGCGTCGGCGTCGCCGGCGACCTCGTCGAGCAGCCGGCCGCAGCGGGAGGCGGCGTTGTCGATCTCGTGGATGTCCGCGCCCAGCTGGCTGCGGCCCGAAGCCATGCCGCCGGAGGCCTTGCCCGCCCCGACCCACCGGTCGGTGCCGACGGTGTCGACCAGCAATTGCTTGACCGCCGGGCTGGTGGTGGCCTCCAGTGTCGCCATCGCGGCGGTGCCGACCAGGATGCCGTCGACCGGCATCGCCGGGTAGCCGTACTCCTGGGACCAGCGGCCGGACAGGTATTCGGCGGCGCGCTGCGGGTCGCCGATGCCGCCGCCGACGCAGATGGTCAGGTTGGCGCGGCCGCGCAACTCCGCGTAGGTGGTCAGCAGCAGGTCGTCGAGGTCTTCCCAGGAATGGTGCCCACCGGCGCGGCCGCCCTCGATGTGGGCGATGATCGGGGTCGGCGCGGCTTCGGCGGCGATCCGGACCACCGAGCGGATCTGCTCGACGGTGCCGGGCTTGAACACGACGTGGCTGATGCCGATCTCGCGGAGTTCCTCGATCAGGCCGAGGGCTTCCTCGAGTTCGGGGATGCCGGCGGTGACGACGACGCCGTCGATCGGCGCACCGGACTGCCGCGCCTTCTGCACCAGGCGCTTGCCGCCGAGCTGCAGCTTCCACAGGTACGGGTCCAGGAACAACGAGTTGAACTGGATCTCGCGGCCCGGCTCCAGCAGCTCGGTGAGCTCGGCGACGCGGTCGTTGAAGATCTCCTCGGTGACCTGCCCGCCACCGGCCAGTTCGGCCCAGTGCCCGGCGTTGGCCGCGGCGGCGACGATCTTGGCGTCGACGGTGGTCGGGGTCATGCCGGCCAGCAGGATCGGCGAGCGGCCGGTGAGCCGGGTGAACTTGGTGGACAGCTTCACCGAGCCGTCCGGCAGGGCGATGACGCGCGGGGCGTAGCTGGTCCAGGGGGCGGGCACCTCCGGCACCGCGCCGATGGTGAACAGGTTGCGCTGGCCGCCGCGGGTGGCGACCGGGACGATCCCGATGCCCAGGCCGCGGATCACCGGGGCGGTGATGCGGGTCAGCAGGTCGCCAGGGCCGAGGTCCAGGATCCATTTGGCGCGCGCGGAGTGGACGCTGTCCACCTCGGCGACCCAGTCGACCTCGTCGATCAGCACGGCGGTGGTGAGCCGGCGGGCCAGCTCGGTGTCGATGCCGACGCGGGCGGCCCAGTCGACGACGATGTCGACGGTGTCGGCCAGCCGCGGGGTGTGGAATCCGACCTCGACCTGCACCCGGTCGAACTTCGGCGCGAACACCGCGCCACCGCGGACCTTGTTCTTGCGCTCGGCGGCTTCCTTGTCGGCGACCTGCTGGCAGTACAGCTCGAAGCGGGACAGCTGCTCGGGGGTGCCGGTGATGACGACCGACCGGCGGCCGTTGCGGATGGACAGCACCGGCGCCTGCACGGTCCGGACATCCTGGGCGAACTCGTCGAGCAGCTCCCGGATCCGCTCCGGTTCGGCGTTGGTGACCGACAGCATGGGCGGCTCGTCGCCGAGCACCGTGATGCCGCGGCGGCGGGCCACCAGGGTGCCGGCCGCGCCCATCAGCTGGGCCAATGCCAGCAGTTCGACGTCGCGGGCGCCGCCGAAGCGCACGGATTCCACCGCCAGCACGCCCTGGGAGTGTCCGACGACGACGGCGGCGGGGTGCTCGTTGAGGTCCAGGCCCTGGCGGGCCAGCGCGCGCACGCCGGCCATCTGGGTGAGCAGCACGCCGGGCACCGAGACGGCGGCCGAGATGAGCTGCTTGGCGGTGGGGATGGGTTCTTCGGCGGCGAGCTCACGCACCCACTTCAGCGGCTCGAAGCCGATCGGGCGGACCACCACCAGCTCGTCGGCGACCGGCTCCAGCATCAGGTGCGCCTCGCCGGCCACCGTCGCGAGTTCGGTCTCGATGCCGGAGGAGGAGACCAGCTCCTCCAGGGATTCCAGCCAGTCGGCGCCCTGGCCGCCGAAGGCGACGGCGAAGCGCTCGCCGGCGATCAGGCGATCCACCAGGGCTTCATTAGATCCGGAGTGTCCGGCAGCGCTGCCATCGTCGTTCATGGAAACGTGCTCGTGCTCGTGGATCGTCACCTTGTTGTTCTCCCTGCGGTCGCTCGCGTCTACAGTCTCGGCGTCGGCATACCGGCCGCGCCATGCTCCGGAGGTCGGATTGACCCCCGGGCAGCTGCCATAAGGGTGTCATAAGGGCCAGCGTTCCCATGCGCGAAAATTCGTTACTCGCGAGTTCTACGGTTGGGTAACCTGCCGCCGCGCGACGGGCCGCGAATCGCCGCCGGAACAAGCGCCCGACAAAGCTGCTGCATGCAGGTGGTTACGCTTGAGTAAGAAGAACTTCCCAGTTCACAGCAGTGCCGTTATCAAATCGTTATAAATGATCCTGGCCACTTTTCGCCCGGGAGTGGCGAAATCGGCCCGCGCCGGACGCCGACGTCCGGCCTGCGGAACACGCCGCCAAGATGTTTGCTGGCGATCTTACTGATCGGTAACTTTTTTCAGCGTCGATTCTCGCCCGCCGCGCGGCCCCAAAACGGCCGCGGCGATAATGGCTCGGTGGGAAAGCGCGCATGGGTGGTCTGGTCCGCCGGACTGCTGGCCTACGTGGTCGCCGTGCTGAACCGAACCTCGCTCGGGGTGTCCGGCCTGGACGCGGCCGACCGCTTCCACGTCGCGCCCGGGGTGCTGTCGAGCTTCGTGGTGCTGCAGGTGGTGGTGTACGCCGCGGCGCAGATTCCGGCCGGTCTGCTGCTGGACCGCTACGGCTCCCGGGCGATGATCGTGACCGGCGGGCTGCTGATGGCCGGCGGCCAGTTCGCGCTGGCGCTCACCGAGTCGCTACCGGCCGCGATGGCCGCCCGCGCGTTGCTCGGCCTCGGCGACGCGTTCACCTTCATCTCGGTGCTGCGCCTGGTCCCCTACTGGTTCCCCGAACGCCAGGTCCCGCTGGTCAACCAGCTGACCGGGATCTGCGGCCAACTCGGCCAGGTGCTCTCGGCGCTGCCGTTCCTCGCGGTGCTGCTCGGGCACGGCTGGACCACGGCGTACCTGAGCGCGGCCGCGCTGGGCGTGCTGACGGTGGTGCTGGCGCTGACCCTGGTCCGCAACACGCCCTCCCCGCGCCGCTATCGTTCCGCACGCGTCGCCCGGATGCGTTCGGCCGGAATCAGCGACACCTGGCACAACCTGCGCACGGTGTGGATGCGGCCCGGGACCCGGCTGGGGTTCTACATCCACATGGGCAGCCAGTTCTCGGTGACGGTGTTCACGCTGATGTGGGGCGTGCCGTATCTGACCGCGGCGCAGGGGCTGTCGCGCAGCGCGGCCGGCGCCATGCTGGTCGTCTCGGTCGCCACCGCCATCATCGCCGGGGTCATCATCGGCATCGTCACCGGCCGTCGTCCGCACCGCCGATCCCGACTGGTGCTGGCGATCATCTCCAGCAACGCGCTGATCTGGACCATCGTGCTCGCGCTGCCAGGCCCGGCGCCGTTGTGGCTGCTGGTGGTCCTGGTGGTGGTGATCTCGATCGGCGGCCCGGGGTCGATGGTCGGCTTCGACTTCGCCCGCTCCTTCAACCCGAGCAGCATCCTGGGCACCGCGCAGGGTGTGGTCAATATGGGCGGCTTCGTGGCCTCGCTGCTGGTCATCCAGGCGATGGGGCTGATCATCGGCGCGACCGGCGGCTACTCCTTCGAATCGTTCCGGCTGGCCTGGTGCGTGCAGTACGTCGTCTGGGGACTCACCGCGCTGGCCATCCTGATCAGCCGACGCAAGACCCGCCGCACCGTCGGCGACATCGAGGAGAGCCGCTACCTGCTGGAGTACTTCGACCCCGCCGACGAGCCCCGGTCTCGCCGCCGGGCGAACTGAGGGCGCGCCGGCTCGGCCTACACCTCGGGCCACATGGTCGGTTCCGGCCAGCGCGAGCTCCGCAGGCTCCGCTTGCTCGGCCTACACCTCTATCGGCGGGTAGAGCCGCTCCATGGTGTACTGCCGGTTGCGTCTGGCGGCCCAGGAACTGGCGGCCAGCGACGTCGCCAGGATGGTCAATAGCACCGCGATCGCCGTCCACAATCGGGCGTCGACGCCACCGGCGATCAATTGCCGCAACCCGTTGACGGCATAGGTCATCGGATCGAACGGGTGTATCCACTGGAACGGTTTGGCCGTCGTCTCCACCGGATAGATGCCACCGGCCGACACCAGCTGGAACATCAGGAAGGCCAGCGTGAGCACCCGGCCCACGGCCACGCCGAACACCGCGTTGAAGGCCTGGATCAGCGCCAGGAACGCCGCCGATATCAGCGCCAGGAACCCGACCGTCGCCAGGGGATAGCGGGCGTCGAGCCCGACGGCGTAGTGCACCACCAGGTACATCACGGTGACCTGCGCGGCGACGATCAGCAGACCCGGCCAGTAGGACGCCAGCGCCACCCGCAGCGCGCCCAGGCCGTGCACGATCGGCCTGGTCTGCAGCGGTTTGAGCAGCATCCAGACGATCAGCGCGCCGATGAACAGCGCCAACGGCATGAAGAACGGCGCGAACCCGGTGCCGAAGGTCTTCATCGGGTTGTGCTCGACGATCTCCAGGGTCGCCGGCGCGGCGAGCGTCTTGGCGGTGGCGGTGCGCTGCTCCGGCGTCCAGGACGGCACCTGGGTGGACCCGTCGCGGAGTTTCGTGGCCAGCTCCGCACTGCCGTCGCGCAACTGCGAGGTGCCGTCGGCGAGTTTGGCCGCGCCAGCGGACAGCTGGGTCATCCCGGTCTTGAGCTGCTGGGCGCCGTTGTCGAGCTGCTCGACCCCGTCGCGCAGTTTGACGACGTCCTTGCGCAGCTGGCCATTGGTGGCCTTGGTCAGGAACTGGCGCAGCTTGCTGTCCGGATTGGCGAGGTCGTTCTCCAGCTTGGCGGCGTTGGTCCGCCAGGCGGCCAGGCCGGTGTCAGTGGCCGGGTCCATATCCTTGGCCCGCATCAGTTTCTGCGCGCTCGCCAGGAACTCACCCATGTGCTTGAGGGTTTCGTCGGGATTGTTGCGCAGGAAATCCACCACCTGGTCGACGACGACGGCTGCGTGCGCGTAGTTGATGTTCATCGCCGCGATCCGGTCGCTGGTCGAGCGCACCGCGCCGGCCAGATGCAGCGCGGCGTTGGCGACGTCGTCGGGGTTCACCGCCAGGGTGTCGAGGTCGCCCAGCACGTCGATCATCGGGTTCAGAGCGTTGTCGACCCCGGTGCGCAACTGCTTGGTTCCCGCGGCGAGTTTGGTGGTGCCGTCGCTGGCGGTGTTAAGCCCGGCGGACAGCTGGTGCGCGCCGTCGTCGGCCTGCACCAGGCCGTCGTGCAGTTCGTCGGCGCCGTCGGCGGCCTTGCCGAGGCCTTCGCCGGCGTCGGTCAGGCCGGTCAGCA
The DNA here is from genome assembly GCF_025215495.1 of Mycolicibacterium brumae. Lineage (NCBI taxonomy): Bacteria > Bacillati > Actinomycetota > Actinomycetes > Mycobacteriales > Mycobacteriaceae > Mycobacterium > Mycolicibacterium brumae. The sequence goes on along the minus strand of NZ_CP104302.1, from coordinate 1,055,747 downwards.
CCGCGCCGATGGACTGCTCGCCGATCTCGGCGTTGACCTTGTTGATCACCTCGCGGGCGGCGTTCTGCCCGATGATCGAGCCGAGGTAGTTGTTGGCGCCGTTGAAGGTGAACCGGACCTTCGCCTGCTCCGGGTCGTCGCCGGTGGGCGAGGCCACGTTCTTGCTGAAGTCCTCGGGCAGCGTGATGGTGAAATACACCTTGCCGGAAGACAATTGGGACGCGGCTTCCGCCTCGGGCATCTCGCGCAGATCCAGTTGGTGGGAGTCCCGCAGCCCCTGGGCGACCTGGGCGCCGACATCGAGCCGTTTGCCGTCGACGGTGGCGCCACGATCGGAGTTGACCAGCGCCACCGGCACCCGGCCGACCTCGTTGAACGGGTCCCAGAAGGCCCACAGATACATGGCGCCGTACAGCAGCGGCATCAGCACGACGACGGTCATCGCGATGCGCGGCATGACACCGCGACTGAACCGTTTGACGTCGGTCCCCAAGGACATCCCGGCAAGCATGATTACTTGGTTCCCTTCTGCGCGGCCATCTCGACCCGGGCGACATTGGCCACCGGAAGTTGGGCGCGCACATCGTGGCCGACCAACTCATTGACGCTGGCGGTGACGACGGTCTGCTCCGCGCCGAGCGCCACCAACCGGCTCACCAGCAGGTCGCGGTTGCGGTCGCTGGTGACGTAGTCCAGATTCCCTACCACCAGCAGCTGCGGTCGCCTGATATTGGCCAGCGACACCCGCAACAGCAGCCGGTCCAGTTCGGTGAGCTCCTCGACGTATTCCCGCAGCGGCGGTAGCGGCAGGTCGCCGAACACCGGCAGGCACACCCGGTCCAGCTCGGCCTGACCGGCGCGGGGCACCATCTTGTGCCAGGGCGAGGACCAGCGCACCTGCTCGGTGATCAGGTCCTGCACGGTGACCGACTCATAGACGGTGTCCAGACCGTCGATGCCCGACAGCGCGGTGTGGGCGAAGATGTCGGTGGCCTTGGTCCGGCCGAAGACGCTGAGCTCACCGGCAGCCGGGCGCATCCGGCCGGCCAGCGTCAGCAGCAGCGCGGTGCGCCCTGATCCGGCCTCGGCCAGCAGCACGGTGACCCCACCGGCGTCGACGTCGAGGTCCAGCGGGCCGTACACCGGGCCCCACGGCCCGGAGACTCGGATGCCGCGGGCATGGATCGCGGAGCCTGGCGCCGTGGCCGCCCCCTCGTCGCCGATGTCAGACACCGCACACCTCCGTCTCGCGGCCGCTGTTCCCGGGCACAATCCCACCACACTGGCCTCACCCGTTTCCGGTGATCCCAGGTTTGAGGGACCGAAGACCCCGGATCAGGCGGCGGCGGTCTCGGCGGCGATGTCGGCGTTTCGCATCCGGAACGACGGGATGGCCTTCAGCAGGAGCGCCAGCACCGGCCGCAGCAGCCGCGAGCGCCGCGCCGCCATGAACCCGCGGCGCATGGCGATCGCCTTCTTGTCACCGGGGGTGAAGAGTTGCGCGCCCAACAATCCGGCTTGCTGATAGGCGTCGGTGTAAGGCCGCATCCGGCGCTCCCATTCGGTCAGCGCGTCATCCAGCGATCCCGACGAGTTCTCCAGGACATCGCCGAGCAATTGCCCGCCGGCCATCCCCGACGAGGAGCCCATGCCGGAGTACAGGGTCGGGCACCAGGCCGAATCCCCCACCAGGACAACACGTCCACGGTGCCAGCTGTCCATCTTGACCTGGGTGGCCGAATCGAACAGCCGGCTCTCGGCGTCGCCGAACTCGATGATCACCTCCTCCAGCAATTCGCCGTAGGGCGCCGGCCCGTAGACCTCGCGAATCCGGTCGACGGGCGAGCCGGCGAATTCGGCGTCGATGTCCTCGGTGCGGTAGGAGAACAGCGCGGTCGGCAGATGGTCGGCGAACGGATACACGATCAATGAGCGGCCCACCTCGAATTGCATGGCCCCGTCGGTGGGGCCCAGTCCCGCGGGCACGCGGGACAGTTGGAAGGCGGCGATCATGTAACCCAGCGGATGCAGGTACTGCTCGTGCGGGCCGAAGACCAGGGAGCGCACCGTGGAGCGCAGCCCGTCGGCGCCGACGACCAGTTCGTAGCGTTCGGTGGTTTCGGCGCCGGTGACGGTGTTGCGAAGAACGACGTCCACGCCGTCGTCGTCCTGACTGATCCGGGTCGGCGTCGTCTGGCAGCGCACCTCGACATCGGCGGGCAGCGCGGTGAACAGGGTGTCCTCGACGTCGCCGCGGAGTTGCAGCATCGGCCTGGGGTCCAGCGGAATATCGAAGATGCCGACCGATCGGCGGCTGTTCCCGTCGCGATCGACGTCGAAGTTCGCGCCGTCGGGGCCCGGCGTGCGGTCAGGCAGGTCGTCGAGCACCCCAAGGCGCCGGGCGGCGGCCTGGCCGGCCCCCATGGTGGCGATGAAGTATCCCTCGGTGCGCCGACCCGGCGCGCGTTCCACGATCGTCGGTTCCCAGCCGGCCTGGCGCAGCCGGATCGCCGTGGCCATCCCGCTGATACCCAGCCCGACCACCAGGACCTTGCCGGGGGTGATCGGCGCGGCGGCGTTCATGATGTTCTCCCATCCTTCTTGTGAATCTATATTCACGTTTTCACAGATGTGCACGACCTGCAAGTACCCGAGACGACAGAAGTTGAGATGAGCGCCAATTCACATTTGACCCGCGATCCGGGACCGACCGGTACGGTGGACCTGCCATGACCAGCGTCAGCCCCGCCGGGGCCATCCCACCGCGCCAGGCCCGCAGCCGGGCCGCGCTGGAACGGCTGCTGTCGGCGGCCCAAGAAGTGCTGGTCACCCGCGGTTTCGACGAGTTCACCATCGCCGCCGTCGCCGAAAAGGCCGGCGTCTCGGTCGGCGGCGTGTACCGCCGCTTCACCGGCAAGGACCAATTGCTGGAGACCGTGCTCGATCGCGCGCTCGATGATCTGCAGTCCACCGTCAGCGCCGCGCTGGCCACCCCGACCCCGGATCTCGCCGGCGCGGTGTCGGCGTTCGCCGGAGCGCTGGCGGACTATCTCGGCAGGACCGGCCCGCTCTACACCGCCGCGCTCACCGCGAGCCGACGGCCGGACAAGCGCGACCGGGCGCTGGCGGTGCTGACCGGCCTGCAGCGGGTGTTCTTCGACGCCGCCTTGCCACACGCCGCCGAGATCACCCACCCGGCGCCCTCGACCGCGCTGAACACCGCGCTGCGCACCATCATCGGCGCCGGCGTGCATCGGGCGGCAACCGCCCCGTTGTGGCCCGACGGCCTCGGCTGGGAGCAGTGGGCGAGCGAAATGGCCGAGATGGCAACGGGTTATCTGACCCGGTCCTGATCGAGCCGACGCACCTCCAGGCCCAGCCAGATCGGCAACATCTGGTCCGGGTCGGCCAGCTCGACGCCGAAGGTCTCCGAGATCCGCCGGAGCCGGTAGCGCACCGTGTTGGGATGCACCCCGAGCTCGGCGGCGGTGCGCGTGGCGTCGCGCCAGTTGCGCAGATACACCCGCAGCAGCTCGGCGTAGCCGGTGCCGAATCCCTCATCGTGGGAACGGATTTCGTCAACCCGCGCGGACACCAGCCCCGGCGTCTCGGCGGCCGCGGCGGCCAGATCTGCGAAGCTGGTCCGGTCCGTCAGCTGACGGTGGGTCGCGATCGGCGCGAGCTCCGGCTCGCGTCGCAGCAGCGTGGCGACCTTCGCCGAGGACTGCGCCGAGGACCGGAGCCCGGCGGCCGTCGCCGCGACCGGCCCCACCCCGATGACGACGTCGAGTTCCAGCGCGGTTCGCGCCGAACGCCGGATCGCCTCGGCGGTCACCACCAGGTCCTGCGAGTCCGCGAGCCGCTTGGCCGAGCAGACCACGTGCACCAGGTCGCTCGCGCCGGTGACCCCCACCGCGAGTTTGCGTGATTGGCAGTTCAATTCGACCAGCGCGGCGAACCGCTGCTGCCGGGCGATCAGCCGTTGCGCCGGGCTGACCGCGGCGATGGTCATCGCCGCCATCGGGGCGCCCGGCGAGAAGCCCAGCACCGCCGCGGCATCGCGGAGATCGCCGCTGCCGGCGACCAGCTCGGCGGCCGCCTCGCTGCGCTGCTGGCGGGCCAGGTCCTCGGTTTGTCGCGCCCGCATCAGATGCGCCACGACCAGCGGCGCCACATCGGCGAGGTGACGCGACGCCCCCGGGTTGAGGCCGTTTGCCGGCACCGTCACCCACAGCGAGCCGATCACCTCGTCCCCGGACCGCAGCGCCACGCCGAGCCGGTCCAGGTCACCGCCCACCGCGGGCACCTCGCACACCGTGCTCGACTGATAGACCTGCCGATACTGGCCCGGATTCTCCGGCGCGAACGGAACCCGCCGGCCCAGGATGGCGTTTCGCCGGTTCTCGTCGATCGGGTACTCCCCCGACGAGTAGGCCAGCACCCGCAGGTTCACGTCCTCGATGACCACGGCCCCGCCGACCGAATCGGAGATCGCCTCGGCCAGCGAAAACAGGTCGCCGACCGGCGGGGCCCCGTCGCGGTGCGCGGCCGCCAGAATCGCCGCGCGCAATTGCGCCTCCACACCCAGCCAGTCCACCCCGTCGCCCACCGTCAGCAGCGCGACCCGATGATCGTCGGCCAGCCCGGCCAACTCCGGCGCCTCGACGAGCGCCGACGCCCGCAGCACCAGCGCGGTGTGCCCGGCCGCGGCGGCCTCGGCGAGCACCGCCGCGACGTCGACCAGACGCGGGGTGAGACCGACACCGATCAGGACGGCGAACGGCGCCGGGCGCAGTGGCGCCGTCGGATCGAACAGCGCGGTGCGGGTGACCGCGTTGTCACGGCTGCCACCGGCCAGCCGGAGATCGACCGGGCCGGCGACATTCAGCAGGTCACGGACCCGGCACCGGCCGCCGATCCCGGCCGATCCGCCGTTGATTGCCATGATCCGACCCTACGTCTGTTTGTCACCGGTTAACAAGAACGGGATATCGACTACAGCTTCTCCGACAACGATTTCGGCGGTGACGGCTGTCACGCTGGAAGCACAGCGTCCGCAGCGGGACGCGCATTCGTCGACGCCCTCCAGGTGTCTGAGTCCGAGAAGGAGCGCCGCCATGGCCAAGAAAATCGATCGCGTAGCAGTCTTCGGGCTCGGCAAGGTGGGCGAACTCGTCGCCGGCATGTTGGTCGACTCCGGCTTCACGGTGGTCGGTCACGATGTGGCCGTCGGCGCGGTCGACCCGCGGTTCGAGGCCCGGGCCACCGATCTCACCGACCCGACCGCCATCCGGGCCGCGCTCGCCGACGTCGACGCCATCATCTCCTGCCTGCCGTACAACCTGAACATCGCCGTCGCCGAAGCCGCCTACGACACCGGCGTGCACTACTTCGACCTCACCGAGGACGTGCCCACCACCAATCGGGTCATCGAACTGTCCGAGCGCGGCGCCAAGGCCGCGTTCGCGCCGCAGTGCGGGCTGGCGCCCGGCCTGATCGGCATCATCGGCGCGTCGATGGCCAAGACCTTCGACTCCGTGCGTTCCATCGAGCTGAAGGTCGGCGCACTGCCGCAGAATCCGACCGGACTGCTCGGATACGCGTTCAACTGGTCGGCCGCCGGCGTCATCAACGAATACATCAACGACGCCGAGGTGGTGCGCAACGGCAATCCGCAGATGGTCCCGGCGATGACCGAAACCGAGCGGGTGGTGATCGGCGGAGTGGAGCTCGAGGCGTCGCTGACCTCCGGCGGTCTGGGCACCATGTGTCAGACCTACGCCGGCAAGCTGGAGCGCCTGGACTACAAGACCCTGCGCTACCCCGGCCACTTCGCCCAGATGCGCTTCCTGTTCGACGAGCTGCGGCTGCGCAACCGCCGCGAACTGGTCAACGAGATCCTGGTCGACGCGAAGCCGCCGGTCAACGACGACATCGTCTACCTGCACGCGTCCGTCGAGGGCGTCAAGGACGGAAAGCCGTTCCGGGAGAACTACGTTCGCGGTTACCTGCCCGCCGACATCGGTGGCCACCGGTGGCGTGCCATCTCCTGGACCACCGCCGCCTCGGCCGTGGCCGTCGTCGAACTGGTGGACTCCGGCCGGCTGCCCGGCACGGGCTTCATCCGCCAGGAGGACATCAGCTTCGCCGACCTGTGCGACACCAAGGCCGGCCAGCGATTTCTGCACGCCGGACGCTGAGCACGGGAAGGATTGACACTCATGACCACCACGGTTTCCGCTGCCATCACCCTGCCCACCGCCGACGATCTGCGCGATCGCGCCCGCGCCGCGCTCTCGGCCTGCGGGGTGGACCTGTCCCTGCTCGACCCGGCCGCCGGGCCGCGAATCACCGCGCGCACCCCGGTGACCGGTGACGACCTGTTCGGCTACCCGGGCTCCGACGCCTCCGACGTCGCCGCCGCGATCGACACCGCGCACCAGGCCTATCTGAGCTGGCGCACCGTGCCCGCCCCGGCGCGCGGCGCGCTGATCAAGCGGTTCGGCGAGCTGCTCACCGAGCACAAGGCCGATCTCGGCGCGCTGATCGGCATCGAGGTCGGCAAGATCACCGCCGAAGCCCTCGGCGAAGTGCAGGAGATGATCGACATCTGCGACTTCGCCCTCGGCCTGTCGCGCCAGCTCGACGGACGCACCATGCCCAGCGAGCGGCCCGGACACCGGCTGATGGAGACCTGGCACCCGCTGGGCGTGGTCGGCGTGATCTCGGCGTTCAACTTCCCGGCCGCGGTTTGGGCCTGGAACACCGCGCTGGCGATCGTCTGCGGCGACGCGGTGGTGTGGAAGCCCTCCGAGCTGACCGTGCTCACCTCCGCGGCGTGCGCGGCGATCTTCGACCGGGCCGCCGCCGAGTGCGGCGCGCCCGACGGCCTGCACGTCATGGTGGCCGCCTCGGCCGCCGACGCCGAGGTGCTGGTCGACAGCCCGAAGGTGCCGGTGGTCAGCGCCACCGGCTCCGAGCGGATGGGCGCGCAGGTCGCGCCGCGGGTGGCCGCCCGGTTCGGCCGCACCATCTTGGAGCTCGGCGGCAACAACGCCGCCATCGTCACCCCGTCGGCGGACCTGGACCTGGCGGTGCGCGGAATCGTGTTCGCCGCGGCCGGCACCGCCGGTCAGCGCTGCACCACCATGCGCCGGGTGATCGCGCACACCGACATCGCCGACGAGCTGACCGATCGGCTGTGCGAGGTGTACCGGCGGCTGCCGGTCGGCGACCCGTTCGCCGAAGGCACGCTGGTCGGTCCGCTGATCGACGCCCGGGCGCACGCGAATATGGTTGCCGCCCTGGATGACGCGGTCGCCCAGGGCGGCCAGGTGCTGGCCGGCGGGGCGCGCCGGGAAAGCAGCGACGGCTCGTTCTATGTCGAGCCGGCGATCGTCGCGATGCCCGCGCAGACCGCCGTCGTCCAGCGGGAGACCTTCGCCCCGATCCTGTATGTGCTGCGCTACTCCACCCTCGCGGAGGCGATCGCGCTGCACAACGACGTCCCGCAGGGGCTGTCGTCGTCGATCTTCACCCTCGATCAGCGCGAGGCCGAGCAGTTCCTGGCCGCCGACGGATCCGATTGCGGCATCGTCAATGTCAATATCGGCACCTCGGGCGCGGAGATCGGCGGCGCGTTCGGCGGCGAGAAGACCACCGGCGGCGGACGGGAATCCGGGTCGGACGCGTGGCGGGGCTATATGCGCCGGGCGACCAACACCATCAACTACTCCCACGACCTGCCGCTGGCCCAGGGCGTCAATTTCGGCTGACCGATGGCCGAACCCATTGACGACTACTTCGTCGCCGCGCTGCGGGCCCATCCGGGTTCCGCAGCCGGCGAACCGGGCCTTTCGGTCAAGGAGGCGCTGGCGGTCTTCGACGCGCAGATCGGCAGCAGGCACCTGGACCTGGCGGCCCGGGCGTTGCGCGCTCGCGGGCGCGGCTACTACACCATCGGCTCCGCCGGCCACGAGTCCAACGCGGTGGTGGCCGCGGCGCTGCGCGCAGACGATCCGGCCTTGCTGCACTACCGATCCGGCGGGTTCTTCCTGGCCCGCGCCGCGCAGCGGGACTCCGAGCGCGACGCATTGCGCGATGTGCTGCTGGGCATGGTGGCAGCGACCGACGAGCCCATCGCCGGCGGCCGGCACAAGGTGTGGGGGCGCCACGACCTGGCGGTGATCCCGCAGACCTCGACCATCGCCTCGCACCTGCCGCGGGCGTTCGGGATGGCCTTCACGCTGGCCGCCGCGCAACGCAGCGCGGACTGCCCGTGGCCGGCGGATGCGGTGGTGGCGTGCAGCTTTGGTGACGCGTCGGCGAATCATTCCACCGCGGTCGGCGCGATCAACGCCGCCCGCAACGCGGCGTTCCGCGGGCTGCCCGTGCCGCTGCTGCTGGTGTGCGAGGACAACGGCATCGGGATCAGCACCCGCACCCCGGCCGGTTGGATCGCGTCCAGCTACGCGAATCTGCCCGGACTGGCCTACTTCGAGGCCGACGGCGCCGACGTGGCGGGGGCCGCGGCCGCCGCCACGGCTGCCGCCGACTGGGTGCGCGGCAGGCGCAGCCCGGCGTTCCTGCACCTGCGCACCGTCCGGTTGATGGGGCACGCCGGCTCCGACGTCGAAACCGGTTACCGCACAACGGCGGAGATCAGCGCCGACTACCCGCGGGACCCGGTGCTGGCCACCGCCCGCTGGCTGATCGAGCACGGCGGCCTGGCGCCCGAGGAGGTGCTCGGACTATATGAGGACAAGCGGGAGGTGGTCGCGGCACTGGCCGACGAGGTCTGCGAGCTGCCGCAACTCGACAGCGCCGAGGCCGTTCTCACGCCGCTGACCACCACCGCCCAACGCGCCAGGGACGTGTCCTCGGCCACCCGTTCCACCGGCGATTCCGGGTTGACGTTGGCCCAGTCCATCAACGCCGCGCTGGTCGATGTTCTGGAAACCCATTCCGGAGCAACCCTTTTCGGCGAGGACGTGGCACGCAAGGGTGGCGTGTACGGGGTCACCCGCGGACTGCAGAAGCGCTTCGGGCGGTCCCGGGTGTTCGACACCATCCTCGATGAGCAGACCATTCTCGGCCTGGCGCTCGGAGCGGGCCTCAACGGGATGTTGCCCATCCCGGAAATTCAGTACCTGGCCTATCTGCACAATGCCGCCGATCAGCTCCGCGGCGAGGGCGCCACCCTGGACTTCTTCTCCAATGGCCAGTACCGCAACCCGGCGGTGGTCCGGGTCGCCGGCTACGGCTACCAGAAGGGCTTCGGCGGGCACTTCCACAACGACAACTCGGTGGCCGCGCTGCTGGACATCCCCGGTCTGACGGTGGCGTCCCCGTCGCATCCCGACGACGCCGCGGCGATGCTGCGCGCCTGCGCGGCCGCTGCCGCGGCGGCCGGAACGCTGAGCGTGTTCCTGGAACCCATTGCGCTGTACCACACCCGAGACCTGCACACCGGCGGTGACGGCGGCTGGCTGTCCACCGGCGAAGCCGTCGATCCCACGATCGGGGTGGGGCGCACCCACGGCGACGGCGAGGATTTGACGCTGATCAGCTTCGCCAACGGCGTGCCGATGAGCCTGCGGATCGCGGCGCGGTTGGCGCAGCGCGGCGTCAACGCCCGGGTGCTGGATCTGCGGTGGCTGGCGCCGCTGCCGGTCGACGACATTCTGCGCGAGGCGGAGGCGACCGGACGGGTGCTCATCGTCGACGAGACCCGCCGCAGCGGCGGCGTCGGCCAGAGCGTGCTCGCCGCCCTCGTGGAGAACGGCTTCGCCGGGGCGATCTCGCGGGTCAGCAGCGCCGACAGTTTCATCCCGCTCGGCGACGCGGCACTGCGCGTGCTGCTCGACGAAGAGACCGTCGAGCAGCACGCGCTCAAGCTCACGTCGGCGTGACGTCACCGGCGGCGAACCCCTTGAGTGGCCAAGTAGCGCACGAAAACCCTTCCCAGTGGCCAGTTCTGGCACAAAAACCTCCGAGAGTGGCCACCTAGCGCACGAGGGCTCCATGGCGTCCGCCTCGCGCAGGGCTGTCCTGGGCCTTTGTGTGCATCGTTGGCCCCTCGTGCGCTAGGTGGCCACTCGCGAAGGAAAACGTGCAGTAGGTGGCCGCTCGCCAAGGAAAACGTGCCGTCCTTGGCCGCTCGCACGCTCCGCCGAGCCTCGCTGAACCTGAGCGCTTGATGTTCGGTTCCAGCTTCGACTCGGCTCCGCACGCTCCGCCGAGCCTCGCTGAACCTGAGCGCTTGATGTTCGGTTCCAGCTTCGACTCGGCTCCGCAAGCTCCGCCGAGCCTCGCTGAACCTCAGCGCTTGTGCAGCAGCCCGTCCTCGAACCGGAAACCGCCGGTCGGGGTCTGACAGTCGACGCCGTCGTCGGGAAGCGCCAGGCAGGTCACCGATCCCACCGTGATCCGGTGATGCTCCGGCAGCGCCGGCGCCGCCTCGGGCCCGCCTTCGCCGATCGAGTTCTTCGGGCCGTCCGGCGGCACGATCAGCACCTGGTTCGGCGGTCCCTGGAACGGGCCCTCGGTCACCGGACCGGTGTTCGACGGGAACTCGACATTGCAGGCCAACCCTCGTTCGGCGTCGTCACCGGACCCGCGCACCGGGAAAATCGCGCACTCCCGCAGCGGGGTCTGCATATAGCTGAACCGGTAGTAGCCGGGCGACTCCTGGTAATCGTCGGCGACGACGTCGATCTCGGCGAAGGCCGGCATGGAGACCGTCGTGGTGGTGGTCCCCGCCGCGGCGCCCGGCGTCGACGGATTGCCGTCGGACTCCGGCTCACGGGTGGCGATCACCGTGATCAGCCCGACCAGCAAAATCAGCGCCGCCCCGACTGCCAGCCACAGCCACAGCCTGCCCAGCGGGGTGGACACCAGCTCGAGTTCGTCGTCGGCCACGCCACCATGCTAGATCCACCCAGTAGATTGACTCGGGAACCGCCGACCAGCTGCGGACCGAGGTAGAAAGACCAGGGTGGATGCGAGTTGACGGACGCGATATCGCGGTCACCGGCAAACTCCTGCTGCCCTGGAACCGTCGCACCAACGATCTGATCCGGCTCGGGCTGTCCGGGATGTTGCTGGCCGTGATCGTCACCAGCTCGGTCATCACCCGCAATGACTGGGAGGCGTTGGAGCGATCCATCTCCGACATCGTCGGAGTGCTCACTCCCACCCAGTCCAACCTCGTCTACCTGGTCTACGGCGTCGCGATCCTGGCGTTGCCGTTCGCGATTCTGATCGGGCTGGTCGCGGGACGGCAGTGGAAACTGCTCGGCGCCTACGCCGCCGCGGCCGCCGCGGCGGTGCTGTCACTGTCGATCAGCCCCAACGGATTCGCCGCGCCGCAATGGCATTTCGACATGGACGAGCGGCTGGACACCGTGCTGGCCCGATTCCTCGACGATCCCCGCTGGATCGCCATGCTGGCCGCGATGCTCACGGTGTCCGGCCCCTGGCTGCCGTCACGCTGGCGGCGCTGGTGGTGGGCCCTGTTGCTCGCGTTCGTGCCGATCCACCTGGTGGTCAGCGCCGTCGTGCCGGCCCGTTCGCTGCTCGGTTTGGCGGTCGGCTGGTTCATCGGGGCGCTGGTGATCCTGGTGTCGGGCACCCCGGCTCTGGAGGTGCCGCTGGAGGGCGCGGTTCGAGCGTTGGCCCGCCGCGGCTACCAGGTGACGGCGCTGACGGTGGTGCGTCCGGCAGGCCCCGGCGCCCTGGTGTTGCAGGCCACCTGCAGCGACCAGATCCCGGGGGGCATCGCGGTGGCGCCCGCCGAGAACGCCGCGGCGGTACTACCGGCCGACCCCGATGACGGCCCGGAGGAGCCGGCGGCGCGGGAGCCGGAGCCGGCGAAGCCGACCCGGCCGTTCCCCCGCCGGATGCCGTGGCAGCCGTCCGGCCCGGTGCCCGGCGCCGCGCTGATCGAGTTGTACGGGCCGAACCAGCGCAGCGGCGGCCTGCTGCGCCAGTTCTGGCGCAAACTGCGGCTGCGCAGCTCCGAAACCGCCCCGCTGCACGCGTCGATGCAGCGCGCCGTCGAACACCGCGCGCTGATGTCCGTCGCGATCGGCGACCTGGGCCTGGCCAACACCTCGACGGTCGCGCTGTCGGCGCTGGAACGCGGCTGGATGCTGTACGCCCGCACCGCCGCCCGGGGCCGCCCGATCAACACCGAGGTCCCCGTCGAACAGATCTGGCAGAGCCTGGCCAAACTGCACGAGGCGCAGATCTCGCACGGCGACCTTCGGGTCAGCGAGCTCACCGACGACGATGGCACGGTGCTGTTCGGCGGCTTCGGCAAGGCCGAATTCGGCGCCACCGACGTCGGCATGCAGGCCGATATCGCGCAGCTGCTGGTGACCACCACCGCGGTGTACGGGGCCGAGCCGACGGTGACCGCCGCGATCGAGGTCTTCGGCCGCGACGCGGTGTTGGGGGCTTCGCGCCGGCTGACCAAGGCCGCCATGCCGCCGCGGATCCGCCGCGCGGTGCCCGACGAGTCGGCGCTGCTGGCGGCGGCCCGCGACGAGGTGCAGAAGCAGACCGGCGCCGATCAGATCCAGACCGAGACCATCACCCGGTTCACCCGCTCCCAGATCATCCAGCTGGTGCTGCTGGTGGCCCTGGTGTACGTGGCGTACCCGTTCCTGAGCACGCTGCCGACCTTCTTCTCCGAACTGCGCAGCGCCAACTGGTGGTGGGCGCTACTGGGGCTGGCCGTGTCGATAATGACCTACCTCGGCGCCGCGCTGGCGCTGTGGACCTGCGCCGACGGGCAGGTGAGCTTCCGCAATCTGACGATCATGCAGTTCGCGAACACCTTCGCCGCCACCACCACGCCGGCCGGCGTCGGCGGCCTGGCGCTGAGCGCCCGGTTCCTGCAGAAGGGCGGCCTGGGCGCGGTGCGCGCGACGACCGCGGTCGCACTGCAGCAGTCGGTGCAGGTCATCACCCACCTGGCGCTGCTGCTCGTGTTCAGCGTGGCAGCCGGCGCGCGCACCGACCTGTCGCGCTTCGTGCCGTCGGCGACGGTGTTGTGGCTGCTCGGCGGCGCCGCGCTCGGAGTGCTGGGCACGTTCATGTTCGTGCCCCGGCTGCGCCGCTGGTTGGGCACCGAACTGGCGCCCAAACTCGCCGAGGTGCTCGTCGACCTACGCGAACTGGCGCGCGAGCCCAAGCGGCTGGGACTGATCATCCTCGGTTGCGCCGCAACGACATTGGGCGCCGCACTGGCGCTGTGGGCCAGCGTGTGGGCGTTCGGCGGGGACACCTCGTTCGTGACGGTCACCGTCGTCACCATGGTCGGCGGAACACTGGCGTCGGCGGCCCCGACTCCCGGTGGCGTCGGCGCGGTGGAGGCCGCGTTGATCGGCGGTCTGGCCGCGTTCGGCGTGCCGATGGGCGTCGCGGTGCCCGCGGTGCTGCTCTACCGCATCCTGACCTGCTGGCTGCCGGTGATCATCGGCTGGCCGGTGATGCGCTGGCTGACGCGCAACAACATGATCTGACGATGACCCAGCACAGCCAGGGCGAGCCGGTCTGGGTTCCCACCCGCGACGGGCGACGGCTCTACGCCCAGCTGCTGCCCGGCCCCGAACCAGGCTGTCCCACCGTGGTTTTCGAGGCCGGCTCCGGCGCCACCCGGTCCTCCTGGTCCGCGGTTCAACACGGTGTCGCGCCCTTCACCCGGGCCATCGTCTATGACCGCGCCGGACTCGGGCACTCCGAGCCGGATCCCGAGTCGCGCACCCTGGACCGGATGGCCGACGACCTGTGCGACGTGATCGACCACTTCAGCCGCGATAACACCGGCCCGTTTGTCCTGGTGGGCCACAGCGCCGGCGGGCCGATCGTGCGATTGGCGGCCGCGCGGCGGCCCGCCGAGGTCCGCGGCCTGGTTCTCGTCGACCCCACCGACGAGGCCGCGGAGATGCTGTTCAGCACGCCGTTCCGGGTCGGCGAGAAGGTCTTCCTCGACATCGGGAAGGTGCTGGCCCGACTCGGAGTTCTCCCGCTGCTGTTCGACAAGCAGATCGACGCGGTCCCGGAGCAGGATGTGCGCGAGGACCTGCGCAATGAGGGCTTCACCGTCGGGGTGCTGGAAACCCAGGAGCGTCAAGCGCTCACCTTCCTCGACGAACTGGAGCAGTGGCGCGAGCATCCCCCGGACCTCGGCGACATCCCGGTGACGGTGATCTCCGGCGGACTGGCCGCCGACGGCATGCCCGAGTTCGTCCGGCACCAGATGAACGCCTCGCACCTGACCCGGGCCACGCACTGCGCCCGCGGAAAGTACGTGATCGCCCGCGAGTCCGGGCATCTCATCCCGATGACCGAGCCCGAACTCATCGTTCGGGAGATCCGCTCGCTGATCGTCACCCTGCCTACCCGCTGAGCTGGGCTTTTTCCGACGCGCGCGGGCGCGGCGCGCCATTGGGCCTCAATTCAGACGCCGATTGTCCTCGCATCCACCCCGTCGCCAGTCCATGCTTAGCCGATGAGCACCCCGAGCATCGAGACCGCGGACGCCGAAATCCCCGTCGAGCACGTCGACGTCCTGGTGGTCGGCGCCGGAATCTCGGGCATCGGCGCCGCCCGCTATGTGGCCGTCGAGCATCCGGAGAAGAGCATCGTGATTCTGGAGGGCCGCGATCGCCTCGGCGGCACCTGGGACCTGTTCAAGTACCCCGGCATCCGCTCGGATTCCGACCTGCACACCTTCGGCTACGACTTCAAGCCGTGGACGGAGCGGGAGGCGATCGCCGACGCTCACCAGATCCTGGCCTACCTGCAGGAGACCGTCGACGAGAACGGGCTGCGGGACAGGATCCGCTGCGGGCAGCGCGTCGTCGCCGCCGATTGGGACAGCGCCAAGCGGCACTGGGTGGTGACCGTCGAGCGGTCCGACAGCGGCGAGCGATTCCAGATGACCGCGTGGTGGATCTTCGCCGGCACCGGCTACTACAACTACGACGAGGGGTACACGCCGGTCTTCGAGGGCCGGGATCGCTTTCAGGGGCAGATCGTGCACCCGCAGCATTGGCCGGAGGACCTCGACTACGCCGGGAAGAAGGTGGTGGTGATCGGCAGCGGCGCGACGGCGGTGACGCTGATCCCGTCGATGGCCGACAAGACCGCCAAAATCACCATGCTGCAACGCACCCCGAGCTACATCATGCCGCTGCCCAAGGTGGATCCGGTTGCCATCGGCCTGCAGAAGGCATTCGGGGATGAGCGCGGCTACGCGTTGGCGCGGCGGTTCAATATCGGCAAGGGTCGGATGATCTACTCGTTCTGCCAAAACCACCCGAAAGCCGCGCGCAAGCTCATCCGGTTCGTCAACGCCCGGGCGCTGCCGCGCGGCTACGACGTCGACACCCACTTCAACCCGCCGTACAACCCGTGGGACCAGCGACTGTGCGCGGTCCCGAACGCGGACCTGTTCACCGCGATCCGCAAGGGCAAGGCCGATGTGGTCACCGACCGGATCGTCACGTTCGACGAGACCGGGATCCAGCTGGAAAGCGGCGACCACCTCGACGCAGACATCATCGTCACGGCGACCGGGCTGAACCTGCAGCTTTTCGGCGGTATGGCATTGTCGGTCGACGGCAAGCCGGTGACCCTGTCGGACTGTGTGGTGCACCGCGGCACCATGTTGTCGGGGGTGCCGAACCTGTCGATCATCGTCGGCTACACCAACTCGTCCTGGACGCTGAAGGTCGGCATCCTGTGCCCGTACGTGTGCCAGTTGTTCGACTACATGGACGAACACGGTTACGACGTCGCCTGCGTGCAAGCCGCTCCCGGGATGGAAACCCGCCCGCTGTTGGACTTCGGCGCCGGATATGTGCAGCGGTCGGTTAGCTGGTTGCCCAAGCAGGGCGATCACGCGCCGTGGCGGATGTCGATGGGTTTTGCCGAGGACAAGGCCCTGCTGGACGGCCCGCTGATCAGCGAGGGTCTGACCTTCTCCGGGCCGGAGTGACCTCAGCCGTCGACTAGCATCAAGCTGTGGCGCTGCACTGGAAGCTGGTCATCGACTGCACGGATGCCAACGCGATCGCCGATTTCTGGGCGCACGCGCTGGGCTACCAGGTCGAGGACCCCAGCGCGCTGATCGAGCACCTGCTCTCGGAGCGGCAGCTACCGGAGTCCGCGGTGGCCGAGCACGGCGGCGGCAAGCGGTTCGCGGGTCTCGCGGCGGTCCGGCATCCCCATGACCCGTTCGACGCGTTCAGCGGCGTGGGGCACGGCCGCCGGATCCTGTTCCAGCAGATTTCGGAGCCGAAAGCGGGCAAGAACCGCCTGCACATCGATGTGCACGACGACGGCGGGGACCTCGACGCCCTGGTCCTGCGCCTTGAGCAACTCGGCGCGACGCGGGTGGGGCTTGTGGATCAGGGGCCCGCGGGTCGCTGGTGGGTGATGCGCGATCCGGAGGGCAACGAGTTCTGCGCCTGCGGTTGAGACGGCGCGTAGTGCGGGCGGTGGGACTCGAACCCACAAACTCTTTCGAGCAACGGCACCTAAAACCGTCCTGTTTGCCAATTTCAGCACGCCCGCGACGGCATTGATCGTACCGCCCGTCCGCGCCGCAGCGATCGCCGTGTCCAGCCCCTCAGCGCAGCGGGTCGAACGGGGCGATGGTCGGGTCCACTTCCCCGGTGACGATCTGTTTGGCCAGCATCTTCCCGGTCGCCGGACCCAGCACGATGCCCCACATCCCGTGTCCCCCACCGACGAACACCCCGGGCGATCGGGTCGCGCCCACCAGCGGAAGCCCGTCCGGGGTGACCGGACGCGAGCCCACCCATTCGTCGTGCCGATCGTCGAGGTCCACCCCGGTCAGCAGTTCCCGAACCTGGTTGACGATTGCCTGGATCCGGCGCGGCTGCGGCGGCTCGTCGGGCCGACGGAACTCCATGGTCCCGGCGATCCGGAACCGCCCCTGATACGGGGTGCAGGCGATGCGCTGCTTGGGCAGGTACAGCGGATGCTCAACCGGCACATCGGTTTTCACGGTGAACGAGTAGCCGCGACCGGCCTGCACGCGGGTGCGCACCCCGAGCCCGCGCGCCAGTTTCGGCAGCCACGCGCCGGTGGCGACGACCACCGAGTCGGCCTCCAGCCGCTCCCCGGTGGCCAGCACGACGGCCGGATGCGGACCGCCGACGACGGTGGTGACCGCGGCGCCGACCCGCAGATTCGCCCCGCGCTCGACCACCGACTCGCCGAGCGCCTCCAGGTACGGCCCCGGCTCGAGGAATCGTTGACCGTCCAGCCGGTAGGCGGCCGTCGCCCGCTCCGACAGGATCGGGCACAGCTCGCGCGGATCGTCTAGAGGGGTGAGCGGCACGTCCTGACCATGCCGCCGCGCGCCCTCGATCTCCCGCAGGAACGCGGTGGCGTCCGACGGCTGGGCGAACCCGATCACAAACGGGCCCTCCCGGGTCCATGCCTGGACCCCGCCAGCGGACAGCTCGTCGAAGCAGCCCAGCGCGATCTTGTCGATCGGGGTGAGGGCGGCCATGGTGGCGTCCCAGGCCCGCCGGGTGCCGTGCGCGGCGAAACGCGCCAGGAACGACCACAGGTTGACGTCGACGCGCAGCGGAACGTGCAGTGCCGCATCGGGATCCAGCAGCGCGGTGGGACCGTAGGTCCACAGGCTCGGGTCCGCCAGCGGGATCGCCTTGCCGGGAGTCAACCAGCCGGCGTTGCCCCAGGACGACCCGGCTGCCACACCCGCGCGGTCGATGACGGTGACCTCGACACCGCGCTCCTGCAAATGCCACGCGGTGGCCAGACCCACCATCCCCGCGCCGATCACGATGGAATGCGCCACGATGAACCTCCCTGCCGAAACGTTCAAGGCCTCTCTCCATCTCAGCACATCCGGCGGCGCTGGGCGCTGTGGCGCGTCAGGAGTTTCGCGCCCGCACCGCCAGCAACGCGCAGCAGATCACCGCGGCCCCGCCGAGCACCGTTGCGGCGTCGACGTGTTCGCCCAGCAGCAGCGCCGCCCAACAGATCGTCATCACCGGTTGCGCCAGCTGCACCTGACTGACCTGGGCCATCGGCCCGATGGCCAGCCCGCGGTACCAGACGACGAAGCCAAGGAACATCGAGACCGCGCCCAGGTAGCCGAAGGCGCCCCACTCCAGCGCCGAACCCGTCGGCGGCAACTGGATGACCGCGACGGCGGTGAGCACCACCATGACCGGGGCCGCGAGCACCAGCGCCCACGAAATCGTCTGCCAGGAACCGAGTTCCCGAGACAGCAGGCCACCTTCGGCGTAACCGATCGCACACGCCACGACCGCGCCGAGCAGCAGCAGATCCGCCCAGCCGAGACTCGGCGTGCCGACCCCGCGGACTATCGCGAAGGCCACCGCGGCGACGGCGCCGGCGATCGCCGCGATCCAGAAGCGCCGGCCGGGCCGCTCGTGGCCCCGCAGCACGGCCATCACCGCGGTCACCGCTGGCAGCACCGCGATCACCACCGCGGCGTGGCTGGCCGAGGTGATGGTCAGGGCGTAGGCGGTCAGCACCGGGAATCCGAGCACAACGCCGCCGGCGACGACCGCCAGCCGCGCCCACTGCCGGCCGTGCGGGCGAAGCTGGCGGGTCAGCCACAGCGCCGCCGCGGCGATGGTCGCGGCGATCACCGCGCGGCCGGCGCCGACGAACAGCGGCGACATACCGCCGCCGGACACCGCGATCCGCGTGAACGGCACGGTGAAGGAAAAGGCGAACACACCGAGCAGGCCCCACCACAGCCCGGTTGGCCGGGTTGATAGCGGGTGCGACACAATTAGAGTAGCGCTATCCTCTATTCTCATGTCAAAGAGTAGCAGTGATCGAATCGCCGACGCACTGCGAATATGGGTGGCCACCGCGGCGCCCGGCGCGCAGCTGCCGTCCACCCGGACATTGGTCGCCGAGCACGACGCGAGTCCGGTCACCGTGCAGAAGGCGCTGCGGACACTGTCCGCGCAGGGCCTGATCGAAACCCGCGCCGGCATCGGCGCCTTCGTGCGGGCCACCCGAACCGCGCGTCCCCATGATTACGGTTGGCAAACAGCGGCATTGGGATCACCACAGCACCGCATGCCGTCGCTGCCCACACCACTGCGCACCGCGGGCCACAATGTCATCGCGTTCCACGGCGGCTACCCGGACAAGGAGCTGCTGCCCGAACGGCTGGTGCGCTCCGCCCTTTCCCGGGCCGCCCGCGGCGCCGCCGCGCTACGCCACCCACCGACCGCCGGCCTGCCCGACCTGCGGGCGTGGTTCGCCGACGAGCTTGGTAGCGCCACTCCCCCGGGTCTGTCCCCACCGGCGCCCGGTGACGCCATCGTGCTGCCCGGAAGCCAGAGCGGGATGGGCACCTTGTTCCGCGCTCTGGTGGGCGCCGACCGGCCCCTGCTGATCGAGTCACCGAGCTACTGGGGCGCGATCCTGGCGGCAGCGCAGGTCGGGGTGCGACTCATCCCGGTCCCCAGCGGACCCGACGGCCCCGACCCGGTCGCGCTCGACGACGCCTTCGTCCGCACCGGGGCCCGGGCGTTCTACGCCCAGCCGAACTTCGCCAACCCGACCGGCGGACAGTGGTGCCCGGCGCTCGCCGACGAGGTCCTGCGCATCGTGCGGGACCGGCGCGCCTTCCTCATCGAGGACGATTGGGCGCACGACTTCGGCATCGACGCGGACCCCGTTCCGCTGGCCGCCCGTGACGACGGCGGCCACGTGGTATACATCCGGTCGCTGACCAAGAGCGTTTCGCCGTCGATCCGGGTGGCCGGGCTGATCGCTCGCGGACCCGCCCGCGAGCGCATCCTCGCCGACGCCGAGGCCCAGTCGATGTACGTCAGCGCCGCGCTGCAGGCCGCGGCCCTCGACGTCGTCAGCCAACCCGCCTGGACCACCCACCTGCGGAGTCTGCGCCAACAGCTGTCCGCCCGTCGGGACCTGCTCGTCGAGGCGATCCGCGCCCACCTCCCCGACGCCCACGTCGAACCACCCCGCGGCGGCCTGCACCTATGGGCGCGCCTGCCCGACGACACCGACCTGCCCGCACTCGTCCGCAACTGCGAGACGTCAGGTGTGCTGGTGGCCGCCGGCGACAATTGGTTCCCCGCCGAGCCGACCGGGCGCTACCTGCGACTCAGCTTCTGCGGGCCCGACCCCGGCTCCTTCCCCGACGGCGTGCGCGTGATCGCCGACACATTGGCCCGGCAACGAGCCAACTGATTCCAACCGGCCGACCAGCTCGCGGTACCGTCGAAGCGTGTCTTCGCCCCGCCGCCATCGCCCAGCACTGATCGTGCTGGCGCTCGCCGGCGCGACGGTGTGCATGCTTTTGGCCTGGTGGCAGTGGTCGCGCTGGGAATCCAACTCCGGGACGTTCCAGAATCTGGGCTACGCGCTGCAGTGGCCCGCGTTCGCGGTGTTCTGCATTTACGCCTACCGCAAGTTCGTGCTGCTGGAGTCCGAACCGCAGCCCGCGCCCCGGCCGGACCGTCCGACCGAGATCCCCGAGGATCTGCTGCCCCCGCGGCCGTCGGCGGCCACCCTGGCCGGGCACGACGACCCGGTGCTCTCCGAGTACAACCAGTACCTGTCGTCGCTGCCCGGCGCCGACGACACCCCGCATCCGCACAATGACGATCGCCGTGGTGACGTGCCCGGCGCCCCGCAGGACAGGACCTCTGCATGACCAACCCCGAGCAACCCGTCGTCGCCTCCGTGGACTCGATCCGCAAGGCGCTGAATCTGTACCGGGTGCTGGCCTGGGCGACCGGTATCTGGCTGATCGCGCTGGTCTACGAGATGTACGTGAAGTACGTGATGCAGGTGCCGAACCCTCCGAACTGGATCGCGATCGTGCACGGCTGGTGCTACTTCGCCTACCTGATGTCGGCCGCCAACCTCGCGGTCAAGGTGCGCTGGAGCATCGGCAAGACCATCGGTGTGCTGATCGCGGGCACCATCCCGATCGTCGGCATCGTCGTCGAGCACTTCAAGACTCAGGAGATCCGGGAGCGCTTCAACTTCTGAGCCCTTCGACTTCTGAGCGCTGAGCCGGCCCGCGCTCGACGGAGCAGCGTTGCCCAGGCTTTGGTTCCGCAGTCATCGTGAGTGCGCGTGGATCGTTGATTTGGCCAGATTCCCGATCTGGACGCACACACAATGAAATTTCGATCTGGACGCACGCAGAACGGCTGAGACGGCCGCCCCGTAGAAGGTCCCGCAGCACCCGCTACGCCGGCTCATCCCGCAGGGCCGCGATCGGGTCCGGGATCAGCATGGCCAGCACGGTCGCGACCAGCGCCACCGCACCGGCGACCAGCAGCGCCGCGGTGAAGCCCGCCGCGCTCGGCACCGGGTGAGCCGGCGCGTCGGCGGTGGCCGGCGCCCAGACCACCATGGCGGTGAGGATCGCGGTCATCACCGTCGAGGAGATCGAGGTGCCCAGCGACCGGGCCAGCGCGTTGATGCCGTTGGCGGCCGCGGTCTCGGTGATCGGGACCGCGGCGTTGATCAGGGCAGGCAATGCGGCGAACCCGAACCCCACCCCGACGCTGACGATGATGCCCAGCAGCATCACCAGCGGCGCGCTGCCCAGCAGCCAGGGCCCGGCCAGGAACGACGCCGCGATGATCGCGCAGCCCAGCACCAGAGTGAACTTGGGTCCGCGGCGTTTGGCGACCGCCGCCGACACCGAGGAGAACACCATCATCGCCAGGCCGCCGGGCGCCATCCACAACCCGGTGGCGATCAGCGACTGCCCCAACCCGTGCTCCAGCGAGGTCGGCAGTTCCAGCACCTGCGGGCTGACCAGCATCAAGGTGAACCAGGCGAAACCCATCGACACCGACGCCAGGTTCGTCAACAGGACCGGGCGGCGGAAGGTGGTGCGCAGGTCGACGATCGGCGACGGGATCTTCAGCTGCCAGAGCGCGAACACCGCGAAGATGACCGCCGAGGCGACGAACATCCCCACCGTCAGCGGCGAACCCCAGCCCCAGGAGGCGCCCTTGGAGATCGGCAGCAGCAACGCCAAGAGCCCGGCCGTCAGCAGCACGGTGCCCAGCGGGTCGAAACGGCCCGTCGAGACCGCGGGCACCGGCGGCACCAGCGTCGCGAAGAGCACCGTCGCCAGCGCCCCGAGCCCGGTGGCCAGCCAGAACAAGGCGTGCCAGTGGGTGTGCTGGACGATGATCGCCGACAGCGGCAGTCCCATCGCGCCGCCGACGCCCAGCGACGAGCTCATCACCCCCATCGCCGAACCGACCCGGTCCGGCGGCACCGAGGAGCGCAGCACCGAGATCCCCAGCGGGACGATCGGCATGCCGAGGCCCTGCAGCGCCCGGCCCGCCACGAACGGCGCCAACGAATCGCTCAGCGCGCAGATCAGGGATCCGGCGGCGAGCGCCAGCGCGCAGATGATCAGCATCCGGCGCGGTCCGTACAGGTCGCCGAAGCGGCCGTAGAGCGGGGTCGCCACCGCCGCGGCGAGCAGGGTGGCGGTCACCGCCCAGGACGCGTTGGCGGAGTCGGCGCCCAGCATGGCGGGCAGCTCGGGAATGATCGGGACGATCAGGGTCTGGGTGAGCGAGACGCTGATTCCGGCGGCGGCCAGCACTGCCACCAGCACGCTCGGATGCCGGGTTCGCACGGTCATCCGGCTGAAGTCCACGTATCGGCAGCGTACTCGCAATTAGCCAGGCTTACTAACGGGCGTCGATAGAATCTGACCATGCCTGCGAGTTCGATCAGCCGCGACGGCGCGCTGACCGGGCTTCGCGCGATCGCCGCGATCCTGGTGATCGGCACCCACTGCGGATTCGTCACCGGCAAGATCCCGCACGGTTACACCGGCAATATCTTCGCCCGGTTGGAGATCGGTGTGCCGATCTTCTTCGCGCTCTCGGGCTTCCTGCTTTTCCGGCCGTGGGCCCGCGCCGCGCTCGCGGGCGGGCGCACGCCGTCGACGAAACGCTATGCGCGACGGCGGTTCCGACGCATCGTGCCGGCCTACGTCGTCGCGGTGCTGGTCACCTTCGCGTTCTACGCCGTCTACACCGGCGGCGGCGAGAACCCCGGTCAGAGCTGGTACGGACTGCTGCGCTACCTGACGCTGACCCACATCTACACGTTCGACTACATGGCGACCCGGCTGCACATCGGCCTGCCGCAGATGTGGAGCCTGGCCGTGGAGGTGTCGTTCTACGCGATTCTCCCGGTGCTGGCCTATCTGCTGCTGCGCCGCCGCGACGGCGGCGCCCGCAGTCCGGCCGCCGTGCTGTGGCTGATCGCCGCCCTAGCGTTGATCGAACCGATCTGGCTGGTGGTGCTGCACTCCACCCACCTGTTGCCGATGGCCGCCGGGATGTGGCTGCCCGCGCACCTCGCGCCGTTCGCCGGCGGAATGGCCTTGGTGATCCTGCAGATCAGGCGGGCCCACTGCCGAGCTCGGGTCGCCCTGCCTATCGCGGTCGCGACGTTCTTGCTGTCGGCCAACTCGCTGATCGGCGGGCATTATCTGGATCCGGTGCGGCCGTGGCAGCCGATCGTCGTCCCGCTGATGTACGCGTTGTTCGCGACGCTGCTGCTGGCGCCACTGGCGCTCGGCGACACCGGCTGGTGGCACCGCTTCCTGAGCACTCGGCCGATGGTGTTCCTCGGGGAGATCTCCTACGAGATCTTCCTGCTGCACATCGTGGTGATGGTGGCGACCATGGAGTACGTGCTGGGCTGGCCCGGGTTCACCGGCTCCGCGCTGGGGTTGTGGTCCCTGACGCTGCTGCTGACGATCCCGCTGGCGTGGGCGCTGAATTGGCTCACCGCGCCGAAGGATCTGCGGGCGCGGATTCAGCTCAGTTCGCGCAGCGCGGGGACGAGCAGCGCCAGCGCCCGACCGCGATGCGAGGAGGCGTCCTTCTCCGCCGGCGACAGCTGCGCCGCCGACCGCAACTCCCCCTCGGGCACGAACACCGGGTCGTAACCGAAACCGCTGTCGCCGTGGGGTTCTCGCGCGATCGTCCCGCGCCACTGGCCGCGGACCACCGTCTCGCCGCGATCGGACACCAGCGCGCAGGCGGACACGAACCCGGCGCCGCGCCGCTCGTCGGGCACATCGGTCAGTTGCGCCAGCAGCAACTGGTAATTGGCGACGTCGTCGCCGTGGCCACCGGACCAGCGCGCCGACAACACCCCCGGCATCCCGTTCAGCGCGTCGACGGCGAGCCCCGAGTCATCTGCCACACAGGCGATCCCGGTGGCGTTGAAGCCGTCACGCGCTTTGGCCAACGCGTTCCCCTCGAAGTCGGCGGCGGTCTCCGGGGCCTCCGGGTAGGCCGGCACGTCGTCCAGGGACAGCAGCTCGAGCTCCATCTGCGCGGCGTCGAGCACGCGGCGCAGTTCGGCGAGTTTCTTGCGGTTGCGGGTGGCGACCAGCAATTGCGGCACCGGAACTCCTAGCTGCCGAACGCCTTCTTGCCCGCAGGCCCTTCTGGCAGTTCGCCCGGGTACGGCAATTCCAGTGCCTGGCGCTGGATTTCGAAGATCTGATCGCAGGCGGCCAGGGCCGAGTCGAGCAGCTTGTCCAGCGTCGAGCGCGGGAACGTCGCGCCTTCGCCGGTGCCCTGGATCTCCACTAGGGTCCCGGTGTCGGTGGCGACCACGTTCATGTCGACCTCGGCGCGCGCGTCCTCCTCGTACGGCAGGTCGACGCGGACCCGGCCGTCGACGACGCCGACGCTGACCGCGGCGATCGCGCAGGACAGCGGCCGCGGGTCGGACAGTTTGCCGGCGGCGCCCAGGTAGGTGACGGCGTCGGCCAGCGCCACGTAGGCGCCGGTGATGGCCGCGGTGCGGGTGCCGCCGTCGGCCTGCAGCACATCGCAGTCGATGGAGATGGTGTTCTCCCCCAACGCCCGCAGGTCGATGCAGGCGCGCAGCGATCGGCCGATGAGCCGACTGATCTCCTGGGTGCGCCCGCCGACCCGGCCCTTGACCGACTCGCGGTCCGAGCGGGTGTGGGTGGCCGCCGGCAGCATCGCGTATTCGGCGGTCAGCCAGCCCAATCCGGAGCCCCTGCGCCAGCGCGGCACGCCCTCGACGACGCTGGCCGCGCACATGACCCGGGTCTGGCCGAATTCGACCAGCACCGAACCGGCGGGGTGGGTGGTGAAGCCTCGGGTGATCTTGACCGGCCGAAGTTCGTCATCGGTGCGGCCGTCTTCGCGAGTGGACACCCCGAAGACTCTAGTGCTTCTTGCGAATGTCGAACGCCTCGCCGGAGGAGACCGCGTGGATGGGGCCGTCGTACTCGGCCTTCGCCTCGGCGATCACGTCTTCGCGGTTGGTCCACGGCGGGATGTGGGTGATCAGCAGTTCGCCGACACCGGCCGCCGCGGCGATCCGCCCGGCCTCGGTCCCGGACAGGTGCAGATCGGGCGGGTTGTGCGGGCCGTGCGTCCAGGACGCTTCGCACAGGAAGACGTCGGCGCCCTGGGCGAGTTCGCCGATCGCGTCGCACATGCCGGTGTCGCCGCTGTACACCAGCACGGTGCCGTCGGAGTCGGTGAAGCGCATCCCGTAGGAGACGGTGGGGTGCACCATCGCCCGCACCAGCACGTCGAGGTTGCCGTAGCGGAACTCCATCTTGTCGGTGAAGTTCTTCACCTCGAAGATGTCGTTGAAGTCATCGAGGTGATTGCCGTACGGCGACGACGCCGCCGCCAGCCGCTCCCAGGTGTCGGCCGGACCCCACATCCGCTTGCGGCCGACGGGTTTGTTCGTCGGGTGGTAGCGCCGCCAGACGAAGAGTCCGGGCAGGTCCAGGCAGTGATCGGCGTGCAGATGAGACAGGAAGACATTGACATCGCCCGGGTCGGCGAAACGCTGCAGTTCCCCGAGCACGCCCCCACCGAAGTCGATGACCAGCGGTTCGCAACCGGTCGCCGTCAGCAGGTACCCCGAGGCCGGCGATCCGGGCCCGTTGACACTGCCGGAGCAGCCAAGGATGGTGACGCGCACATCCTTAGCTTGCCACGAGGTAACGCGATATGACCGGCACATCACGACATCGCCGTTGCGTGCCGCAAATCCCTGATTCTGGTGACGATGATCACCAAAATGGCTGGCCGGGTTCGTCCCTGACTCAGCGTGCCGGGCGGGACGCCGGCGCCTGGCTCACACCGGTGATCGCCGGGCCCAGGAACCGCGCGGCCAGCGCCAGGAACTCCTCCGGGTCGCCGGTGGCCTCGAACCGTCGCACCGGCGGAGGCGCGTCGTGCGGGCGCAGCAGATCGGCGGCGGTCAGCACCTTCAACAGATCCTTCGCGGTCTCCTCCGCACTGGAGACCAGGGTGACCCCGTCGCCCACCGCCAGCTGGATCAGACCGGACAGCAGCGGGTAGTGCGTGCAGCCCAGCACCAGGGTGTCCACGTCCGCGCGCTGCAGCGGCTCCAGGTACCCCTCGGCCAGCCCGAGAACCTGGCGGCCACTGGTGATGCCGCGCTCGACGAAGTCGACGAATCGCGGGCAGGCCACCGCGGTGATCTCGGTGTCCACCGCGGCGGCGAAGGCGTCCTGATAGGCGCGCGAGGTGATCGTGGCCTGGGTGCCGATGACGCCGATGCGGCCGTTGCGGGTGGTGGCCACCGCGCGTCGCACCGCCGGCAGAATGACTTCGACGACGGGCACGTCGTAGCGCTCCCGGGCGTCGCGCAGGCAGGCCGAGGACGCGCTGTTGCAGGCGATCACCAGCGCCTTCACCCCGCGGTCGACCAGGTCGTCCATGATCGCCAGCGCGTGCGCGCGGATCTCGGCGATGCTCAGCGGGCCATACGGCCCGTTGCCGGTGTCCCCGACGTAGATCATCTCCTCGTCGGGCAGCATGTCGATGATCGCGCGAGCGACGGTCAGCCCGCCGACACCGGAATCGAAGACGCCGACCGGGCGACTCGACGAGGGGCGTACTTTCCCCTCGGAAGAGATCGCCCGCATCGGCACTGCTCCGCTCACCGGCGCGCCGCCCGTCGCGCGGCCCGCGCCTTGCGCTCCGGGCCGGACAGCAGGTAGGCGGCGATGACGCCAGCGATCGCCCCGCACAGATGCGCCTGCCAGGACACCCCGCCGCAGCGGTTGAGCACCGGCACCGCGCCCCACAGCACACTGCCGTAGCCGATCAGCACCAGCAGGCCGACGACGATCTCCCACGGCTGCCGGGAGAACCAGCCGAACAGCAGCAGGAAGGTCAGCCAGCCGAAGATCAGCCCGGAGGCGCCGATGTGGTTGGTCGGCCCGCCGCAGGGTCCCCAGTCGCCGATGATCCAGGTGCCCAGCCCGCCGAGCACCCAGATGATGACCGTCGCCCATACGAAGCGGGACATCCCGGAGAGCGTCATCAGGAAACCGAGCACCAGGATCGGGACGGTGTTGGCGATCAGGTGGTCCCAGCCGCCGTGCAGCAGTGGGGCGAACAGGATCCCCCACAGCCCGTCGATGGTCCACGGCCGGATGCCGTACTGGTCCAGCCGGTGGCCACTGGCGGCGTCGATCATCTCGATGACCCACAGCGCGACGATGAAGGCGGCGATGGTCAGCCCGCCGACCTTCCAGGCCGGGGCCGACTTGTCCGGTTTGGCCGGTGGCCCTCCGGGCGGCGGGAAGCCGGCCGGCGGCATCATCGCCACGGCTAGCGCCCCGCGCCGAACGCGCCGGGCAGCACGTCGCGGTAGCCGGGCACGCCCGCCACCGTCGTCGCGGCGATCACGCCGACCAGGACCGCGCGGGCGAGCGCCTCGGCGGCCGCGGCGCCGACGGCGGTGATCAGCGCGGTGTCCGGTCCGAGCTGGGGCGGGGTCTCCGGGTCCGGCGGCAGCGCGACACCGCCGGTGGCCAGCGCGAACACGGTGTCCCCGTCGACCGGGGTGTGCGCGGGCAGGATCGATCGGGCCAACCCGTCCTGGGCGGCGATCGCCATCCGCTGGCAGCCCGCCTTGTCCAGCGCGGCGTCGGTGGCGACGCACGCGATGGTGGTGTTCAACGGGTTGTGGCCCTTGGCGCGCTTGGCGAAATCCGTGACCTGTTCGCGGGGCGGTTCCTGCAGTCCCAGGGTGCGGGCCAGATCGCCCATCCACGGCAAACCGGTCTCCGGGTCGACCACGCTGCCCGCGCTGTTGACCACCACGATCGCGCCGACGGTGACGCCGTCGAACCGGCCGGACAGTGTCACCGACGCTGTGCCGACACCGCCCTTGAGCACGCCGGAGCGCGCCCCGGCGCCGGCGCCGACCGTCCCGATCGCCACCTTCTTCTTCGCCGCTTTGGCCGCCGCCCGGCCGAACGCCGCGCCCGGTCGCTTGTCCCACGCGCCGACGGGCAGGTCGAAGATCACCGCGGCCGGCACGATCGGGACGGTCCCGCCGCCGAGCGACACCCCGCGGCCCTGCTTCTCCAGCCAAGACATCACCCCGCCGGCGGAGGCCAGTCCGTAGGCGCTGCCACCGGAAAGCACGACGGCGTCGACGTTTCGCACGCTGTTGGCCGGGTCCAGCAATTCGGTCTCGCGGGTGCCAGGAGCGCCGCCGCGGCAGTCGACCGAGCCGACGGTGTTCGGCGGGGCCAGCACCACCGTCGTCCCGGTCGCCCAGCCGGATCCGAGCGCGGCGTCGGGGTCCAGCCGGTGATGCTGGCCGACCCGGATCCCGGCGACGTCGGTGATCGATCCCAGGCGCGTCACGCCCGTTTGCCCATCAGGCACATCACCAGGTACTCCTGCAGCGCGGTCAGCCAGTGGTAGACGTCCAGGTGCCCGGCCAGTGGATGGTCCGGCGGCAGCAGGTCCAGCCCCTCCGGGCCGATCTGCAGCATCTCGCCGAGCGCGAGTCGGACATCGTTCACCGCGGCCGCCCAGGCGTGCGCGTCCTGCTCGGTCAGCTCCAGCCGCCCGCCGCCCTCAGGGATGCTGTCGCGCATGGTGGTCGCGGCGTCCCGTTTGGCGTCGATGATGTCCGGCTCGTGCATGCTGCGCAGCGCGGCGTTGAAGTCCTGCGGCGTCAGATCGGCCGGGTGCGCGTCGGGGTCGCCGCCATTGGGCGGGTCGGTGCGATAGAAGTCCGGCAGCAGCCGCGACATGGTGGCGTCCTCGGGCGGCTCCGGGTTGCCGGTCCGGATGCCGGTGAGCGATTCCAGCTCGTCGGCGGGCGCCTCGGCCTCGCGCTCGTCGAGCATCTCCAGCACCGAGGTGACCATATTGGTCAGCAGCAGCGCCTCCGGCGGCTCCAACTCGGATCGGAACCGCGGGCCGTCAGCGGTCTCGACCCGCTTCCACTTGCGCACCGGCTACGTGTCCTGCTGCATGCTGGCCCACAGTCCGGCGGCGTGCAGCCGGGAGACGTCGGCCTCCATGGACTCGCGGCTGCCGGCCGACACCACGGCCTTGCCCTCGTGGTGCACCTGCAGCATCAGCTTGGTGGCGTGCGGCTCGGAGTAGCCGAACAGCTTCTGGAACACGTAGGTCACGTAGTTCATCAGGTTCACCGGGTCGTCCCAGACGATCGTCACCCAGGGCGAGTCGAGCTTCTCGACCTGATCGGCCTGGCGCTGATCAGCCGGCTTGGTCGGTGCGGACGCAGCCATAGGTCACAGGATAGCCGGGGCCGGGGCGCGCCGATCGCTAAGCGGCGCCCGGGACCCGGTTCGGTCGCAGGTGGCGGCACTAGCGGTCATCGGCTGAGAAGTCATGGCGGCTGGTGAGAACTCCGGGCGGGCGTGCTCCGTCGAATGGAACGTGGTGGCGGCCCAGAGACCCAAAACCGCCCTGGTGTTCCACCCGATGAGATCGCCCGCCGTGGTGTCTCACTCGCGTACCTCACGTCTCAAACGCGTCCCTGAACTCTCACTCGATGCGCCCCCCGCCACCACTTCTCACTTGCGTGCCGGAGTTCTCACTCGATGACCGCCGGGGTCGGCGAACCGGCACTAGCGGGTCAATCCGCCCCGGACGCGCTACCCGGCCGCGCGCACGCATTAGCGTGAAGCCGTGACGGTGTCCCTGCTGACCGACAAGTACGAGCTGACCATGCTGTCGGCGGCGCTGCGCGACGGCGCCGCGCACCGCCGCTGCGTGTTCGA
The DNA here is from genome assembly GCF_025215495.1 of Mycolicibacterium brumae. Classification (NCBI taxonomy): domain Bacteria; kingdom Bacillati; phylum Actinomycetota; class Actinomycetes; order Mycobacteriales; family Mycobacteriaceae; genus Mycobacterium; species Mycolicibacterium brumae. The sequence goes on along the minus strand of NZ_CP104302.1, from coordinate 1,025,575 downwards.
GGTGTTCGCCCGACGGCTGCCCGACGGCCGCCGGTACGGCGTGGTCGCCGGGGTCGGCCGGTTCCTCGAAGCGTTGGAGCAGTTCCGCTTCACCGACGCCGACCTGGCGTCACTGGACGGCCTGGACCAGGCGACGCTGGATTACCTGCGCGACTTCCGCTTCACCGGTGACGTCGACGGTTACCCGGAGGGTGAGCTGTACTTCCCCAATTCGCCGGTGTTGTCGGTGCGCGGCAGCTTCGCCGAATGCGTGCTGCTGGAAACCCTGGCCCTCTCGATCTACAACCACGACTGCGCGATCGCCTCGGCCGCCGCGCGGATGGTCAGCGCCGCCGGCGGGCGCACCCTGATCGAGATGGGCTCGCGGCGCACCCACGAGCGAGCGGCCGTCGCCGCGGCGCGCGCGGCCTACCTGGCCGGGTTCGACGGCACCTCCAACCTGGAGGCCGGCCGGACCTACGGCGTCCCGACGCTGGGCACCAGCGCGCACGCGTTCACCATGCTGCACACCGGGCCCGACGGACCCGACGAGCCGGCCGCCTTCGCCGCCCAGGTCGCCGCCCTCGGTGTCGGCACCACGCTGCTGGTGGACACCTACGACGTGACCACCGGGGTGGCCAACGCGGTCGCCGCGGCCGGCCCGGAACTCGGCGCGGTCCGGATCGACTCCGGCGACCTCGGCGTGCTGGCCCGCCAAACCCGCGAGCAACTGGACACGTTGGGGGCCAACAAGACTCGCATCGTGGTGTCCGGGGATCTGGACGAGTACTCCATCGCGGCGCTGCGCGCCGACCCGGTGGACGCCTACGGCGTGGGCACCTCGCTGGTCACCGGATCCGGGGCGCCGACGGCCTCGATGGTCTACAAACTCGTCGAGGTCGACGGCATTCCGGTCACCAAACGCTCCAGCAACAAGGCGTCGCACGGCGGGGCCAAGCAGGCGCTGCGGACCTCCCGCCAGACCGGGACCGTCACCGAGGAGATCGTCTACCCCGACGGGCAGCCGCCGACCATCGTCGACCCGTCTCGGCAGGTCAGCACCGCATTGGTGCGCGACGGCGCGCCGGTCACCGATCAGCGGACGCAGTTGGCCGACGGCCGACGGCGCGTCGCCGACGGTTTGGTCAGCTTGCCGTGGGAAGGTCTCAAGCTCTCCCACGGTGAGCCGGCCATCGCCACCCGGATCATCGCGCCCGGCGCGTCCTAGGAGCTATCACGGCATCGGTATCGGAATTGCTCGACGCGGCCGTCGCCGCGCTCGGGGGCGCCCGGCGCGACGGTCAGCTGCAGATGGCGCAGGCCGTCGACAAGGCGTTTGACACCGGCGAGCACCTCGCGGTGCAGGCCGGGACCGGCACCGGCAAGTCGTTGGCCTACCTGGTGCCGGCGATTAAACACGCCGCCGACGGCAACGGTCCGGTAGTGGTGTCCACGGCGACGATCGCGCTGCAACGTCAGCTCGTCGACCGCGATCTGCCCCGGCTGACCCAGGCGCTCGACGGCGTGCTGCCCAGAACGCCGACCTTCGCCTTGCTCAAGGGCCGCGGCAACTATCTGTGCCTGAACAAGCTGCACAGTGGGTCCGACGCCGAACCCGATGTGCCGCAAGAGGAATTGTTCAACCCGGTCGCCGCGAGCTCGCTGGGGCGCGAGGTGGTGCGGCTCAATGAGTGGGCCTCCGACACCGAGACCGGGGACCGCGACGAACTGCGCCCCGGCGTCACCGACCGGGCCTGGACGCAGGTCAGCGTGTCGGCGCGGGAGTGCCTGGGCCCGTCGCGCTGCCCGTACGCCACCGAGTGCCACTCGGAAAAAGCCCGCGCCGAGGCCGGCCGCGCCGACGTCGTCGTCACCAACCACGCGCTGCTGGCCATCGACGCGATCAACGACGCCGCGGTGCTGCCCGAGCACGGGCTGCTGGTGGTCGACGAGGCCCACGACCTGGTGGACCGGGTGACCGGGGTGGCAACCGGGGAGTTGTCGGCCACCGGGATGGGCGTCGCGCTGCGGAGGGTGGGCCGGCTGGTGGACGCCGAGCTGTCCCAGCGCCTGGAGGCGGCCACCGCGAACGTCGCCGCGGTGCTGCACGACCACGAGACCGGCCGCATCGACTTCCTCGATGAGGAACTCGGCCGGGTGCTGACGCTGCTGCGCGACGCCGCGCGCGCCGCCCGGGGCGCGATCGACGCCTCCCCGACCGACCCGAAGGCCGCCGCCGCCCGCAACGAGGCCATTGCCGCGCTGGAGGACCTCGGCGACACCGCCGCGCGAGTGCTGGACTCCTTTGCCCCCGCCATCCCGGACCGGCTCGACGTGGTGTGGCTGGATCGCGACGAGGTGCGCGGTCAGGTCAGGGCCGTCTTGAGGGTCGCGCCGCTGCAGGTCGCGGGATTGCTGCGCGGCCGACTGTTCGCCGAGACCACCACGGTGCTCACCTCGGCGACCCTGACGCTGGGCGGCTCGTTCGACGCGATGGCCCGCGGCTGGGGACTGGAGGGCGGCCCGACCCCGGTGCGCTGGCGCGGCCTGGACGTCGGTTCCCCGTTCACCCACGCTCGCTCCGGAATCCTCTATGTCGCAAAGCATCTGCCGCCGCCGGGGCGCGACGGCAGCGGGTCCGACGCCCAGTACACCGAGATCGCGGAACTGATCGCCGCCGCCGACGGCCGCACCCTGGGGCTGTTCTCCTCGATGCGTGCCGCCCGGGCCGCAGCCGAGGCGATGCGTGAGCGACTGGACACCCCGGTGCTGTGCCAGGGTGAGGACGCCACCGCCGCGCTGGTGGAGCGCTTCGCCGGGGATCCGCAGACCTCCTTGTTCGGCACCCTGTCGCTGTGGCAGGGCGTCGACGTTCCGGGCCCGTCGCTGTCACTGGTGCTGATCGACCGGATCCCGTTCCCCCGGCCCGACGACCCACTGCTCACCGCGCGGCAGCGGGCGGTGGCCGCGCGCGGCGGCAACGGGTTCATGGCGGTGGCCGCCAGCCACGCCGCGCTGCTGCTGGCCCAGGGCGCGGGCCGATTGCTGCGCCGCGCCGACGACCGCGGGGTGGTCGCGATCCTGGACTCCCGGATGGCCACCGCCCGCTACGGCGGCTTCCTGCGCGCCTCACTGCCGCCATTCTGGGCCACCACCGACGGCGAGCAGGTCCGAAAATCCTTGCGCCGGTTGCGGTCTGAGCACGCCGACGGAGACGAGCCCGGCGACGCGGCGCCGAAAGGCTGACCGCGCACTATCCTGGCCAGACCCGGACCGGCAGAAAGGCGTCCCATGCGCTCACCACGGCTGCGCGCCGTCCTGGCACTGGCCGGGATCGCCGTCGTGGTCTCCGGCTGCGCGCACCGCGTCGACGGTGAGCCGGTGTCGGTCTTCTCCGACCCGTTCCAGGTCGCCGGGATGCCTGCCGAAGACGGACCCAGCGGCCTGCGCCCGGACGCGACCCCGCCGACGCGAACCGTGGTGAACACCGACGGCGGCGAGTCCGATCACCTCGGCGCCCAGGCGGTCAGCGATATCGAGCAGTACTGGGAGTACGCCTTCCCGGAGACCTTCGCCGGCGAATTCACCCCCGTCGACCAGGCGGTCTCCTGGGACGCCGACGACTACGACGCGCAGTTCTGCGGGTTCTCCACCTACGGGCTGGTCAACGCCGGGTTCTGCCGGCCGGAGAAGACCATCGGCTGGGACCGTGGGGTGTTGCTGCCGGCGCTGCGCCGGTCCCACGGCGATATGGCGATCACCATGGTGCTGGCCCACGAATACGGGCATTCGGTTCAATTGCAGGGCGGGCTCGCCCAGCCCAAGACGCCGACGCTGGTCGCCGAGCAGCAGGCGGACTGCCTGGCCGGCGCGTACATCCGGTGGGTCGCCGAGGGCAATTCCGCCCGGTTCACGGTGTCCACCGGCGACGGGCTCAACGACCTGCTGGCCACCCTGCTGTCGATCCGCGACCCGGTGATGACCGAGTTGGACGTGATGGTCCAGGGCCCCGGCAACGAGCACGGTTCGGCGTTCGAGCGGATCTCGGCGTTCGAGTTCGGCTTCACCGATGGCCCGTCGGCGTGCGTGGTGATCGACGCCGAGGAGATCGAGCAGCGCCGGGGCGACCTGCCCCAGGAGCTGCGGATGGACCAGACCGGCGAGTTGGAGATCACCGAGCAGTCGGTGCGCACCATGTTCGACGCGCTCAACGCCCTGTACACCCCCGAGCAGCCGCCGACGCTGAGCTTCGCTCCCGCCGGACAGACCTGCGCCGACGCCCGGCCCAGCCCCCCGGTGTCCTACTGTCCGGCCGCCGACACGATCACCGTCGACCTGCCCGCGCTGGTGGCGCTGGGCACTCCCACCGATGACGACGACGCCGCGACCATGGTCGGCGACAACAGCGCGTACTCGGTGCTGTTCTCCCGGTACGCGCTGGCGATCCAGCACCGCCGGGAGCTGGATCTGGACTCGGCGGAGGCCGCGTTGCGCACCGGCTGCATGACCGGGGTGAGCATCGCCAAACTGGCCGAAGGCGTCGACGTTGACGACAGCCGGGTCAAGCTCGCCGCGGGCGACCTCGACGAAGCGGTGTCCGGGCTGCTGACCAACGGGCTGGTGGCCAGCGATGTCAACGGCGACACCGTGCCGGCCGGTTTCTCCCGCGTTTCGGCGTTCCGGACCGGTGTGCTGGGCGGCGATCTGGACCAGTGCGTGAACCGGTACCGCTGACTCCGCTCAACCTTGCGCCTACTGCGCCGTAGCGCACTACGGTGGAACCCGCAGGGCGTGGTGTGTCTCCCGCGCAAGCCAACACGAGAACGGAGCCCAGCGGTTGCCCGGTCGGATCGAGATTGACGACGTAGAACCTGCGGTTTCCGGCGGTGAGTATCCGGCCAAAGCGGTGGTCGGCGAGGTGGTTCCGGTGCAAGCCGCGGTGTGGCGGGAGGGCCACGAGGCCGTCGCCGCCACCCTGGTGGTCCGCTACCACGGCAAGGCCTACCCACGGCTGGTGCCCACTCCCCCCGGATTGACGGTGCCCAAGCCGGCCGCGCCGGCCGAACGCGCGAAGGTCAAACGGCTGAGCGTGCCGATGTCGGCCGCCAAGACCAACCCCGACCTGTTCTTCGGGCAGTTCGTGCCCGATGAGGTCGGCATGTGGACATTCCGGGTCGACGGCTGGGGCGATCCGATCGCCAGCTGGCGCAAAGGATTGCTGGCCAAGCTCGAGGCGGGCCAGGGCGAGTCCGAACTCGACAACGACCTGCTGGTCGGCGCCGCGCTGCTGGAGCGGGCCGCCACCGCCGTGCCGCGCGCGCAACGCAGCCCGCTGCTGACCGCGGCGACCGCGCTGCGCACCCCGGGCGACCCGTACACCCGAGCCGGCCTGGCGCTGTCCGACCAGATCGCCGGGCTGCTGGCGCAGCACCCGCTGCGCGAACTGGTCACCCGCGGCAAGCAGTACGGGGTGTGGGTGGATCGGCCGGCCGCGGAGTTCGCCTCCTGGTACGAGCTGTTCCCGCGCTCCACCGGAGGCCGCGACGAGAACGGCGAGCCGGTGCACGGCACCTTCGTCACCGCGTCCGCCGCACTGGACCGAGTGGCCCGGATGGGCTTCGACGTCGTCTACCTGCCGCCGATCCACCCGATCGGCAAGGTGCACCGCAAGGGCCGCAACAACTCGGTGACCTGCGAGCCCGGGGACGTCGGGTCACCGTGGGCGATCGGCAGCGACGAGGGCGGGCACGACGCCGTCCACCCCGACCTGGGCACCATGGAGGATTTCGACGGCTTCGTCGCCACCGCGAACGAGTTGGGCATGGAGATCGCGCTGGATCTCGCGCTGCAGTGCGCCCCGGACCACCCGTGGGCCAAGGAACACCGGCAGTGGTTCACCGAGCTGCCCGACGGCACCATCGCGTACGCGGAGAACCCGCCGAAGAAGTACCAGGACATCTACCCGCTGAACTTCGACAACGACCCGGCCGGGTTGTACGGCGAGGTGCTGCGGGTGGTGCTGCACTGGGTTTCCCACGGCGTCAAGATCTTCCGGGTCGACAACCCGCACACCAAGCCGCCGAACTTCTGGTGCTGGCTGATCGGCGAGGTCAAGAACGTCGACCCCGACGTGCTGTTCTTGGCCGAGGCGTTCACCCGGCCGGCCCGGCTCTACGGCCTGGCCCGGTTGGGTTTCACCCAGTCCTACAGTTACTTCACCTGGCGGGTGGCCAAGTGGGAGATCGAGCAGTTCGGCAAGGAGATCGTCGAGCACGCCCACGAGGCCCGGTTGAACCTGTTCGTCAACACCCCGGACATCCTGCACGCCAGCCTGCAGAACGGCGGCCCGGGCATGTTCGCGATCCGCGCGGTGCTGGCCAGCACGCTGAGCCCGCTGTGGGGGGTGTACTCCGGCTACGAGCTCTACGAGTTCCAGCCGGTCAAGGCAGGTTCCGAGGAGTATCTGGACTCGGAGAAGTACGAGCTCCGGCCGCGTGACTTCGAGGCCGCCCGGGACCGCGGGCAGTCGCTGGAGCCGTTCATCGTCCGGCTCAACGAGCTGCGCAGGCTGCACCCGGCGCTGCGGCAGATGCGCAATATCACCTTCCACCAGGTGGACAACGACGCGCTGCTGGCCTACAGCAAGTTCGACCCGCTCAGCGGCGACTGCGTGCTGGTGGTGGTGACGCTGAACGCCTTCGGCCCGGAGTCGGGCACGCTGACCCTGGACATGGCGGCGCTCGGGCAGCCCGAGCACGCCAGATTCTGGGTGCGTGACGAGGTCACCGGCGAGGAATACCAGTGGGGCGCAAATAATTTCGTCCGGATCGAGCCGTCCCGCGCGGTGGCCCACATCGTGAATATGCCGCTGGTGCCGGCCAATTCGCGACCCACCCTGCTGCGCCGCGACTGACAGGAGCCCACGATGCCCAAAACCTCCCCGAACCTGGCCCCCGACGGCGGCGAGCTGGCGCGATTGGTCGCCGGCGCGCACCACGATCCGCATTCGATCCTGGGCGCCCATGAATACCGCGACCACACCGTGATCCGGGTGCTGCGCCCCAACGCCCGCTCGGTGGTGGCGTTGGTGGGTGACAAGCGGCACCCGCTGGATCACATCGATTCCGGGTTGTGGGCGGTCGCGCTGCCGTTCACCAATCTGGTCGATTACCGGCTGGAGATCAGCTACCCCACCGCCGACGGCGAGCACGTGTTCACCATCGCCGACGGTTATCGCTTCCTGCCCACCCTGGGCGAGGTGGATCTGCACCTGTTCTCCGAGGGCCGCCACGAGCGGCTGTGGGAAGTCCTCGGCGCGCACCGGCGCAGCTTCGAGACCCCCGACGGCGTCGTCGAAGGCGTGTCGTTCGCGGTGTGGGCGCCCAACGCCAAGGGCGTCGGCGTGGTCGGCGAGTTCAACAGCTGGGGTAACGAAGCGCCGATGCGGGTGCTGGGTTCTACCGGGGTGTGGGAGCTGTTCTGGCCCGGCTTCCCCGAGGGCGGCGTCTACAAGTTCCGGGTGCACGGCGCCGACGGCTCCGTGGTCGATCGGGCCGACCCGGTCGCGTTCGCCACCGAGGTGCCGCCGGCCACCGGGTCCCGGGTGTTCACCAGCGAGTACCGCTGGGACGACGACACTTGGATGACCGAGCGCGCCGAGCGCAATCCGGTGTTCGAGCCGATGAGCACCTACGAGGTGCACCTGGGTTCCTGGCGGCCAGGCCTGTCGTATCGGCAGTTGGCCGACGAGCTGACCGAATATGTTGTGGCCCAGGGCTTCACGCACGTCGAGATGCTGCCGGTGTCGGAGCATCCGTTCGGCGGGTCCTGGGGGTACCAGGTCACCTCCTACTACGCGCCGACCTCACGCTTCGGCAACCCGGACGATTTCCGGCACCTGGTGGACACCCTGCATCAGGCCGGCATCGGCGTCATCATGGACTGGGTCCCGGCGCACTTCCCGAAGGACGCGTGGGCGCTGGGCCGGTTCGACGGCACCGCGCTGTATGAGCACGCCGACCCGCGCCGCGGTGAGCAACTCGACTGGGGCACCTACGTTTTCGACTTCGGCCGGCCCGAGGTGCGCAACTTCCTGGTGGCCAACGCACTGTACTGGCTGCAGGAGTACCACATCGACGGACTGCGGGTGGACGCCGTGGCCTCCATGCTGTATCTGGATTACTCGCGCCCGGCCGACGGCTGGACGCCGAACATCCACGGCGGCCGGGAGAACCTGGAGGCGGTGCAGTTCCTGCAGGAGATGAACGCCACGGTGCACAAGACGACGCCCGGAATCGTCACCGTCGCAGAGGAATCCACCTCGTGGCCGGGAGTCACCCGGCCCACCAATCTCGGTGGTCTCGGCTTCTCGATGAAGTGGAACATGGGCTGGATGAACGACACCCTGCGCTACTTCGCCCGGGACCCGATCTACCGCAACTTCCACCACCACGAGATGACCTTCTCGCTGCTCTACGCGTTCAGCGAGAACTTCGTGCTGCCGATCAGCCACGACGAGGTGGTGCATGGCAAGGGCACGCTGTGGGAGCGGATGCCCGGCAACGACCACGTCAAGGCGGCCGGGGTGCGCAGCCTGCTGGCCTACCAGTGGGCGCATCCGGGCAAGCAGTTGCTGTTCATGGGCCAGGACTTCGGTCAGCGCGCCGAATGGTCCGAGGAGCGCGGCCTGGACTGGTTCCAGCTCGGCGAGCACAGCTTCTCCGGCGGGATTCAGCGGTTCGTCCGGGACCTCAACGGCATCTACCGTGATCACCCGGCGCTGTGGACTCAGGACAGTCGGCCCGAGGGCTACTCGTGGATCGACGCCAACGACTCGGCCAGCAATGTGCTGAGCTTCCTGCGCTTCGGCGACGACGGCTCGATGATGGCGTGCGTGTTCAACTTCTCCGGGGCTGAGCACTCGCACTACCGGGTGGGGTTGCCGAAGGCGGGCCGCTGGCGCGAGGTGCTCAACTCCGACGCGACGGTCTACAACGGCGCCGGGGCGGGCAATCTCGGCGGCGTCGACGCCACCGAGGAGCCCTGGCACGGCCGTCCGGCATCCGCGGCGCTGGTGCTGCCGCCCACCTCAGCGGTCTGGTTGACCCCGGAGGAGTAGGCGGCGGTTTTGGAGGTAGAGGCTGGTCAGGATGGGATCGGCCAACGGCCCCACGTCACCGACGTGCGCGATGAAGGTGGCGCCGACCGGCGCCCCGGTGAAATCAGACCCGCCCGGGACCAGCGAAAATGGCCGCCACAAGGGTCGCTTAACGGGGGCGCGCAACGCGCCCGGCCCGCCGCACCACCGGGGCCCGGTCAAGTGAAAACCTGTTGCCCGTGGTGGGATTCGGGATCACCACCCCCACCGGCGGTCAGTACAGCGCGCTGGCCAGGTCCCGGCGGCCCTTGATCACGTCGGGATCGCTCGGGTCGAACAGCTCGAAGAGCTCCAGCAACCGGGTGCGGATCTTGGCGCGCTCGTCGCCGGCGGTGCGCTTGATCAGCCCGGTCAACCGGGCGAACGCCCCGGCGACGTCCTGGCCGAGCAACTGCACGTCCGCGGCGGCCAGCGCGGCGTCGATATCGTCGGGGCTGGCGTCGGCGACCTCGATCACCGACGGGTCGGCGACCGAGGCGCGGGCCAGCCAATCGATCTGCCGGATCGCGCCCTTGGCCTCGGTGTGCGACGGGTCGGCGTCCAGGATGGCCTGGTAGGAGGCGCGGGCGGTGACGAAGTCCCCGGAATCCAGTTGGTCGCGGGCGGCGGCCAGCGCGGGATCGACCTGCTCGGCCTCGGCAGTCTCGCCGGCGCCACCGGCGAGCTTGCCGGCAGTGGCCTCCAGCAGCGAGTCGATCCACTTGCGCAGTTGATCGGCGGGCTGGCGGCCCTGGAAACTGCCCAGCGGACGGCCGGCGGCCAGCGCCACCACGGTCGGCACGCCCTCCACGCCGAACACCTGCGCCAACTGCGGGCTGGCGTCCACGTTGACCAGCGCCAGCGACCACTTGCCCTGGTCGGCGGCGGCCAACTGGGCCAGAGTGTCGGCCACCTCGACGCAGATGTCGCTGCGCGGGGACCACAGCAGCACGACGACGGGCACCTGGTTGGAGCGGCCGAGCACCTCGGTCTCAAAGTTGGCCTCGGTGACCTGCACGGCCGCGGGCGCCGAACCCTCGCCGGCCGGGGCGGCAGGCGCGGTGGCGCGCTGTTTGAGGGCGGACAGGTCAACAGCGCCGGCCATCGACGCGGCCATCGCGGGGCGGGGAGGACGGGGTTGAGTCACGTGATCAAGTCTGTCATGACCGCCCCGCGCTCGGCTGCCCCGGCTGCCCCGGCTGCTGCCTATGCTCGATCAGCAGCGTCGGTGTGCCCAGCGCCGGCTCCCGCACCGTCGCGACCCGGGTGCCGGGTTTGCGCCCGGCGCGGACCTCGCTGACATCCATCCCGGCGTCGCACAGCATCCGGCGGGCCCGGTCGATGTCGTCGGCGCGCCAGGCGATCCCCCACCATTCCAGCGCTGACGACGGTTTGCTCGAATCGACCACCGCCTCGACGACGGTGTCGCCGCAGCGGAAGAACAACTGGGTGATCCGCTCATCGAGGGCCCGCACCAGCCGGAAGTCCAATCCCAGGCAACCGCCGAACAGCGCGATCGCATCCCGCTCGTCGGGCGCGGACACCACGACGTGGTCGATCCGCCGCACGGCGCCGCCGGAGGTTGGCCGCAGCGCCTCGGCCGGGCAGACGCCCAGCACCGGATGGTCGACCAGTCGCAGCGTGCCGCCGTCGGCCGCCGCCGTGGGCAGGCCGCGGCGGGCGAGCAGCCGAGCCGCGCCGTCGACGTCGGGCGTCGCGAACAACACGCCCGACGGGCCGTCGGTCAGCGCAAGGCAATCGGCGCCCACCGACCAGCGCCCGTCGGCGCCGGAGCCCAGCAGCGCGGTGTACGCGGCGGTGTCGCCAGCGCCGACCTGCAGCCGGATGCCCGCGCCGCCCACCAGGTTCGGCACGCGGTCGGCCGGTCTCAGCGTCGCAGGATCAGCGCGTCGCCCTGGCCGCCGGCGCCGCACAGCGCCGCCACCGCGTATGAGCCGCCGCGGCGCTTGAGCTCCAGTGCGGCGTGCAGGGCGATCCGGGCGCCGGACATGCCGATGGGGTGACCGATCGCGATGGCGCCGCCGTTGACGTTGACCTTCTCCGGGTCCACGCCGAGTTCCCGGGTGGAGGCCAGGGACACCGCGGCGAACGCCTCGTTGATTTCCAGCACGTCCAGGTCGCCGACGCTGATGCCCTCGCGCTCGACGGCGCGCCGGATGGCGTTGGCGGGCTGGCTCTGCAGCGTCGAGTCGGGTCCCGCGACGTTGCCGTGCGCGCCGATCTCACAGAGCCATTCCAGTCCGAGTTCCTCGGCCTTGGCCTTGCTCATCACCACCACGGCGCAGGCGCCGTCGGAGATCTGCGACGCCGAGCCGGCGGTGATGGTGCCGTCCTTGCGGAACGCCGGGCGCAGTCGTCCCAGCGATTCGACAGTGGTGTCGGCGCGCACACCCTCGTCCTCGGCGAAGACGATGGGATCGCCCTTGCGCTGCGGAATCTCCACCGGGACCACCTCGTCATCGAACACGCCGTCCTTCCAGGCCACCGCGGCGCGCCGGTGCGACTCGGCGGCGAAGGCGTCCTGCTCGGCGCGGGTGAACTCGTCGACGTCATTGCGCTGCTCGGTGAGCGCGCCCATCGGCTGGTCGGTGAACACGTCGTGCAGGCCGTCGTAGGCCAGGTGGTCGCGGACCACGACATCGCCGTACTTGTATCCGGCGCGGCTGTCCATCAGCAGGTGCGGGGCCTTGGTCATGGACTCCTGGCCGCCGGCGACGACGACGTCGAACTCCCCGGCCCGGATCAGCTGGTCGGCCAGCGCGATGGCGTCGATACCTGACAGGCACATCTTGTTGATCGACAGCGCCGGAACGTCCCAGCCCAATCCGGCGCCGATGGCGGCCTGACGGGCCGGCATCTGGCCGGCGCCGGCGGTCAGCACCTGGCCCATGATCACGTACTGCACGGCGGACGGCTGCACACCGGACTTCTCCAGCGCGGCCTTGATGGCGATGGCGCCCAGGTCGGTGCCGGAGAAATCCTTCAGCGAACCGGACAGCTTGCCGACCGGGGTGCGGGCTCCGGCAACGATCACCGACGTCGTCATTGACTCTCCTCTGGGTTGTGCCGCGGCCGGCCGGAGCTTCCCGGCGCCGGTCCCGCGACGCGTCTTCCAACACCTCAGGTTACCGTTGTGCCATGACCACCGAGCAGGCCGATACCACCGTCGATCTACCCCGCGACCTGGTGATCGCGATCGATCACGCCGGCATCGCCGTGCCCGACCTGGAGGCGGCCAAGAAGTGGTACGTCGAGAACCTTGATTTCGAGGTGCTGCACGAAGAGGTCAACGCCGAACAGGGCGTGGTCGAAGCGATGCTCGGAGTGCGCGGCGCCGCGGCGGGAACCACCCAGATCCAGTTGCTGGCCCCGCTCGACGAGAACTCGACCATCGCGAAGTTCATCGGGCGCAACGGTCCGGGCCTGCAGCAATTGTGCGTGCGCACCACCGACGTGGCGGCGCTGTGCGACCGGTTGCGGGCCAACGGCGTGCGGTTGCTCTACGACACCCCCAAGCGCGGCACCGCCGGCGCGCAGATCAACTTCATCCATCCCAAGGACGCCGGCGGGGTGTTGATGGAGTTGACCCAACCCGCCTAGCTCCAGCGGCGCGTCGGGCTCCGGGTGGCCCGGTTCTGCCAGCACGGGGTGTGCCAGTGCCGCCGGTCCTCGACGCCGGCGTCTCCCCCGTCGCTCGGCCACACCACCACATGCGCGACGCCAGGGCGGATCTCGTGGTCGCAGCCCGGGCAGCGGTAGGTCTTCACCGCCCCGGATCCAGCGACGACCCGCACCTGGTAATCCCGGCCGTCGGCGCCGATCTCGGTCCGCGGCGATGACCGCGGTCCGGGCCGGCGGGCAGTGCCCCCCGCGCGTCGCCGCGCCCGCCGCGGCATCAGCGCCGCCGCTCAGAACAACCGGTACTCATCGCTGTCCATCCCGCGCATCCGGTCGTAGTCCAGCGTGACGCAGCGGATCCCGCGGTCGGCGGCCAGAGTGCGGGCCTGCGGCTTGATCTGCTGGGCGGCGAAGATCCCGCTGACCGGAGCCAGCAGCGAATCCCGGTTGAGCAGATCCAGGTAGCGGGTGAGCTGTTCGACACCGTCGATCTCACCGCGACGCTTGATCTCCACCGCCACCGAGCGGCCCTGCTCGTCGCGACAGAGCAGGTCGACCGGACCGATCGCGGTCATGTGCTCGCGGCGGACCAGCGAGAAACCCGTGCCGAGCAGCTCCACGTGTTCGGCCAGCAGTTCCTGCAGGTGCGCTTCGACACCGTCCTTGACCAGGCCCGGGTCGACGCCGAGTTCGTGCTGCGAGTCGTGTTCGATGTCTTCGACGGTGATCCGCAGTTGCTCGCCGGCCTTGTTCTGCACCACCCACACCGGGTGGTCGCCGGACTCATCCTCAATCAGCCAGCACGGCGGCGTCATCCAGTTCAGCGGCTTGTAGGCTCGGTCGTCGGCGTGCACGCTGACCGAGCCGTCGGCCTTGACCAGAAGCAGCCGGCGCGCGGACGGCAGGTGGGCGGTCAGCCGCCCGACGTAATCGACGGTGCACTGGGCGATGACAAGACGCACCGCACGAGCTTAAAGGTCGCCGCGCCCGGATCGAGCGGCGCCGTCGCAGCGGCGGGCTAGGCTACTTCCACGATGGCGGACAGAGACACGTTGGCCCAGCGGCTGGATCGGACCATGCAGCGGGCCACCGGGCAGAAGCGGGGGATCGCCGGGAGCCCCGAGTACGGCTCCTGGCTGCTCGGCACTCCGGGCGAGGCCCCGCGAAAGCGTCGCGTGCGCATTCAACTGCTGATGACCGGCGCGCTGGTGGCCGCGAATCTAATCGGCATCATCGTCGCGATCGTGCTGGTGGTGGTGGCGGTGCCCGAGCCGTCGGTGTTCAGCCCGGATGTGTGGTGGGTCTCAATCATCGTCGCCCCGGCCTACATCTTGCTGGCACTGGTCACCGGCGTCGCCTGGTTGACCGGCCGCACCGTCAAGGCGCTGCGCTGGGCGACCGAGCACCGCGCTCCCACCCGGGAGGACCAGCGCCGGACCTTGGCCACCCCGGCGCGGGTGTCACTGATGAATCTGGTGCTGTGGTTGGTCGGTGACGGCCTGCTGACCCTGCTCTACGGGCTGCACGACCCAAGTTTCATCCCGAAGATCGCCCTGGTGGTTTTTTTCTGCGGTGTCGTGGTGAGCGCGGCCTGTTACCTGTTCACCGAGTTCGCGCTGCGCCCAATAGCCGCGTTGGCGTTGGACGCCGGACGGCCGCCGGGCCGGCTGAGCTCCGGTATCACCGGCCGGATCATGTCCACCTGGATGTTCACCACCGGTATTCCGGTCGCCGGAATCATGTTCGCCGCGCTGTTCACCATCATCTTGCACAACTTGTCCGCCACCCAGTTGTCGGTGACGGTGTTGTTCATCGCCGGTTTTGCGATGGTGTTCGGCTCGGGGCTGATGTGGGTGGCGGCATGGATGACCTCCAACCCGGTGCGCACCGTGCGCCAGGCGATGGGCCGCGTCGAGCAAGGCGACCTGTCGCCCACCCTGCAGGTGTTCGATGGCACCGAGCTCGGCGAACTGCAGCGTGGGTTCAACTCCATGGTCGCCGGGTTGCGGGAACGCGAGCGGATCCGCGACCTGTTCGGCAGACACGTCGGCCGCGAGGTCGCCGCAGCCGCCGAGTCCAAGGATCTGGAGCTCGGCGGCGAGGAGCGATTCGCCGCGACCATGTTCGTCGACATCATCGGGTCCACTTCGCTGGCCATCAGCCGCCCGGCCACCGAGGTCGTCGATCTGCTGAATCGCTTCTTCGCGGTCATCGTCGAAGAGGTCGACGCTCAGCATGGCTTCATCAACAAGTTCGAGGGCGACGGTTGCCTGGCGGTCTTCGGCACGCCGAACCACGTGCCATGCCCACAGGATTCCGCGTTGGCGGCGGCTCGGTCCATCCAGCAGCGGCTGCGCGAGGAGCTCGCCGAGGTCGACGCGGGAATCGGCGTCTCCGCCGGCCGGGTGGTCGCCGGCAACGTCGGGGCACATGAGCGCTTCGAATACACCGTGATCGGCGACGCGGTCAACACCGCCGCGCGCTTGTGCGAGCTGTCCAAATCCGTTTCGGGGCGCCTGCTCGCCACCGCTGAAACGGTGCGCGGCGCCAGCCCCGAAGAGCAGCAGTTCTGGGAAAACGGCCAGGAGATCGTGTTGCGCGGCCGGGACCAGCCCACCCGGCTGGCCATGCCCATCTGATCGGCCGTCGCGTGCTCGGGCATGTGGGCCCCAAAGCCTGTCGCGGGGCGCCAACCCTTGGTGACCGCCATGTCGGATTTCCGCTAGTTAACACGCCTTGATTCGTGCCAGAGTGGAAGCGTGCACGATGATTTCACGCGCTGCTACCGCGCCGTCCAATCCCGGGACGCGCGGTTCGACGGGTGGTTCGTCATCGCCGTCTCCAGCACCGGAATCTACTGCCGGCCGAGTTGCCCGGCCCGCACCCCGCTGCCTGCCAACGTCAGCTTCCACCCCACCGCGGCGGCCGCCCAGCGCGCCGGATACCGGGCCTGCAAACGCTGCCGCCCGGACGCCTCGCCCGGATCGCCGGAGTGGGATGTCCGCACCGATGTCGCCGCCCGCGCGATGCGCCTGATTGCCGACGGCGTCGTCGACCGCGATGGGGTCACCGGGCTGGCCGCGCGCCTCGGATACACGGTGCGACAGGTCGAACGGGTGCTGGGCGCCGAGCTGGGCGCCGGCCCGCTGGCATTGGCGCGAGCTCAGCGCGCGCAGACCGCGCGGACGCTGATCGAGAGCACCGACCTGCCACTGAGCGACGTCGCCTTCGCCGCGGGCTTCTCCAGCATCCGCCAGTTCAACGACACCATCAGGGCAGTATTCGACTGTCCGCCAACGCAACTGCGTCATCGCCGTGGTGGACGACGCGGGCTCCGGGCACCCGAGGCGGGCGCCGTGGTGTTGCGGCTGCCGGTGCGCAAGCCATTCAGCCACGACGGCGCCTTCGCACATCTCGCCGCGACGGCGGCGCCCGGCTGCGAGGAGGTTCGCGACGGCGCGTTTCGCCGTTCGTTTCGATTGCCACACGGCGTCGGGTTCGTCGGGCTCACACCCCATGACGACCATGTGCGGGCCGTGCTGCACCTGGAGGACTTCCGCGATCTGCCAGTGGCCACCGCACGCTGTCGCCGGCTGCTCGACCTCGACGCCGACCCGACGGCGATGTCGGAGGTGTTGAGCGCGGACCCGGCACTGCGCCCGCTGATCACCCGCGCCCCGGGCCGGCGTATCCCGCGGACCGTCGACGAGCATGAGCTGGCGACCCGGGTCGTACTGGGACAGCAGGTTAGCACGGCCGCCGCGCGCACCCTGACGGCGCGGCTGGTCACCGAGTACGGCCGACCCGTCAGCGATCCGGCCGGCGGACTGACTCACCTGTTCCCGACCGCCGGCGACCTCCGCGACGCGACCGTGCCGGGCATCCCCGGCGCGCGGCGCGACGCGCTACAGGCGCTGAACCGGGCGCTCGACGATGGAGATCTGGTCCTGGACCCGGGCGCGGACCTCCCCCGGGCCCGAGCCGCGTTGTCCGCGCTGCCCGGCATCGGCGGCTGGTCAACCGAGGTGATCGCCATGCGCGGGCTCGGCGACCCGGACGCCTTCCCGGCCGCCGATGCCGGAGTACGGACCGCCGGCGAACTCCTCGGCGTGCCGATAGCCGAGCACAGCGTCCGCTGGAGACCCTGGCGCTCCTACGCCACCCAATACCTATGGTCCGTCCTGGACCATCCGATCAACCACTGGCCACCGAAGGAGACCACGTGACCGAGTACCGCACCATCGACAGTCCGATCGGCCCACTGACCCTCGCCGGAGACAACGGGGTCCTCGCTCACCTGCGAATGGTCGAGCAGACCTATGAGCCCGACCGTGCGGGCTGGGTCCGCAACGACAACGCCTTCCCCGACGCCGTCGCGCAACTCGACGAGTACTTCTCCGGCCGCCGACGGGAGTTCGACATTCCCCTCGAACTGGCCGGAACCGCGTTCCAGCGTCGGGTCTGGGCGGCGCTGCGCACCATCCCGTACGGCGAAACCCGGTCCTACGGCGAGATCGCGGAACAGATCGGCTCGCCGAACGCGTCCCGCGCCGTCGGCCTGGCCAACGGGCACAACCCGGTGTCGGTCATCGTGCCGTGCCATCGGGTGATCGGCGCCAATGGCAGCCTCACCGGCTACGGCGGGGGGCTCGAGCGCAAGAAAGCGCTGCTCGCACTCGAACGCGAAGCCGACGAGCCTGCGCTTTTCGACGCGTGAACCACCACGCGGCCATCATCACGGCGTTAGTCTCGACCTGTCCGACGGGCTGACCGGGCGGTGAACTGAGGACTGAAGGGGACGTGGTGAGGCTTCTGCGTATCGCGGCGACGACGGTGGCGCTCTGCGGCGCCGGCATCGGATTGGCCGGGCCGGCGAGCGCGGATCTGGATCCCGGCGACTACACCATGACCATGACCATGAGCAATCGACCGTTCTTCTGGCCGGGCACAACCTATGGCTGGCACACCGTTGATTGCGGCCCGCAGTGCCGAACCGTGTTCACCAGCCAGTTCCCCGACGATCCGTGGAACCTCACCATGCAGCGGAACATGTGGACCGACATTCATCTCGAATCCGTCTGGTACGGGCCTTTCACGGTCACGGTCGACCCCAATACCCTGGCCGGCCGGGTGACGTACCACAACGGCGGCTGGTACAACTTCCAACTCACGCGAAACTGAAAGCGCCGGCGGCGCAGAAAGGAATAGGCCCCCGAATTACTCGGGGGCCTATTCCTTGTCATATCAGAATTACAAAACCCCCGAATTGCTTCGGGGGTTTTGTGTGTGTTCGGCGGTGTCCTACTTTTCCACCCGTGTGGGCAGTATCATCGGCGCTGGTAGGCTTAGCTTCCGGGTTCGGGATGGGTCCGGGCGTTTCCCTGCCGCTGTGGCCGCCGTAACTCTATTCATTTGTCCGGTGTGGTGGTGTGCGGGATATGGGTGGGTGGCGCTGTTGCTGCCGGCCCAGGTGTTCCCGTGTCACTCACCGTGTGCCGGTGTGTGGTGTTTTTGGTGGGGGGTGTGGCGCCCACTCCCTGGTGAGGGGGTGGGTTTATGGATTGTGTGGTTGCGCGTGCGTGTTTTTGTGCGTCATATTGTTGGCTTACTGTTTCCCATACGAGTGTGTGGGGTGTTGTAAGTTTTCGGCCGGTTAGTACCAGTTCCCTGAACCTATTGCTAGGCGTGCAGGTCTGGCCTATCGATCCCGTGGTCTGCGGGGGGCCTTATCCCTCCTAGAGGGTGAGAAGCCTGGTCTTGGAAGAGGTTTCCCGCTTAGATGCTTTCAGCGGTTATCCTGTCCGAACGTGGCCATCCAGCGGTGCCCCTGGTGGGACAACTGGTATACCAGAGGTTCGTCCGTCCCGGTCCTCTCGTACTAGGGACAGATTTCCTCAAGCTTCTGACGCGCGCGGCGGATAGAGACCGAACTGTCTCACGACGTTCTAAACCCAGCTCGCGTGCCGCTTTAATGGGCGAACAGCCCAACCCTTGGGACCTGCTCCAGCCCCAGGATGCGACGAGCCGACATCGAGGTGCCAAACCATCCCGTCGATATGGACTCTTGGGGAAGATCAGCCTGTTATCCCCGGGGTACCTTTTATCCGTTGAGCGACACCCCTTCCACTCAGAGGTGCCGGATCACTAGTCCCGACTTTCGTCCCTGCTCGACTTGTAAGTCTCGCAGTCAAGCTCCCTTGTGCACTTACACTCAACACCTGATTGCCATCCAGGTTGAGGGAACCTTTGGGCGCCTCCGTTACATTTTAGGAGGCAACCGCCCCAGTTAAACTACCCACCAGGCACTGTCCCTGGACCGGATATACGGTCCGAAGTTAGAGGTCCAATACGATCAGAGTGGTATTTCAACAATGACTCCACCCACACTGGCGTGCGGGTTTCACAGTCTCCCACCTATCCTACACAAACCGTACCGAACATCAATACCAAGTTGTAGTGAAGGTCCCGGGGTCTTTTCGTCCTGCCGCGCGTAACGAGCATCTTTACTCGTAGTGCAATTTCGCCGAGTCTATGGTTGAGACAGTTGAGAAGTCGTTACGCCATTCGTGCAGGTCGGAACTTACCCGACAAGGAATTTCGCTACCTTAGGATGGTTATAGTTACCACCGCCGTTTACTGGGGCTTAAATTCTCAGCTTCGCAAACCGAAGTTTGCTAACCGGTCCTCTTAACCTTCCAGCACCGGGCAGGCGTCAGTCCGTATACATCGTCTTGCGACTTCGCACGGACCTGTGTTTTTAGTAAACAGTCGCTTCTCACTGGTTTGTGCCACCGGATCCCGCTGCCGGCCGCGAAGGCCTTGACGGTATTCCGGTCCCCCTTCTCCCGAAGTTACGGGGGTATTTTGCCGAGTTCCTTAACCATAGTTCACTCGTACGCCTTAGTATTCTCTACCTGACCACCTGTGTTGGTTTGGGGTACGGGCCGTGTGCGGACTCGCTAGAGGCTTTTCTTGGCAGCATAGGATCACCGAATTCGCCTCAATCGGCTATGCGTCACCTCTCACACAAATGAACGACGGATTTGCCTATCGTTCGTGCTACAGGCTTGCCCCAGTATTACCACTGACTGGTACGGCTACCTTCCTGCGTCACCCCATCGCTTGACTACTACCCGCCCGGGTCCCGCGCAGCCAGCGACCCTCTTATCCCCGAAGGGAAAGTTAGGCCACTCTTTGGGCGGTTAGCAGAACGGATTCATCAGGGACGCTCACACACGGGTACGGGAATATCAACCCGTTGTCCATCGACTACGCCTGTCGGCCTCGCCTTAGGTCCCGACTCACCCTGGGAGGACTGGCCTGGCCCAGGAACCCTTGGTCTTTCGGCGGGCAAGGTTCTCACTTGCCTATTCGCTACTCATGCCTGCATTCTCACTCCCACACCCTCCACAACTCGTTCACACGGCTGCTTCACCGGATGCAGGACGCTCCCCTACCCAATACCTTGCGGTATTGCCGCGGCTTCGGCGGTGTGCTTGAGCCCCGCTACATTATCGGCGCACAATCACTTGACCAGTGAGCTATTACGCACTCTTTCAAGGGTGGCTGCTTCTAAGCCAACCTCCTGGTTGTCTTCGCGACTGCACATCCTTTTCCACTTAGCACACACTTAGGGGCCTTAGCCGGCGATCTGGGCTGTTTCCCTCTCGACGCACGGAGCTTATCCCCCGCCGTCTCACTGCCACACTTACACGTACCGGCATTCGGAGTTTGGCTGACGTCAGTAACCTAGTAGGGCCCATCGGCCATCCAGTAGCTCTACCTCCAGCACGCAACATGTGACGCTGCACCTAAATGCATTTCGGGGAGAACCAGCTATCACGGAGTTTGATTGGCCTTTCACCCCTACCCACAACTCATCCCCTCAGTCTTCAACCTAAGTGGGTTCGGGCCTCCACGCGGTCTTACCCGCGCTTCACCCTGGCCATGGGTAGATCACTCCGCTTCGGGTCCAGAACACGCCACTACACCACAAACGTGGATACGCCCTATTCAGACTCGCTTTCGCTACGGCTACCCCACCCGGGTTAACCTCGCGACATGTCCCTGACTCGCAGGCTCATTCTTCAAAAGGCACGCCATCACCCCACGTTAAAAACGAAGGCTCTGACGGATTGTAAGCGCACGGTTTCAGGTACTATTTCACTCCCCTCCCGGGGTACTTTTCACCATTCCCTCACGGTACTAATCCGCTATCGGTCACTGGGTAGTATTCAGGCTTACCGGGTGGTCCCGGCAGATTCACAGCAGATTCCACGGGCCCGCTGCTACTCGGGAACAATCCACAGGAGTCATCATGTTTTCGTCTACCGGGCTCTCACCGTCTACGGCAGGCCATCCCAAGCCACTTCGACTAACACAACGATTTCTCACTCCTGCTCCAGCCGGCGGGCTGAAGAAGAAAAGTCCCACAACACCACGCACACAACCCCCGCCGGGTATCACATGCACACGGTTTAGCCATCCTCCGCTTTCGCTCGCCACTACTCACGGAATCACAATTGTTTTCTCTTCCTACGGGTACTGAGATGTTTCACTTCCCCGCGTTACCTCCCCAACACCTATACATTCAGTGCAGGGTGACACGACATCACTCGCGCCGGGTTTCCCCATTCGGACATCCTCGGATCACAGCACGGTTGACAGCTCCCCGAGGCATATCGCAGCCTCCCACGTCCTTCATCGGCTCCCAGTGCCAAGGCATCCACCATGCGCCCTTAAACACTTACAACACAAAAAACCAAAAAATGAGAAAAAATCACACTACAACAAACCACACCACCAACCCCAGACAACCCAAAGGGAAAACCCCTTGAGCCAACCCAAGGCCGGCACACGTGCGGCTTGATGCTCGCAACCACTATCCACAAATCAAACACCACACCCCACCACCAAGCGAGGCGACAACCAAGACCCCCAACCACCCACGCCGATCACAACGATCACGCCTGCAGTCGGGAGCCAGCACCCACCCTCAATCCTCACATTCGAGGGGGTGGGCCTGCGGGCCTGTTGTCTCAGGACCCAACAGTGTGTCTGGCGGCACCAGGAAGAACGATCCCCGTTCCCCGGTCAACGTTGGTTTGTCGCGCACCCACCAGCACTCCACTACAGAGAACTGGCATGTATCCCAACCACCGGATCCGTCCCTATAGACGGGGTGGGGGAACCTTTTCGGTATCGGTGCTCCTTAGAAAGGAGGTGATCCAGCCGCACCTTCCGGTACGGCTACCTTGTTACGACTTCGTCCCAATCGCCGATCCCACCTTCGACAGCTCCCTCCCACAAGGGGTTAGGCCACCGGCTTCGGGTGTTACCGACTTTCATGACGTGACGGGCGGTGTGTACAAGGCCCGGGAACGTATTCACCGCAGCGTTGCTGATCTGCGATTACTAGCGACTCCGACTTCACGGGGTCGAGTTGCAGACCCCGATCCGAACTGAGACCGGCTTTAGAAGGATTCGCTCCGCCTTACGGCATCGCAGCCCTTTGTACCGGCCATTGTAGCATGTGTGAAGCCCTGGACATAAGGGGCATGATGACTTGACGTCATCCCCACCTTCCTCCGAGTTGACCCCGGCAGTCTCTCACGAGTCCCCACCATAACGTGCTGGCAACATGAGACAAGGGTTGCGCTCGTTGCGGGACTTAACCCAACATCTCACGACACGAGCTGACGACAGCCATGCACCACCTGCACACAGGCCACAAGGGAAACCACATCTCTGCAGTCGTCCTGTGCATGTCAAACCCAGGTAAGGTTCTTCGCGTTGCATCGAATTAATCCACATGCTCCGCCGCTTGTGCGGGCCCCCGTCAATTCCTTTGAGTTTTAGCCTTGCGGCCGTACTCCCCAGGCGGGGTACTTAATGCGTTAGCTACGGCACGGATCCCAAGGAAGGAAACCCACACCTAGTACCCACCGTTTACGGCGTGGACTACCAGGGTATCTAATCCTGTTCGCTCCCCACGCTTTCGCTCCTCAGCGTCAGTTACTGCCCAGAGACCCGCCTTCGCCACCGGTGTTCCTCCTGATATCTGCGCATTCCACCGCTACACCAGGAATTCCAGTCTCCCCTGCAGTACTCCAGTCTGCCCGTATCGCCCGCACGCCCACAGTTAAGCTGTGAGTTTTCACGGACAACGCGACAAACCACCTACGAGCTCTTTACGCCCAGTAATTCCGGACAACGCTCGCACCCTACGTATTACCGCGGCTGCTGGCACGTAGTTGGCCGGTGCTTCTTCTGTACCTACCGTCACTTGCGCTTCGTCGGTACTGAAAGAGGTTTACAACCCGAAGGCCGTCATCCCCCACGCGGCGTCGCTGCATCAGGCTTGCGCCCATTGTGCAATATTCCCCACTGCTGCCTCCCGTAGGAGTCTGGGCCGTATCTCAGTCCCAGTGTGGCCGGACACCCTCTCAGGCCGGCTACCCGTCGTCGCCTTGGTAGGCCATCACCCCACCAACAAGCTGATAGGCCGCGGGCCCATCCCACACCGCAAAAGCTTTCCCCCACCAACCATGCGATCGATAGGAAATATCCGGTATTAGACCCAGTTTCCCAGGCTTATCCCAGAGTGCAGGGCAGATCACCCACGTGTTACTCACCCGTTCGCCACTAATCCACCCGAAGGCTTCATCGTTCGACTTGCATGTGTTAAGCACGCCGCCAGCGTTCGTCCTGAGCCAGGATCAAACTCTCCAAACAAAAACCCCCGGACAAACCGGGACAGTCTCCAATCAGAAAAACTCGATCAAAGCAAAAAGACACCAAAAACTGGCATCAAAAAAACAAAACCACACCCCAACACGGGGGTATCAGAGCATGGCAAAAAACAACAACAAACAAAAACCACCAAACACACTATTGAGTTCTCAAACAACAGGCTGTCCATCTGTTCCGGGAAGCTCTTCGCTGACCGGTGTTCCGGCGGAGCTTGCGCTCTTCGGAACTCAGACTTTCTGTTTGTCACCCTCTCCGGGGCAACCCGACCAGCTTAAGCCGGAGCGGATCTGGAAGTCAAGTTGAGAGTCGGGGGATCTTTTGTGATCGCCCCCACACTGCGACTTCCTCGTCCTATACTACCCGCTCGATGTCCGCGCCCAAACTCCGCAGGTTCTCCACGAACAGCGGGTAGCCCCGATCGATGTGGTAGACGTCGTGCACCTCGGTCTGACCGTCGGCCACCAACCCGGCCAGCACCAGCCCGGCGCCGGCCCGGATGTCCGAACTCCACACCGGTGCGCTGGAGAGCTGCGGGATCCCGCGGATCACCGCGTGATGGCCGTCGGTCCGGGCGTCGGCGCCCAACCGGATCATCTCCTCGACGAATCGGAACCGCGCTTCGAACACGTTCTCGGTGACCATGGATGTGCCCTCGGCGATCGCGGCGAGCGCGATCGCCATCGGCTGCAGGTCGGTCGGGAAACCCGGGAACGGCAGCGTGGCGACGTTGATGGCCTTGGGCCGCTCGTATTGCACCACGCGGAATGAGTTTTCGGTCTGGGTGACCGTCGCGCCGGCGTCGTGCAGCTTGTGCAACACCAACTGCAGATGCGACGGATCGATGCCGGTCACCGTGACATCCCCGAGCGTCATCGCCGCGGCGATCCCCCAGGTCGCCGCGACAATGCGGTCGCCGATGCATCGGTGCTCGGTCGGGTACAGCTTGTCGACCCCGGTGACGGTCAGCGTCGAGGTGCCCGCGCCATCAATCTGCGCGCCCATTGAGGTGAGCATTTCGCACAGGTCCACGACATCGGGCTCGCGCGCGACGTTGTGGATGATCGTGACACCGTTGGCGAGCACTGCGGCCATCAGGATGTTCTCGGTGGCGCCCACCGACGGAAACTCCAACTGGATCTCGGCGCCGTGCAGCTCATCGGCCTCGGCGACCACACAACCGTGTTCGATCGCGCACCGCGCGCCCAACAACCGCAGGCCGGTCTGGTGCATGTCCAGCGGCCGGGACCCGATCGCGTCGCCGCCGGGCAGCGCGACCCGGGCCCGCTTGCACCGGCCGATCAGCGGTCCGAGCACACACACCGAGGCGCGGAACTGACGCACCGCCGCGAAGTCGGCGTCGTGCTTGGGCTCCTCCGGCGACGTGATCCGGGCGACGTCGCCGTCGAGCTCGACCGTGGCGCCCAGCCCGCGCAGAACCTCCGCCATCAACGGCACGTCCAGGATGTCGGGGCAATTGGAGATGGTGGTGGTGCCCTCGGCCAGCAGGCTGGCCGCCATCAGCTTGAGCACGCTGTTCTTCGCGCCGCCGACGGCGACCGTGCCGGACAGCCGGCTGCCACCGGTCACCACGAAGACGTCGCTCACCCGGAACAGTGTAGTGAGCCCCGGACCGGCGTCGATGCTCACCGGTACCGTTGGCCCATGGCTGTGCACCTGACCCGCATCTACACCCGCACCGGCGATGACGGCACCACCGGTCTCAGCGATTTCTCCCGCGTCCCGAAGAACGATTCCCGGCTGATCGCCTACGCCGACTGCGACGAGGCCAACGCCGCGATCGGCGTGGCGACCGCTCTCGGGGCGCCCGAGCCGCCGATCCGCGAAGTGCTGCGCTGGGTGCAAAACGACCTGTTCGACGCGGGCGCCGACCTGTCCACGCCGGTGGCGCCGGATCCGAAGTACCCGCCGTTGCGCATCACCCAGGACTACATCGACCGGCTGGAGGGCTGGTGCGATGAGTTCAACGAGGGACTGCCCGCGCTGAACTCGTTCATCCTGCCGGGTGGCACAGCGCTGTCGGCCCTGCTGCACACCGCCCGGACGGTGGTGCGTCGAGCCGAGCGTTCGGCGTGGGCCGCGGTGGAGACGCATGGCGACGGTGTCAGCGTGCTGCCGGCGAAGTACCTCAACCGGCTCTCCGACCTGCTATTCATCCTGTCCCGGGTGGCCAATCCCGACGGCGACGTGCTGTGGACGCCCGGCGGAGGAGAAGGACACGCAGGGCAAGCTACGACGAAGGAGTAGTGCAGCCCGGGTAACGCTCAGAAGTCGCGGCGCCGGGCCCGCGGTGACGGCCGCGATTCCCACCAGGACAGGAACGCGGTCAGCGCGCCCCGATCCAGCGCCAACTCGTAGCCGCGCTCGCGGTCGGTGTCGCTGAGTTCCAGCACCACCGTCTCGGGGCCCATGATGTCGAACTCGTCGCCGCGTGGGACTCGTCGGCCCAGCAGCTCCAGACCGCGTCGGCCCAGTCGGCGGTCGGGCCACCAGCGCACGCTGGACAGCTGGTAGAAAACCGCTTCCTCGCCGCGGTAGCGCACCACACCGTGCCGCCAGCCGGCGCCGCCGACGGCCGGGATGTCGCGCATGATCGCGGCGGTGCCGCCTTGGCGCAGCTTCCACAGCCGATAGCCCATGGCCAGCACCATCAGGGCCAAGACGCCGATGAGCACGACCATGACAGTCATGGTCGTGCTCATCGGCGGACTCCCTTCAGACCGTTTCGGGCCGGCTCCTAACCGAGCTGCCCAACGGCGCGCAGTCGGGCGCGGCCATGCGCGGCGACATGCGGATCCTCGCAATCGGCTTCACGCTTGGCCTCGTCGACGTCGATCTCGGAGACCAGCGAGGCCGACTCCACCAGGATGATGACGCCTTCCTCGGTGACCGACATGAACCCACCGTCGACGGCGATGCTCAAGTCGTCTTCACCCTCGCGCTCGATGCGCACGATGCCGTCCTCGACGATCTGCGCGACCAGCGGAATGTGCCGGGGCAGGATGCCGATGTCACCGGCAGTGGTCCGGGTGAAGACGAACGTCGCCTTACCCGACCACAGCTGGCGCTCGACGGCGACGATTTCGACGTCCATTTCAGCCGCCATGAGACACCTCCTTCAATCCGAGGGCAATCACAGCTTGACGCCGAGGCTCTCGGCCTTCTTCGACAGGTCGTCGAGACCGCCGATGAGGAAGAACGCCTGCTCCGGCACGTGGTCGAACTCGCCCTTGGACAGCCGGTCGAACGCCTCGACGGTCTCCTTGAGCGGCACGGTCGAGCCGGGCTGGCCGGTGAACTGCTCGGCGGCCATCATGTTCTGGCTCAGGAAGCGCTCGATGCGACGGGCCCGGTTGACCAGCTGCTTGTCCTCTTCGGACAGCTCGTCGATACCGAGGATGGCGATGATGTCCTGCAGATCCTTGTAGCGCTGCAGGATCCGGATGACTTCCTGGGCGACCCGGTAGTGCTCGTCGCCCACGACCGACGGGTCGAGGATGGTGGAGCTGGAGGCCAGCGGGTCCACGGCCGGGAAGATGCCCTTGGAGAACACCGCGCGGGAGAGCTCGGTGGTGGCGTCCAGGTGCGCGAACGTGGTGGCCGGGGCCGGGTCGGTGTAGTCGTCGGCGGGCACGTACACGGCCTGCATCGAGGTGATGGACCGGCCGCGGGTCGAGGTGATGCGTTCCTGCAGCTCACCCATCTCGTCGGCCAGGGTCGGCTGGTAACCCACCGCCGAAGGCATGCGGCCCAGCAGGGTCGACACCTCGGAACCGGCCTGGGTGAACCGGAAGATGTTGTCGATGAACAGCAGCACGTCCTGGCCGGCCTCGTCGCGGAACCACTCGGCCATGGTCAGCGCGGACAGCGCGACGCGCATACGGGTGCCGGGCGGCTCGTCCATCTGGCCGAACACCAAGGCGGTGTCCTTGAGCACGTTGGCGTCGGCGAGCTCGACCCACAGGTCGTTGCCCTCACGGGTGCGCTCCCCCACCCCGGCGAACACCGAGGTGCCACCGAAGTTGCGCGCGATGCGGTTGATCATCTCCTGGATGAGCACGGTCTTGCCCACGCCCGCGCCGCCGAACAGGGCGATCTTGCCGCCGCGCACGTACGGGGTCAGCAGGTCGACGACCTTCAGGCCGGTCTCCAGCATCTCGGTCCGCGGCTCGAGCTGGTCGAAGGCCGGCGGCTTGCGGTGGATGGACCAGTGCTCGAAGTCCTCGCCGTAGCCGGGCTCGTCCAGGCAGTAGCCCAGCGCGTTGAACACGTGGCCCTTGACCTCGTGGCCGACCGGCACCGAGATCGAGGAACCGGTGTCGGTCACGTCGACACCGCGGACCAGGCCGTCGGTGGGCTGCATGGAGATGGTGCGGACCATGTTGTCACCCAGGTGCTGGGCGACCTCCAGGGTCAGCGTCTTGGCGAGCTCGCCGTAGGTGATGTCGGCGTGCAACGCGTTGAACAGGTTGGGCACCGAACCGCGCGGGAACTCGACGTCGACGACGGGCCCGGTGACCCGTACGACGCGACCGGCGGTCTTGCTCTTCGCTTCAGCGGTGGCAGTCATTCGTATTCGCTCTCTGCTTCTTTATCGGTGGGGCTTAGTCGATGGCGTCGGCCAGGGCGTTCGCGCCGCCGACGATCTCGCTGATTTCCTGGGTGATCTGGGCCTGACGCTCGCGGTTTGCTTCCAGCGTCAGGATCTTGATCAGGTCATCGGCGTTGTCGGTCGCCGACTTCATGGCGCGCCGGCGCGACGCCGACTCCGACGCCGAGGCTTCCAGCAGCGCGGCGTACACGCGAGTGGCGACGTACCGCGGCAGCAGCTCGCCGAACAGGGTGTTGGCGTCCGGCTCGAAGGAGAACAGCGTCTGCGGACCGCTGTGGTCGGCAGCGGTGTCGTCCTCGACGTACTCCACCAGCAGCGGGGCGATCCGGCGTGCCTCCGCCGTCTGCGACAGCATCGACTTGAACTCGGTGAAAACGATGTGGATCTCGTCCACGCCAGTCACGCCGTCGGCGTTGTCGTCCGCGTCGTCCTCGCCCGCCATGAACGCCCCGACCAGGGTCTCGGCGATCTCCCGGGCGTGGCTGAACTTCGGCCGCTCGGAGAAGCCGGTCCAGGACTCCACCACCGGGCGGTCCCGGAAGTTGTAGAAGCCCAGGGCCTTACGGCCGACGACGTAGAGCTGCGGCTCCTTGCCCTGCTCGCGCAGCAGCTTGAGCAGCTCCTCGGCGTGGCGCAGCACGTTGGCGTTGTAGCCACCGCACAGGCCACGGTCCGAGGAGACCACCAGGACGGCGGCCCGGTTGCTCTCCTGCCGCTCGACCAGCAACGGATGGTCCAACGCGCTGTGGCTGGCCAGCAGGGTCAGCATGTGCGTGATCTCCCGGGCATAGGGGCGGGACTGCTCGACCCGCGCCTGTGCCTTGACGATCCGCGATGTGGCGATCAGCTCCTGGGCCTTGGTGATCTTCTTGATCGCCGAGGCCGAGCGGATTCGTCCACGCAGTTCGCGCAGTGTGGCTGCCATGTGGTTACCAGACCCTCCGGTCTACTTCTTGCCGGCCGGCTTGCGGACCTTGACCGTCTCGGCCGACAGCTCGGACTCGTCGAGCGCCTCGACCTCTTCGTCAACCGGCAAGACCGACGAGCCGTCGGTGGCCTGGAAGCTCTTCTTGAACTCCTTGATGGTGGCGACCAGGGTGGCCTCCAGCTCCTCGGAGAGCTTCTTGGTGTCGCGGATCTCGTCGAGGATCTCCGGCTTGGAGGTCTTCACGTGCTCCAGGAACTCGGCCTCGAAGCGCTGCACGTCCTCCACCGGCACCGAGTCCAGGTGGCCCTGGGTGCCGAGGAAGATCGCGATGACCTGCTCCTGCACGGCCATCGGGCTGTGCTGCGGCTGCTTGAGCAGCTCCACCAGGCGCGCGCCGCGCTCCAGCTGAGCCTTCGAGGCCGCGTCCAGATCGGAGGCGAAGGCCGCGAAGGCCTCCAGCTCGCGGTACTGCGACAGGTCCAGACGCAGCGAGCCCGCCACTTCCTTCATCGCCTTGATCTGGGCGGCGCCGCCGACGCGGGACACCGACACACCGACGTTGATGGCCGGACGAACACCCTGGTTGAACAGGTCGGTCTCCAGGAAGCACTGGCCGTCGGTGATGGAGATGACGTTGGTCGGGATGTAGGCCGAGATGTCGTTGGCCTTGGTCTCGATCAGCGGCAGGCCGGTCATCGAACCGCCACCGAGCTCGTCGGACAGCTTCGCGCAGCGCTCCAGCAGGCGGGAGTGCAGGTAGAAGACGTCACCCGGGTAGGCCTCGCGGCCCGGCGGGCGGCGCAGCAGCAGCGAGATGGCGCGGTAGGCCTCGGCCTGCTTGGTCAGGTCGTCGAACACGATCAGGACGTGCTTGCCGTTGTACATCCAGTGCTGACCGATGGTCGAGCCGGTGTACGGGGCCAGCCACTTGAAGCCGGCGGAATCCGAAGCGGGGGCCGCGACGATGGTGGTGTACTCCATCGCGCCACCTTCTTCCAGCGTGCGGCGCACGCTGGCGATGGTGGTGCCCTTCTGGCCGACGGCGACGTACACGCAGCGCACCTGCTGCTTCGGGTCGCCGGTCTCCCAGGCCTCACGCTGGTTCAGGATGGTGTCGACGCAGACCGCGGTCTTACCGGTCTTACGGTCGCCGATGATCAGCTGGCGCTGGCCGCGGCCGATCGGAGTCTGCGAGTCGATCGCCTTGATGCCGGTCTGCAGCGGCTCGGACACCGACTGCCGCTGCACCACCGAGGGGGCCTGCAGCTCGAGGGCGCGACGGGTCTCGGCCTCGATGTCGCCCTTGCCGTCGATCGGCTGGCCGAGCGGGTTGACCACGCGGCCCAGGAAGGCGTCGCCGACCGGAACCGAGAGCACCTCACCGGTCCGCTTGACTTCCTGGCCCTCTTCGATCTTGTCGAAGTCGCCGAGGATAACCGCGCCGACCTCGTGCTCGTCGAGGTTCAGCGCCACCCCGAGCACGCCGCCGGGGAACTCCAGCAGCTCCTGGGTCATCGCCGAGGGCAGGCCCTCGACGTGCGCGATGCCGTCACCGGCGTCGACGACGGTGCCGACCTCTTCACGACCCGAGGCCGGGGTGAACGAAGTTACGTAGTCCTCGATCGCGCCTTCGATGTCAGCAGCCGAGATTGTCAACTCTGCCATGGCTTTTCGTCTTCCTGCCTTTGTTGTCCGTTTAAGTGTCTGGTTGTGCCGGTCAGTCGGGGAGGCCGATGCGGGCCGCCGCCAACCGGGAGGAGATCGCGCCGTCGATGACTTCGTCGGCGACCGTGATGTGCAGACCGCCGAGCAACTCGGGGTCGACATCGAACTTCAGCGCGATCGGATGCCCGTAGATGCGGGACAGGATCGTGGTGAGTCGGGTGCGCTGGGCGTCGGTCAGCGGCGCGGCCGCTGACGCTCGGGCCACCAGCTCGCCGCGGCGGGTCACCGCGACCTCGGCCAGATCGTTGACCACCAGGTCGATGCGCTCGCCGTGGGTCAGTTCGACGGCCTGGGCCAGCAGCTCCCGGGTCACCTGGTGGGTGCTGCCGCCGCGATTGAGCACGTCGTCCAGCAGCGCCAGGCGCGATTCGACCGGCTGACCGTAGTCGCTGAGCATCTGGGTCAGGTCCGGCGAGCTGTCCAGCGCCCGTCCGACCCGGAACAGCTCGTCCTCGACCCGCTCGCCGGCGCCCAGGCGCTCGGCCCGCACCAGCAGCACGACCTGCGCCAGGTAGATGAACGCGGGGCCCAGATCCTGCTCGGAGGACCAACGCGCGGCCCCGGCGGTCTGCAGCAGCTCGGCGGTCTTGGCGCCCACCTTGCCGCCGAACACCCGGTCGATCAGGGTCCGCTTGGCGCCCGGGTCGTCGGCCGGGTTGCTCAGCACCCGGCTCAGGTTGCGGTTGGCGCGCAGCAGCTGGCCGACCGCGCCGAGCTCGTCGGCGAAGCCGACCAGCCCTTCGGTGTCGACGGTGTTGCTGACGGACTCGAACTTCGAAACCAGGGCGTCGACCGCGGCGCGGCTGGAGGACTTCAGGTTCAGCGAGACGCTGCTGGGCAGCGGCGCGGAACCGGCCGCCATCGAATCCAGCTCGTCGAGGTAGCGGTCGACCGTCGCCGCCTGCGCGGCGGGGTCGGCCACATGTGCCCGGACGATCTCCTCGGCCCGGTTGACCGCGTCGGCGCCCAGGGAGCCGCGCAGTGCTCGGATCTGCTGGGCCCGCATGCTCTCGATCTGCGAGGCGCCCAGAGCCTTGATCCGGTCCGCGTCGCTGACCGCCTGCTCACCGAGCTGCTCGGCGATCCGGATCGAGTCGGACTGCGCGTCCGTCCGGATCCGCTCGCCCTCGGTCTGCGCGTCAGCGAGCATCTGGGCCTTGGTCTGGTCAGCGTTGGCCAGCTTGTCCGCGGCGGTCTTGCTCTCCGCCAGTGAGACCCTGATGGCTTCCTGCTGCTTGGCCATCAGCCCGCCGATCAGCGGGAACACATACTTGACGGCCAAGTACGCCAGGATCGCGAAACCGATCAGCTGGCCGATGAATGTCGACATCTAGCGACTCCCGCCGGTTGCCGCACCATCGATGCCGAGGATGCGGTTGGCCAATGTCTGCGAAAGACCGTCCACCGAGGTGTTGAGCTCGGCGGAGGCGGCCTCCGCGTTCTGCGAAAGCTCGTCGCCGGCGGCGGCGAGCGTCTGTGCCACCTCGCCGTTGGCCGCCGTGCGCGCCGCGTCGACGGCCTCCCGGCCGGCGGCGCGAGCCTCGTCACGGATGGCCGAGGCCTCGCCGCGCGCTTCGGCCAGAGCGGCCTCACGTTCGGCTTCGGCGGCCGCCACCTGGTCGACCGCCAACTTGTTGTCGGCGGCGGTCTTGGCCAGCATGGCCTCGCGCTGGGCGAGGACCGCGCTGACCGGCGGCACAACCCACTTCGCGATCACGCCGAGCACGACCAGGAAGATGAACAGGCAGACGAAGAAGGTTCCGTTGGGGATCAGGAAGTTGTCCTGACCCCCCTCCTCCGCCGCGAGGATGGTTGCGCTCAAGTCACCCATGCTGGTTTACGACAGGCCCGGGGTGGCGAAGACGAACAGCGCCATGAAGGCCAGGTTGATGAAGTACGCGGCCTCCACCAGACCCACGGTGATGAAGAACGGGGTGAACAGGCGGCCCTGGGCCTCCGGCTGACGGGCGATGCCCGAGATCAGCGCGTTGCCCGCGATGCCGTCACCGACGCCGGCGCCGATGGCGCCGCCCGCCATGATGAGGCCACCGCCGATGAGGGCGCCCTGGATGATGGTGGCGTTCGTTGCTGCGTCGGCCATTCCTATTTCCTCCTTGATAGCTGACAGGTGCTGTCAGGTCTGTTGTGATGCGGTTGGTTCAGGTCGTGCGGTTGGTTCTGGGTACTGCGGTCAGTGGCCGGCTTTGGCCGCTTCCTCTTCCTCGTGATGGATCTCCATCGCCTGGCCGAAGTACAGAATCGTCAGCAGGGCGAAGATGAAGGCCTGGATGAGGCCGACGAACAGGTCGAAGCCCTTCCAGATGGCGTTGGGCAGCCACATGATCCAGGTCGGGAACAGCGCGATCAGGCTCAGCATGATGCCGCCGGCGAACAGGTTGCCGAACAGACGCAGCGACAGCGAGATCGGCTTCGCGATTTCCTCGACGATGTTGATCGGGGCGAGGACCGCGACGTGGCCCTTCAGCAGCGCGACCGGGTGGCCGACCACGCCGCGGCGCCAGATGCCCGCGGTGTGGTAGCAGATGAAGACGAACAGCGCGAGCGCCAGCACGAAGTTGATGTCGGAGGCCGGCGGCTTCAGCAGCTCGTGGGTCGCGCCGGTGGAATCGGAGTACTGCACGGGCAGCACACCGAGCCAGTTGGCGGTCAGGATGTAGACGAACAGGGTGACGGCCAGTGGGAGCACGAACGGCGCGATCTTCATGCCGATGGCGCTCTCGATCTGATCGCGCGCCTGGATGGTGATCGCTTCCCAGAACAGCTGGATCTTGCCGGGCACGTCGGTGGCGGTCACCTGAGACTTCAGGATGAACGCCAGGATCAACACGATGACGCCGGCGACAGCCGACGCGATCACGGTGTCGCCGTGGATCGTCATGCCGAACAAGTGCCAGATCGGAGCGTGGTAGCCGACGTGAATCGCGGCCTCGGCGACGAGTGTCTCTGTCATCAGCGGATCAATCCTTCTGTCTTCATCCGTCGTGGGATACGTCGGCGGCGCCGGTGTCACCGGCGCCCGCGCGCAGCTTCTTCAGTACCGGCAGGGACGTGCTGATCACCAGCAGAGCTTCGAACAGCGCCAGGCCGAACGGGGTGCCGAGCCCGACCGGCTTGAAGTACCAGGCCATGAACAGCGCGATCGCGCCGAACACCAGCAGGCGGGTCGCGGAGTTGACCGCCATCTTGGCCTTGAGCGGATGCTCCTCATTGGTGATGGAGGTGACCGCGTGGCGCACCAACAGCGCATTGATGAGGCCGAGCAACAGACCGAACGCGAAGAAGGCGCCGAACAGGGGGGCGCCCATCCAGGTCGCGACACCGGTGACCACGCCGGCGATCACCAGGCAGACCACGCCGAGGCGGGCGGGACGAAACGCAACGGCCGGCAGAACGAAGGGCGCGTCTTGCGCTGGCGTCGTCACTGCTCCACCTCATCGTCGGGACCGTCGCAGAGCACCGGGATTCCGGTCCGTGCCCGAAGAGCGTATCGGAGGGCTGCGGACTCCCTGTAGTCACCCAAGCGGGCGGTCCCCTTTGTCGGTCGTGATCCGGCTCTTTTCGGCGAATCGCCGATCGGCCGGGGCCGGCAACCCGCGGTGTTCCCGCGGGTTCTGCCAGAACCGTACCACATGGTAGAGGCCCGAAATCACCCCCTACTACGTCTCGTCGTAGTAGCCTGCGCGATCCCGGATCTAGAGCCCCCGGGTGCTCCAGTCATACGGCTCCTCGCCGCCGCGGCGCAGCAGCGGGATAAGGGTGACCACCACCGCCACCGCGATCGCGGCGAGCATCACCGCGCCGGTGTAGCGCGGTGGCACGAAGATAGTGCTGGCCGCGCCGAGGGCGATGATCCCGACCCATAGGTAGATCAGCAGCACCACCTTGCGGTGCGAGTGGCCGATCTCCAGCAGCCGGTGATGCAGGTGCATCTTGTCGGGGCTGAACGGGCTGCGGCCGGCGCGGGTGCGCCGCACGATCGCCATCAGCATGTCCAGGGCGGGCACCGCCATCACCGCGACCACCAGAAGGAACGGCGACAGCAGCGCGAAGACGTCCCGGGCGCCGTAGGCGTTCTGCGAGATCGGGCCGGCGGCCGTCGTCGACGCCGCGGCCAGCATCAGCCCGATCAACATCGAGCCGGAGTCGCCCATGAAGATCTTGGCCCGGTGGAAGTTGTGCGGCAGGAAGCCCAGGCAGGCGCCCGCCAGCACCACCGAGATGACGGCCGGCGGATAGAACAGCACGTCGCCGCCGTGATCGCGGAGCAGCCCCACCGAGAACACGCAGATCGCCAGCGCGGTGATCAGGCCCAGTCCCGCGGCCAGCCCGTCGAGACCGTCGACGAAGTTCAT
Organism: Mycolicibacterium brumae; assembly: GCF_025215495.1. Lineage (NCBI taxonomy): Bacteria > Bacillati > Actinomycetota > Actinomycetes > Mycobacteriales > Mycobacteriaceae > Mycobacterium > Mycolicibacterium brumae. The sequence goes on along the minus strand of NZ_CP104302.1, from coordinate 990,413 downwards.
CGCGTTGACGATGGACACCGTCAACGCCAGGGTCAGCAGGATCGACGCGGTCTGGTCCAGCACGATGGTGCCGATGCCGGGGATGTAGAGCACACTCCAGGCCACGCCCATGGTGACCAGCACGCTGGCCGCGGTGATCTGACCGGCGAACTTGGTCAGCGCGTCCAGACCCCAGCGGTCGTCGATCAGACCGATGGCCATGATGATGCCGCCGGCGACGAGCACCGCGGGCATGCCGGTGGAATAGACGAACCCGCGGGTCAGCGCGGGCAGCTGGGAGGCCAGAAACACCCCGGCCGCCACGCCGAGGTACATCGCCAGCCCGCCCATCCGGGGCACCGGGACGACGTGCACGTCGCGCTCCCGCGGGTGGGCGACCGCGCCGATGCGGATCGCGAACGCCCGCACCGGGCCGGTCGCGAAGTAGGTGATGATGGCCGCGGCCAGCCCCACCAGCGCCAGCTCGCGCAGCGGCACGCCGGCGCCGCGGTCGGCCAGCGCCAGCAGTCCCGACGCCAACGCGTCAGTGGAACCTGGGCTGGACATTGCTTGAACCGTACTGCACCGCATTACGCGTGCAGCGACTCCGGCGTGACGCCGAGGACCTCGGCGATCCGGGCGGCCGGAACCGGCCCCGGGCGCAGGATCCGCGGGGTCGGCCCGGTCAGGTCGACGATGGTGGACGCGGCCCGACGGGCCGCCGGTCCCCCGTCCAGGTAGACCGACACCAGCTCGCCGAGCTGACGCTGGGCCTCGCCGACCTCGACGGCCGGGGTCTGCCCGGAGATATTGGCGCTGGAGACCGCCATCGGCCCGACCTCGCGCAGCAGTTCGATGGCGACCGGGTGCAGCGGCATCCGCACCATCACCGTCCCGTCGGAGTCGCCGAGGTCCCATTGCAGCGACGGGACCTGACGCACCACCAGGCTCAGGGCGCCCGGCCAGAACGCCTCGATCAGCTCGCGGGCCGCCGACGGCACCGGATAGACCAGTCCGTCGATGGTCTGCCACGAGCCGACCAGCACCGGCACCGGCATGTCCCGGCCGCGGCCCTTGGCGGCCAGCAGCGCGGCGACGGCGTCGGCGTCGAAGGCGTCGGCGCCGATCCCGTACACGGTGTCGGTCGGCAGCACCACCAGCTCACCGTCGCGGGCGGCGGACGCGGCCGCGGCGATGCCCCGGCTGCGCTGCTGCGGGTCGCCGCAGTCGAATACCTGGCTCATCATTCTCGCTCGCCTCCGTTGCGCGCTCGCACGGCCGTGACGAACCTCGGCCTGCCGGTCAGATCTGTTCGGGCCACGATGTCATCGAACACCCCGGCGTCGCGCAGCACCGCGACGGTGGCCTCCGCAGTGGTGTCGTCATGCTCGACGCCGATCGCGCCGCCGGGGCGAAGCAACCGCGCCGCCACCGCGGCGAGCGGGCCGATCACCGACATGCCGTCGGGCCCGCCGAACAGCGCGCGGTCCGGGTCTGCGGCCGCCTCGGCAGGCAGCGCGGCGCCGTCGGGAATGTAGGGCGGGTTGCAGACCAGCAGGTCCACCCGGCCGTTCAACTCGCCGAGCAACCCGGGATCGGTCGCGTCGGCGTCCAGCACGGTCACGTTCGGGTACGGCTCGGCGTTGCGGCGGGTGTAGGCCAGGGCCGCCGGGCTGTTCTCCACCAGCCACACCCGCGCGTCCGGGTGGTGGTGGGCCAGGGCCAGTCCGAGGGCCCCGCTGCCGGCGCACAGGTCGACGGCCACCGCCGGGTTCGACGAAGAGGCCCGGCGCGATGACGCCACCGGGTTCGAGGCCTCGACGCCCAGCGCCCATTCCAGCAGCGCCTCGGTCTCCGGCCGCGGGACGAACACTCCCGGCCCGACGCGCAGCGTCAGCGGTCCGAACGCGGCGTAGCCGGTGAGGTGCTGCAGCGGGGCGCGGGCGGCGCGGGCGTCGATCAGCTGGCGGTAGCAGTCGGCGACGTGGGTGTCCGGGGTGTGGCCGGTGACCGCCCAAACGGCGATCCGGCTGCGGTCGACACCGGCGGCGTGTGCGGCCAGCAACTCGGCGTCGGCCCGCGGCGAGTCCACCCCCGCGGCGGCCAGGGTGGCTTCGGCGGCGGAGATCAGCTCCCGGATCGGGGCCGGCACTTACGCCTGCTGCAGCCGGGCCTGCTTGTCGGCGGCGGCCAGCGCCTCCAGCAGGGCGTCGAGGTCCCCGGCGAGCACCTGGTCGAGGTTGTGCGCCTTGAAGTTGATCCGGTGGTCGGCGATCCGGTTCTCCGGGAAGTTGTAGGTCCGGATGCGTTCGCTGCGGTCCACGGTGCGGATCTGGCTGGCCCGATCGGCCGACGCGTCGGCCTGGGCCTGCTCCTCGGCCAGCGCCTGCAGCCGTGCCGCGAGCACCTGCATGGCACGGGCCTTGTTCTGCAGCTGGGAGCGTTCGTTCTGGCAGGTCACCACGATCCCGGTGGGCAGGTGCGTGATCCGCACCGCCGAGTCGGTGGTGTTGACGCCCTGGCCGCCCTTGCCGGAGGACCGGTAGACGTCGATGCGCAGGTCCGACTCGTCGATCTGCACCTGCTCGACCTCGTCGGGCTCGGGGTACACCAGCACCCCGGCGGCCGAGGTGTGCACCCGGCCCTGCGACTCGGTGACGGGCACCCGCTGCACCCGGTGCACGCCGCCCTCGAACTTCAGCCGCGACCAGACGCCGTCGGGCGAGTCGCCCTTGCTGGAGATGGCCAGCGTGGCGTCCTTGTAGCCGCCCAGGTCGGAGGTGGTCTCGTCGAGGATGGTGACGTTCCAGCCCTGGCGCTCGGCGAAGCGGATGTACATCCGGGCCAGGTCGGCGGCGAACAGCGCGGACTCCTCGCCGCCCTCGCCGGACTTGACCTCCAGCACGATGTCGTCGCCGTCGTGCGGATCCCGCGGGGCCAGCATGTCGGTCAGCGCGGTGTCCAGCTCGGCGATCTGCTGCTCCAGCGCGGGCACCTCGTCGGCGAAGGACGGGTCGTCGGCGGCCAACTCGCGGGCAGCCTCCAGGTCGCCGCGGGCGGCCTCCAGCTTGCGGTGGGTCGCAGCGATCGGCGCGAGCTGAGCGAATCGGCGGCCGGCCTTGCGAGCCGCGGCCGGGTCGGCGTGCAGCGCCGGGTCGGCCAGCCGTGACTCCAGTTCGGCGTGCTCGGCCAGCAGCGCGTCAATCGCCGGTGCGCTCTGCGTCATCGCGGCCTCCTGGCTGCTGTGTGGTTCTGGACCCGGACATGACACCGGCGCCCGGCCGGTCGCGTGATGCGACGGCAACGGGCGCCGGGGACATTGCTAGCTGTCGGCTTCGGCCTTGGCAGTGCGCTTGCCGTAGCGCTTCTCGAAGCGCGCGACGCGGCCGCCCGAGTCCAGGATCTTCTGCTTGCCGGTGTAGAACGGGTGGCACTGCGAGCACACCTCGACCACAATGTGGCCGCTGTCCTTGGTGCTGCGGGTGGTGAAGTTGTTCCCGCAACCGCAGACCACGGTGGTCTCTTTGTACTCGGGATGGATGCCGCTTTTCATGGTGTCCTCTGCAATCGTTGGCCGCCGGGTCGCCCGAACTGACCTGGGGTAATTGGGCGTGAACCGGAACCTGAGGTGGTCGACGGTGAATTATGCCAGGTCACCCGTCGCTCCCCCAAAACGCGTCCGGGCCGCCGGATGTTCCCGACCGCGAAAATCACCGCGCGAGAGGGCCCCGGGCGGGTGCTAGTTTTGCGCAGTCGCGCAGTCGCTCCGGGGAGGGAATCAGTGAACGTTCTCAAGCGCATCGGAATCATCCTGGTGTCATTGGTCATCGTCGCCGTGGTGCGGCACTACTGGCAGGAGCGCAGCGCCAAATCGAGCGCCGACAAGGAACTCGACAGCTATTCGGTGGGCGAGTGCGTGACGATGGCCAAATCCGACGAAGGCGTCGGGAACGTCGAACTGACCAAGGCGGACTGCGGCACAGACCCCAGCTACACCGTCGCCAGCCGGATCGGGGCCGACGAGAAGTGCCCGAGCGAGCACTACTCCGAGTACAGCCTCAGCGTGAACTACGAGACCACCGGCAAGTTGTGCCTGGTGGAGAACCTTGTTGTGGGCCACTGCTACGAGTCCGAGTTCATGACCAACATCACCAAGCTCAACGCGGACTGCCGGGGTGGGCTGTCCAGCTCCAATCCGTTCCGGGTGGTCGACCGGTCCGAGACCGCCGACGCGCCGTGCCCGGCGGACAGCACCGCCGTGAGCTTCGCCGACCCGGCGCGCACCTACTGCCTGGCGCCGCTGGAGACGATCTAGCGCGATCGGTGTGGCAGGCCTGGGGCGAAGTCGAGCCCGCCCAGGCCGGCCAACAGGTCCGCGGTCCATCGCGCCTGGGCCTGGAACACTGCCGCCCACAGCTCCAAAAGGTGCGCCGCGTGCGGTGGCTGCGCGGCGTCGGGCCACTGCGGTTTCATCGCCACCAGGTCGATCGCGATCTGCTCCACCGTCTGCAACCGCTCGGTGAGCAGGTCTCGGACCCGCGGCTCCGACAGTTGCCGCATGAACGCGACGCCCGCTCCGAACTCCTCGATGTCGGGGTTTCGCAGCGCCTCCTCGAGCAGTTCGAAGAACTCCCGCTCCCCCACCTCGGTCAATCGGTAGCCGGTCCTGGCCGGGCCCCGGGCGCTGGCCGGAGGTCCAACGGCCGTCAGCCGCTGCTCTCGCGCCAGCTGTTTGACGGCGTGATAGATCGACGGCGGTTTCACCGCCGTCCAGGTGTCCACCCGCCAGGACATCAGCTCGCGGTGGACGGCGTAACCGTGCGCCTCGCCGTGCGCGCGGATCACGCCGAGCACCAGCAACCGGACCGCGGACACGATCAGCTCTTCCAGCGTTCGATGTCGGCCAGTGCGGTGAGCTCGACGGCGATTTGCGACCGTTCCGATTCGTCGAGGTCCAGGGCTGTCAGTTCCGCGCGCATCCGCTCGGCGGTGGCGTTGTCATCGAGTGCGAGCGCCAGTTCGGCGCGGTCGGCCAGCGCCGCGGCCCACTCGATCCGGGTCGCTTGGTCGCGGCGCCGGGCCAGCGCCGCGTCCAGCGCCCGCGCGGCGAGCTGATCGTCGTTCTTGAAGTCGCGAAAGATCCGGACGTTGTCCATCGCCCTGGCCAGCCCGGACAGTTCCCGCGAGCCGCCGTATTCGATATCCGGCTCATCGCGGACCACGAACAGAAGGCAGTTGCCGGACGGGTCGTAGAGGCTGAACCGGGTGTCGCCGGTGCGGAACCTGCTGATCCGCGGGACCCCGGCGGTGGGGATGCGGCCCAGACCGGCGCGCAGGCCGTCCGCGAATCGCCGGTGCAGCGGCGCGAGGTCGTCGAGGAAGATCAGCGCGCCGCCGGATAGTTCGTCGCGCGCGTCGAGCCGCGGCGCGGGGTCCTTGAAGTGCAGTTCGAGGTCATCGAGGGCAAAGGCGAGGTACAGGTAGGGTCGCCGCTGGTCACAGCTGAGCCTGAACCCGAGGGCTCCGTAGAACTCGATGGTCGCGGCGGGGTCCAACGAGGGCAACAGCGGCACGACGGTGGCCATAGAGACACACTACTCAAGGTTGAGTAGTTCGGAGCTTGTTCGCAACCGAGCGATCGCACCCGATGCCCCGGCGAGCGCTCGACTGCGTACACCGCGGCGCGTACCAAACCGAGCGGTCACACTCCACCTTCCCGGCGAGCGCACGGCTAGGCACACCACCGCGCGTACCAAACCGAGCGGTCGCGCCCCCGGAAACGAACGAGCGGTCGGTTGCGCACAGCCTGAGCTGTGCGCAACCGACCGCTCGTCGGGATCGAGGTAGGTCAGTCGGGTTTAACGCGACTGATCTCTTCTCGCTTGCTCGTTCCTCGCAAGCTCGTCGAATCAGTCGTTGTCGTTCGTCGTGCCGGGGGCAGTCTTGGAGACCTGGACCAGGAACTCGTAGTTGGTCTTGGTCTTGCGCAGCTGGCTCATCAGCAGGTCGATGGCCTGGTGTGAGTCCAGCCCGGACAGCACGCGGCGCAGTTTGTGCACGATCGCGAACTCGTCGGGGCCGAGCAGCAGCTCGTCCTTGCGGGTGCCGGACGGGTTGACGTCGACGGCCGGGAACACCCGGCGCTCGGCGATCTTGCGGTCCAGCTTGAGCTCGGCGTTGCCGGTGCCCTTGAACTCCTCGAAGATGACCGTGTCACCGGTGGAGCCGGTCTCCACCATCGCGGTGGCGATGATGGTCAGCGAGCCGCCATCCTCGATGTTGCGCGCAGCGCCGAGGAACCGCTTGGGCGGGTACAGCGCGGTGGAGTCCACACCACCGGACAGGATGCGCCCCGACGCCGGAGAGGCGTTGTTGTACGCGCGGCCCAGGCGGGTGATCGAGTCCAGCAGCACCACCACGTCCTTGCCCTGCTCGACCAGGCGCTTGGCCCGCTCGATGGCCAGCTCGGCGGCCTGGGTGTGATCCGACGGCGGGCGGTCGAAGGTGGAGGCGATGACCTCACCCTTGACGCTGCGCTGCATGTCGGTGACCTCTTCGGGCCGTTCGTCGACCAGCACCACCATCAAGTGGCATTCGGGGTTGTTGCGGGTGATCGCGTTGGCGATGTCCTGCATGATCGTCGTCTTACCGGCCTTGGGCGGGGACACGATCAGCGCGCGCTGGCCTTTGCCGATCGGCATGATCAGGTCGATCACCCGGGTGTTGAGCTTCTCCGGGGTCGTCTCCAGACGCAGCCGCTGGTTCGGGTACAGCGGCGTCAGCTTGCCGAACTCGGGACGGTTCTTGGCGGCTTCGACCGGCCCGCCGTTGACGGTGTCCAGCCGGACCAGCGGATTGAACTTCTGCCGCTGATTCTTGTCGCCGCCCTCGCCCTCACGAGGAACACGGACCGCGCCGGTGACCGCGTCACCACGGCGCAGCCCGTTCTTGCGCACCATGTTCATCGAGACGTAGACGTCGTTCTGGCCGGCCAGGTAGCCCGAGGTGCGGACGAAGGCGTAGTTGTCCAGCACGTCGAGGATGCCGGCGACCGGCTGCACGACGTCGTCCTCACGCAGTTCGGTGTCACCGCCCTCGCTGCCACCGCGCTCCCGGCGGCGACGGTCGCGGAAGCGACGTCCGCGGCGGCCACCGCGGCCGTCGTCGTCATCGTTGTTGTTGCCGGAGTTGTTGTTGCCCCCGGCGTTGTTATTGCTGTTGTTGGCGTTACCGCCGCGCTGCTGGCCACCGTCATTACGCTGCTGGCCACCCTCGTTGCGCTGCTGGGCGCCCTCGTTGCGCTGCTGGCCACCCTCGTTGCGCTGCTGGGCGCCCTCGTTGCGCTGTTCACCCCCCTGACCGGACGGAGCGCCGGCCTCGCGGTTGGCGTTGCGGCGCTCACGCCGACGACCCTCACCGGAGGCGTTGTCGTCGGTGTCGTCACCGCGGGCGCGCTTGTTGTCGTCGTCCTTGGCTCGAGCGTTGTCCGAGGACTCGTTCGAAGCGGTCTCGTTCGAAGCGGTCTCGTTCTTGGCGGGCTCGTTCTTGGCGGGCTCGCTTTTGGCCGGCTCGGCTGCGGGCGCCTCGGTCTTGGCGGGCTCAGCCTTGGCGGGCTCAGCCTTGGCGGGCTCGGACTTGGCCGGGGCGGCGCCACCGGCCTGCTGGGCGCGGATGGCGGCGACCAGGTCGCCCTTTCGCATGCCCGAAACGCCCTTGACGCCGACCTGTCCGGCCAGTGCGCGCAGTTCGGGCAGCAGCATCGTGTTCAACGAGCCGGATTTGGAAGACTTCGACGCCGGCGAATCGGCGCTGGTGACGGCGCTATCTGCCGTCATGAGGTCCGTATTGGTCACGGATTTCCTTTCTTCCCCTGCCGGTTCGCTTCATCGGCGGGGGGTTCGGCGCGCTCAGCGGAAACACTGTGCGCGTAATGCCACCGTCGGCCATGCGACGGAGTGCTCCGGAATATGTGGGTAGGGCCCAACCATCGATTCCATGCGGAACTTCGCAAAAAAATTGGTGGTCGTCCTAGTGTCGGCGCGGAAGACGCCCCCTCAGCCCGGGACGGCACGAGAATAACCCCGTTGCGCTGCGGAAGCAACAATGTGGGCCCAGCCAGTCCCGGCGTGTCAGTTCCCGGACCGGGCCCGCGCGCCCCATGTCAGTGGGTTGCCGACGCGCAGTTCGCAAACGCGGAATCCGGCGGATTCCGCGAAGGCGACCGCTTCGGCGGGCAATTCCGAGCTCAGACTCAAGGCGAGCACCGACGGTCCGGCGCCCGAAATCACCGCTGCCACCCCACAACGCCGCAGCACCTGAACATATTCCGCGGACGCCGGCATCGCCGGAGCCCGTTGACTCTGGTGCAACGCGTCCTCGGTGGCGGCCATCAGCAATTCGGGGCGTTCGGTCAATGCCAGGATCAGCAGCGCCGCCCGGCTGATATTGAACCGCGCCGCCGTGTGCGGGATCTGGTCCGGCAACAGCCCGCGGGTCTCGGCGGTCGAGGATCGGGTCTGCGGCACACCCGCGAAAATCCGGATGTCGGGATGCAACCGAAGGCCGGCGGCGCGGTACCGCGGTTGCCCACCCGAGGCCGCCGCCTCGGTCCAGGACACCACCGCGCCGCCCATCACCGACGCCGACGCGTTATCCGGGTGCCCCTCGAACTCCGAGGACAGCTGGACAAGCTGTTCCTCGCCGAGCGGGGCGAACCCGGCTTGTTCGGCCAGCGCGTTGGCCACCCCGAGCCCGCCCACCACCGCGGCAGCGGACGACCCGAGCCCACGGGAGTGCGGAATGGCGTTGCGACACCGGACAATCAGGCCCGGCGCACGCAGTCCGAGAGTGGTCAGACCCCGGACGATGGCCCGCACCACCAGGTGGTCGTGGCCGTCGGGAACCTGACCGGCACCCTCCCCCTCGACCTCGATGCGCAGACCGGAATCGGTTGTCTCGACGTCAATTTCGTCGTACAGGCCCAGAGCCAGCCCCAGCGAGTCGAAGCCTGGGCCAAGATTGGCGCTGGATGCCGCGACGACGGCGCTCGCGCTGATTCCAGCCGGTAGAAGCGTTGTCATGACGAGCCGGTTACCCCAACCCGAGTTCGGCGACGACCGCAGACGGGTCGACGGGCACGGCGGAGACCTGCGGCATACCCTTCAGCGCGGTGTCCGGGTCCTTGAGCCCGTTACCGGTCACGGTGCACACCACCGTGGATCCCTTCGGCACCCAGCCCTCTTCGACCGACTTCAGCAGCCCGGCGATGCTCGCCGCGGAGGCGGGTTCGACGAACACGCCCTCGGTGCGCGCGACCAGGTGGTAGGCCGCGAGGATCTCTTCGTCGGTGGCGGCCAGGAACTTCCCGCCCGAATCCTGCTGGGCGACAACGGCGGAATCCCACGAGGCCGGCGAACCGATCCGGATGGCAGTCGCGATGGTCTCCGGATCGCTCACCGGCCGGCCGTGCACCAGGGGCGCCGCTCCGGCAGCCTGAGTGCCCAACATCTTGGGCAGCCGGTCACTGACGCCATCGGCGTAATACTCGTTGTAGCCCTTCCAGTACGCGGTGATGTTCCCCGCGTTGCCGACCGGCAGCGAGTGGATGTCCGGGGCCTGTCCGAGGGCGTCCACGATCTCGAAGGCCGCGGTCTTCTGACCTTCGATCCGGACCGGATTGACGCTGTTGACCAATGAGATGGTCGGGTAGTCGGCCGTCAGCTTACGGGCCAACTCCAGGCAATCATCGAAGTTGCCGTCGATCTGGATGATCTTGGCGCCGTGCATGACGGCCTGGGCCAGCTTTCCCATCGCGATCTTGCCCTGCGGGATCAGCACCGCGCAGGTGATTCCGGCGCGCGCCGCATACGCCGCAGCCGAGGCGGAGGTGTTGCCGGTCGAGGCGCACAGCACGGCCTGCTGGCCGTGGTGCACCGCGTCGGTGACGGCCATCGTCATGCCGCGGTCCTTGAACGAGCCGGTCGGGTTGAGCCCCTCGACCTTCAAATGCACTGTGCAGCCGGTGAGTTCGCTTATGCGGGTGGCGGGGATCAGCGGGGTGTTGCCCTCCCGCAGGGTCACCGCGGTCCAGTCGGCAGCGACCGGAAGCCGGTCCCGGTACGCCTCGATCAAGCCCGGCCAGGGGCGGTGCACGGGTTCGGTCATCAGTCGTTTCCTTCCATCCGCAGCACACTCGCCACGTTCGACACCACGTCCAGTTCCTTGAGCGCGGCCACCGTCTCCGACAGCGCGGCGTCGGTGGCGCGGTGGGTGAGCACCACGATCCGCGCGCCGATCGCCTGGCCTTCCTCGTCCACCAGGCCTTCCTGACGCACCTCGGCGATGCTGACCCCGCGATTGGCGAACTCCGAGGCCACCCGGGACAGCACGCCGGGCTTGTCGTGCACGTTCAGGCTCAGGTAGTACCGGGTGGGCACCACGCCGATCGGGGCGATCGGCAGCCGGGCGTATTTGGACTCGCGCGGCCCGCGGCCGCCCTGCACCCGGTTGCGCGCGGCCATCACCAGATCGCCCATCACCGCCGACGCGGTGGGGGCGCCACCGGCGCCCTGCCCGTAGAACATCAGCTGCCCGGCCGCGGCTGCCTCGACGAAGACCGCGTTGAACGCGCCGTTCACCGACGCCAGCGGGTGGGTCAGCGGGACCAGCGCGGGGTAGACCCGGGCCGAAACCTGTTCGGATCCATCGGCGTTGGTGATCCGCTCACAGATGGACAGCAGCTTGATGGTGCATCCCAGCGCCTTGGCGGAGGCGAAATCCTCGGCGCTGACGGCGGTGATGCCCTCGCGGTAGACATCGTCGGCCTGCACCCGGGTGTGGAACGCGATGGAGGCCAGGATGGCGGCCTTGGCCGCGGCGTCGTAGCCCTCCACATCGGCGGTCGGATCGGCCTCGGCGTAGCCCAGCGCGCCGGCCTCGGCCAGCGCGTCGTCGTAGGAGGCGCCCGTCTCGGACATCGCCGAGAGGATGTAGTTGGTGGTGCCGTTGACGATTCCGGCGACCCGCAGCACCCGGTCACCGGCCAGCGACTGGGTCAGCGGCCGGATCACCGGGATGGCGCCGGCCACCGCGGCTTCGAAATACAGGTCCGCGCGGACCTTCTCGGCGGCCTGGGCCAGCTTGCCGGCGTCCTGGGCCAGCAGCGCCTTGTTGGCGGTGACCACCGATTTGCCGTTTTCCAGAGCGGTCATGATGGCTTTGCGGGCCGGCTCGACCGGGCCCATCAGCTCGACGACGATGTCGACGTCGTCACGGGAGGCCAGTTCCTCGATGTCGTCAGTCAGCATGTCGGCCGGAACTCCGCGGCCCTTGGCCACCCGGCGGACGCCGACGCCACGCAGTTCCAGCGGAGCGCCGATGCGCGCCGCCAGATCGGGCGCGGACTCCGCCATGATGCGGACTACCTCGGCGCCGACGTTGCCCAATCCGAGCACCGCCACGCCCACCGGCTTCTCTGTTTTCGCCACGGTCGTTTTAGCCACGGTCACTCCACCTCCAAACTCAACAGGTCTTCGAGCGTCTCGCGACGCAGAACCAACCGCGACCGACCGTCTTCGACGGCGACCACGGCCGGGCGGCCGAGCAGGTTGTACCGGCTCGACATGGAATAGCAATAGGCACCGGTGGCGGCCACCGCGATCAGATCGCCGGGCGCCAGATCCCCGGGCAGCCAAGCGTCACGCACGACGATATCGCCGCTCTCGCAATGCTTTCCGACGATTCGGCAGAGAACCGGATCCGAATCGCTGTCGCGCGAGACCAGCCGGACGTCGTACGCCGCGCCGTACAGCGACGGCCGGATGTTGTCGCTCATCCCGCCGTCCACGCTGACGTACCGGCGCTGCGCGCTGGCGCTGATGGCGACGTCCTTGACCGTCCCAACCCGGTACAAGGTCACAGTCCCGGGTCCGGCGATGGCCCGGCCGGGTTCGACGACCAGCTTGGGCGCCGGCAGCCCGACGGCCGCCGACTCATTGGCGATGATGGCCTCCAACTTCGCGGCCAGCTCAGCCACCGGTGGCGGATCGTCGTTGGGAAGATACGAAATACCCAGTCCCCCACCGAGATCCACGATGGACATCTGGGAGGTCTTGTCGACGCCGAACTCGGCGACTACGTCGGCGAGCAGGCCGATCACGCGGTGCGCGGCCAGTTCGAAGCCGTCGACTTCGAAGATCTGGGAGCCGATGTGGCTGTGCAGGCCGACCAGGCGCAGATTGTCGGTGGCGAAGACGCGGCGCACCGCGTCCATTGCCGCGCCGCTGGCCAGCGACAGGCCGAACTTCTGGTCTTCATGCGCGGTGGAGATGAACTCGTGGGTGTGCGCCTCGACCCCGACGGTGACGCGGATCAGCACATCGACGACGACGCCGGCCTCGCCGGCGATCGCATCGAGTCGGTCGATCTCGGTGACCGAGTCGATCACCACGTGCCCGACACCGGCCTCGACGGCGGCGCGGAGCTCTTCGGCGGATTTATTGTTGCCGTGCAGGGTGATTCGGCTCGCCGGGAACCCGGCGTGCAGTGCGACGGCCAGCTCTCCGCCAGTGGCCACGTCCAGCGACAAACCCTCCTGGGCGACCCAGCGGGCGATCTCGCCACACAGGAACGCCTTGGAGGCGTAGTGCACGTGGTCGCCGCCGCCGAACGCCTCGGCGATCTGGCGGCAACGGGTGCGGAAGTCGTTCTCGTCGACCACGAACAGCGGGGTGCCGTACTCGTCGGCCAGCGCGCTGACCGACGCCCCGGCCAGGCTCACCTCGCCGTCGGCGCCGCGGTGGGCGCCCAGCGGCCACACGTTGGGCTCCAGCGCTGACACCTCGGCGGGACCGGTCGGCCGGGCGGGTGCGCCCGGGTGGTGGATCTCGTCGGCGTGCCGGGGCCCGGCGGGATGCGCGCTCACATCCGCTCCGGTGCGCCGACACCCAGCAGCCGCAGGCCGTTGCCGATCACCTGGCGGGTCGCCGCGCACAGCGCCAGCCGGGCCGCGTTGAGGTCGCCGGCGGGCTCGTCGCCCTGTGGCAGCACCCGGCAGGAGTCGTAGAACCGGTGGTAGTCGCCGGCCAGATCCTCCAGGTAGCGGCACACCCGGTGCGGTTCCCGCAATGCCGCGGCGGTCTTCACCACCCGGGGGAACTCGCCGAGATTGCGGATCAACGCGCCCTCCTTCTCGTGGGTCAGCAACCCGAGGTGCGCGGTGTCGGCGGCCAGACCCAGGTCGGTGGCGTTGCGGGCCAGCGCGCACAGCCGCGCGTGCGCGTACTGCACGTAGTACACCGGGTTCTCGCTCGACGCCGAAGACCACAGTTCCAGGTCGATGTCGATCGGAGTGTCCACCGAGGACCGCAGTAGGGCGTAGCGGGCGGCGTCGACCCCGAGGGCGTCGACCAGGTCGTCGAGGGTGATGACGGTGCCGGCGCGTTTGCTCATCCGGACCGGCTGCCCGTCGCGCACCAGGTTGACCATCTGCCCGATCATCACCTCGACGGTGTCGGGACTGTAGCCGAACGCCTGGGCGGCGGCCTTGAGCCGGGCGATGTAGCCGTGGTGGTCGGCGCCGAGCATGTAGATGCACAGCCCGAACCCACGTTCCCGCTTGTCCAGGTAGTAGGCCAGGTCACCGGCGATATAGGCCGGTTCGCCGTCGCTCTTGATGACGACACGGTCCTTGTCATCGCCGTAGTCGGTGGTGCGCAGCCAGGTGGCGCCGTCCTTCTCGTAGATGGCGTTGTTGGCGCGCAACCGGGCGATGGCCTCGGTGACCATCCCGGAGGTGTGCATGGAGTCTTCGTGGGTGAACACGTCGAAGTCGGTGCCGAACTCGTGCAGCGATTCCTTGATGTGGGTGAACATCAGATCCACACCGACGGAGCGGAAGGTCTCCTGCTGCTCGGCGGGCGGCTGGCTCAGCACGTCCGGGACCCGCGCGATGACGCGCTGCGCGATGTCGGCGATGTAGTCCCCGGCGTAGCCGTCCTCCGGGGCCGGTTCGCCGTGCGCGGCGGCCATCAGCGAGCGGGCGAACCGATCGATCTGCGCGCCGTGGTCGTTGAAGTAGTACTCCCGGCACACCTCGGCGCCGCGAGCGGCGAGCATCCGGCCCAGTGCGTCGCCGACGGCCGCCCAGCGGGTGCCGCCGATGTGGATCGGCCCGGTCGGGTTCGCCGAGACGAACTCGAGGTTGATCTTCTGCTCGCCCAGTTCGTCGCCGCCACCGTAGCTGTCGCCGGCGTCCAGGACGTCCTGCACGATCTGGCCCTGTGCGGTCGCGTCGATACGCAGGTTCACAAAGCCCGGGCCGGCGATTTCGGCGTCGGCGATGCCAGGGGCGGCGCGTAGCGCTTCGGCCAGCCAACCGGCGAGTTCGCGGGGGTTGGCGCCGACCTTTTTGCCCAGCTGAAGGGCCAGATTGGTGGCGTAGTCGCCGTGTTCGGGATTGCGCGGACGCTCGACGGTCACCGTCTCAGGCAGCGCGGCGGCGTCCAGATCATGCTCGGTGAGCACCGTCGCGGCGGTGGACTTCAGCAACTCAGCGAGGTCGGCGGGGGTCACGGGGGTCCATCCTATGGTCTGGGGCTGTTCAGACCGGAATCCGCTCCCGTTGTCGGGAGGCCTGCGACAGCCGTGACAAGCGGGCTCGTTGATCGGGCGGGAAAACTCGGTCGGGTCTTGGCCCGGTGGCCCGGTGTTCGCGGCCCTAGCTTTTTGAGCCGTGGGGTGGGTCTGTCCCGGGTGGGTGTTGGTGTCGGAAGCGTTTGTGGAAGTGGGCGAGCATGTCGGCGGGTTGGTGATACGGGTTGACCCGGGGTTGGCCGTGGTTGAGGTGTTTCGGCGGGGTCCATTCGACGCGGCCGTCGGTGTTGAGGTGGGTGGTCCAGTTGTGGGTGTCGGCCATGGTGTTGTCCCTGCCGCAGGCCAGGCCGAGATCGTCGATGTCGGTGCGGCCTTCTCGGCCCCGCCCGTAGGGGGTCAGGTGGTGTGCTTGGCAGCGGTAGGCACTGTGGGTGCAGCCGGGCTTCGTACACCCCTTGTCCCGGGCGTACAAGACGATCCGCTGGTCAGCATTGGCCAGGCGTTTGGTCCGTCCGAGCCATAGTGCCCGGCCGTGGCCGTCGAAGACGGTGAGGTAATGGATGGCATGCGACGCCATCCGCAGGAGATCACTCATCGGCAGGAACGATCCACCCGCGGTGACGGCCCACCCCGTGAGCGCGGCGGGGACGTAGCAGGCCGGGGGCTGACTGGTGGTCGCGCTGGGCTCCACGGTCGGCGCCGTCCCGAGGTCGGCGGGCGCCCCGCCGTGGGCGGCGGCCTCCAATTCCGCCAAGGTGGTGGTGACGATGACGGTGACGGGTAGCCCGTTGTGTTGCCCGAGGTCTCCGGAGGCCAGCAGTGCGCGCATGGCGGCGACGAGGGCGTCGTGGTTGCGTTGCGAGACGGTCCGCTTGTCGCCTTGGATCTGGTCTTCCGACGGGGTTCCGGAGACGCAGGGGTGTTCGTCCTCGGGGTTGCACATGCCTGGCGCCGCCAACTTCTCCAGGATCGGCTCCAACGTGGCCCAGGCTTCGGGGGTGAGGCTGGCGCGGAGGTTGCGCATCCCATCATGAGTCTGCGCACCAACACTGAGGCCGCGTTTGGCGGCCCGCCGCCGATCGGCGAAATCCCCATCGGGATCCAAAACCATCAGCAGCACGGTCGCGAGTTTCTGTAGGTGCGCCGGCCCGTAGGAGGCGGCCAACTCCGCCAACTCCTTCTCGGCGTCAGCCCGGGTCTCCGGATCGACGGCGGCGGGGATCTTGGCATAGGTGTCCCGCACGATCGCGATCTGCTCGGGGCCGATCACCCCCGCCGCCGCCCCCTGCGCCACGGTGGGCATGACCGGTTCCAGGGGTTGCCCATCCAACGCGACCCGCGGCCCGAGGTCAGCGGCCTCAGCCAGCCGCCGTCGGGCGACACCCCGGGAGATCCGCAGACGCTCCTCCAACACGAGGGTCAGGTTCGCCGCCCCCAACACCCCCGGATTGCCGTCGACCACCAACCGCGCCAGCAGCCGATGGTCGACCGCCGGCGCCCGCCAGGCCAGCGCCTCCCGGCGGGCCAGCACCTCCAACACCTCCTCGGCGGACAGTGCGTCGAGGGACGCCGAAGCCAACACTCGGTGGGCAGTTTCGGCCTGCGCGAGGGCGGCGAAGATCGCCTCCCGATCGGCGTAGGCGTTGCTGCTCATACCAAAACGTTAGACCCCGGGTCCGACAAGTTCCGTTGCGAGACAACGGAAAACAGGCCCTGTGGTTTGAGAGTTCTATGAGAAAAATAGACGCCGCGAGGGCCGCTGCGAGCGCGACCGCGAGACGACTCCGGGCGCGACCGCGAGGCAACTCCCGGCGCGACCAAGAGACGACTCCCGCCGCGGCTCTTCCCGACGATCATCGCCGCACTCCCGAGCGAGCCGCCGTTCTCGCGGGGTTTCGGAGCGGACCTTCCCGCAATCCACAGTCGGGCGCCTGCGCATCGGCTGCCCACCGTCCACCGTCACACTGGCGATGGGTTACGCTATCCGGGCCCGATCGGCGCGACGAACGTCCGCGCCCCCGTAGCTCAGGGGATAGAGCGTCTGCCTCCGGAGCAGAAGGCCGCAGGTTCGAATCCTGCCGGGGGCACCACCTGAAACACCCTCTGACCAGTGTCGGAGGGTGTCTTTCTTTGCCCGGCGCGTCGATGCGCCAGTCCTCGCGCCCAGCAGGAATACCGCCGTCACATTCTGGCCGCTCGCATCCGTTTCTCGAGGATCCAGGAGCGGCGCATGCATCTGATGCCGTAGCATCAGATGCATGCGCACCACACTCTCCCTGGACGACGACGTGCTGCTCGCGGTGAAGGAGCGGGCACGCCGGGAGAAGCGCACCGCCGGCGAGGTGCTCTCCGACCTGGCTCGACACGCTCTGCAGCAGCACAGCGCCGAATCCGGGCGAGCGACGGGCGACCTCCACGGCTTCGAACCGTTCGGGCGCCGCGGACCCGCGGTCTCGAACGCGTTGGTCGACAAACTGCGTGACGAGGAAGCCGTGTGAAACGGGCGCTGCTCGATGTCAACGTCCTAATTGCGCTGTTCGACAGCGATCACGTCGACCACGGGCGAGTCCGCGCATGGCTGGCGGCCGAAATCGCACACGGCTGGGCTTCCTGCGCCATCACGCAGAACGGCTTCATCCGCATCATCAGCCAGCCGCGATACCCGAGTCCGGTGGCGCCCGCCCAGGCGATAACGAGGCTCGCAACCGCCACCTCGACTGAGCATCATAAGTACTGGTCGTGTTCGATCAGCCTGCTGGACGCCGATCTCATTGACCACTCCAGGTTGCACGGCCATCGGCAAGTCACCGACGCCTACCTGCTGGCGCTGGCCACCTCCAACGACGCCAGGTTCGTGACTCTCGACCAGTCGATCGGCCTGAATACCGTGCGGAATGCGACGCCGGACAACCTCACGGTGATCTGACCAGCAAGAGTCAAGCGTCTGCCGCGCGTTGGTCCGCAGAGTCGCACGCCGTACGCTGGTTGTGTTACCTGGATCACAGCAAAGAGAATCGGGGTCTGGTGAGAATCGATGTGATGGCGCGGGATCAGATCGCTGCGACCACGATGCCGGCCGGCCCGCCGACCCGGCTGCTGAAGTTCCATGCCCCGGAGATCGTATTCGGCATCGACTCGACGGCTGAGGCAGCGCACGCCGCGGTCCGGCTGGGCGGACTGCGGCCCATGCTGGTGACCGACCCCGGCCTGATCGAGGCGGGCTGGGTCGCCGAGTTGGTCGGGCACCTACGCGACCGGCACATCGAGGCCCAGGTGTGGAGCGCGCTGACGCCGAACCCGAAAGACCACGAAATCACAGCCGGCCACGAGTTCTATCGGTCGCACGGTTGCGACGTGCTCATTGCGTTGGGCGGCGGGTCGGTGATCGATGCCGCAAAGGGCGTCGCCATCCTGGCTGCCAACGGCGGTGACATCCTGGACTACGCCGGCGTGGACAAAGCCACCGCGCCAATTCCGCCCCTGGTGGTGCTGCCGTCCACGTCGGGCTCAGGCGCCGATGTCTCTCAGTTCTGCATCGTCACCGACACCGCCCACAACACCAAGATCACCATTCTGGGCCGTGCCCTGGTCCCGGACATCAGCGTCATCGACCCCCGCCTGCTGACCACCATGCCCGAATGGCTCAACGCGGCAACGGGACTGGACGCACTGACACACGGCATCGAGGCGTTCGTATCGCTGGGACACAACCAGCTGACCGACCACCACGCGCTGCGGTCGGTCGTGATGGTCACCCAGAACCTGGTCACCACCATCGAGCGTCCGCAGGATATGCCGCCGCGGGTGCTGATGGCCCAAGCGGCATTGGAAGCCGGGCTCGCGTTCACCAACGCCATCCTGGGCGCCGCCCACGCCATGAGTCACCAGGTCGGCGGACTGCTCGACTTGCCGCACGGCGTCATCAACGGCGTGCTGCTACCGCATGTGGTGCGGTTCAACGCCGAGGCCGACCCGACGCCGTACGCCACCATCGCCACCTGCCTCGGAATTGCCGACATGCGGGCTCCAGAACTGGAATCCGCACTGGTACTGGCCGATCGACTCCAAGAGCTGGCCCGGCAGGTGGGTGCGCCGCGCGGACTGGCCGACTTGGGAGTTCGTGACACCGACGTTCCCGTGCTGGCCCAGAACGCTCTAAAGGACGCTTGTTTGACCACCAATCCACGTCCCATCGATGATGCGCAACTTCGCGCATTGTTCCGGGCCGCACTGTGACCGTGGCGCCCGGAAACCCCGTGGTCCCGCGACAAGCGGCCGCGCCGGATTTGGATCAACTCACCGGCGTGCGGTCCGGCAAAGGCACGTTCTACCCCGAATTCCGGGTGGCTGCGCAGCGCACGAATCGGGTGCTCGCAGCTCTCGACGCCATCTCGCGAGCTCTGGTGCAGACCGTCAACGGTCCCGAGAATCTCGTGCGTGCGGTAGCTGAGGCAGCCCGGACCCACCTCGGCGCCGAATGGGTGTTGCTTGCGCTCGCAGACGGCGCCCTGCCGGAGGCACGACCGCGTCACCTCATCCTGGACGCCGACGGCCACGCGTACTCCTTCGAAGGTCTGTCGGGCACCACGCATCCGGTACCGCACCTTCCCGAGGCTGTGCTGAACCGACTCAACGACGTCCTTCGTGGGCACCTTGCGCAGTTCCGGGTACCGGTGATCGAAGGCCACCATTCACACGTCCCGCTAGAACTCGACAGCGGTGTGATCGGGGCGTTCGCCGCCTGGACTCCACCGCATCGGCTGCTCGACGGGATTGACGAGACGGTCATGCGAATCCTGGCCAGTCAGACCGCGGTGGCACTGCAGAACTGCGAACTGTTCCAGCGCTCGCAGACCTTGCTGGCGCAGTCCGAGGCACACAACGCGCAACTGCTGGCCACCCAACGCGAACTCGGTGCGGCGCAACGCCATCAGGTCCTGGACTCCGAACGCCAGCGCATCGCACGGGAGTTGCACGACAGCGTCGCGCAAACCGTGCTGTCTGCGGGCATGCAGATCGAGGTCTGCCGCAGTGAAGTCGAATCGCATGATGGTCAAGCCGAACTGGTCGAACGGCTGGACACCGCCAAGACGTTGACCCGATCGGCGGTCGAACAGCTGCGATCGGCGATCTACGCACTCAACCATTCGTCCGACGCGGACCGATCCAGCCTCCCCGAGCTACTCCAGCAGCTGGCCACGGTGCACATGCCCAAGGATCTGCGGGTGACCCTGCGGGTCAGCGGCGAGGTCGCGGAACTGACCAACGCTGTCGAGCGCAGCCTGCTTCGGATTGCGGGCGAGGCACTGTTCAACACCGCCATGCACGGTCGCGCCTCGCGGGCGATCGTTCGGTTGAGCTACCGCGCCGCCGACGTGACCCTGTCGGTATCCGACGACGGGGTCGGTGACCCGGACAAGCTTCGGCTGATGCTTCGGTTGGCCGACACCACCGACCTCGACGGGCATCATCGCGGGCTGGCGAACATGCTGGCGCGGTGCCGCGAATTCGGTGGAACCCTCGCCGTCGGTCCATCCCGCATCGGTGGCGTGCGGGTGGTCGCGATGATTCCGCGGGACCCGGAAGTCCCCGCGCAAGCTCCGATCGAAGGGGTCGCTCGATGACCGTTGACGAAGCCAGAACGAGGACCATCCGGCTTGCGCTCGTGGACGACCACGCCATCTTGCGCCAGGGTCTGCGTTCGCTACTGGAACGCGAGGACGATCTCGTGGTGGTCGGCGAAGCGTCCAATGAACTGGAAGCCGAGGCGGTGGTCGCGGCCACGCGACCGGACGTGGTGGTGGTCGACCTCAAACTCTCGGCCGGTTCGGACTTCGAGGGATTGTCTTTGTGCGGCACGCTTTCCAGCGCCCACCCCGACATCGGTCTGCTTGTGCTGACCACATTCCTGGACGAGGAACTCGTCGTGCGTGCGGTGCATGCGGGAGCGCGCGGCTACGTGGTCAAGGACGTCGACACCACAGAACTGGTGCGGGCCATCCGCGCCATCTCCGCCGGACAGAGCGCCTTCGACTCCCGCAGCGCCGCTGCTGTAGTCCGTTCGCTCAGCGGACGCGGCTCACCACACGAGAAGCTCACCGACCGAGAGGTCGAAGTGCTGCGACTGCTCGCCGCAGGCTTGTCCAACCACAAGATCGGTGAGCAACTGTTCATCTCCGCAACCACCGCCAAGTTCCACGTCAGCAACATCATGCGCAAACTCGAGGTCAGTCGGCGCGCCGAGGCCGTCTACACGGCCAGCAAACGAGGTCTGATCTAGGCCGACGTGCCCTTGGGGTCGTCGGCCCAGCTCAGCTGCCGCGGATTACTCTGCGCTGTCAGGGATTTCGATAGTCGATGACGACCCGACCGTCAATCTGTCCGCGCTCCATCCGCCCGAACACCTCGTTGATGTCGTCGAGTCGGGCACTGGTGACGGTCGGTTTGATCAGACCTCGAGCATAGAAGTCCAACGCCTCTGCCATGTCTTGGCGGGTCCCGACAATCGACCCCCGGATGGTCAGCCCCTTGAGGACGATGTCGAAGATCGGCGCCGGGAAGTCACCCGGCGGAAGGCCGTTGAACACGATCGTGCCGCCACGACGGGCCAGCCCTATCGCCTGGCCGAAGGCCTGCGGATGCACGGCGGTGACCAGCACACCATGGACTCCACCGGTTGCCTGCTGCACCGCGTCGACGACGTCGGCGGTCCGTGCGTTGACGACGACTTCGGCGCCCAGGCTGGTGGCGAGCGCGAGCTTGGCGTCGTCGACATCGATCGCAACGACGCGCAGACCCATCGCTCGGGCGTACTGGACCGCGATATGCCCCAGCCCGCCTATGCCCGAGATCGCCACCCACTGGCCGGGCCGGGTGTCGGTGACCTTGAGACCCTTGTAGACGGTGACGCCGGCACAGAGGATCGGCGCAATCTCCAACGGGTCGGCTCCATCGGGGATCCGCGCCGCATAGTCGGCATTGACCAGCATGTAGGCGCCGAAGCTTCCATCGACGGAATATCCGCCGTTGCGCTGACTTTCGCACAACGTCTCCCACCCGGTCCGGCAGTACTCGCAGCGGCCGCAGGCCGACCATAGCCAGGCGTTGCCGACTTTGTCACCGACCGCCAGATCGACGACGCCTTCACCGAGAGCCACGACCGTGCCAAAGCCTTCATGTCCTGGCACAAACGGAGGCTGCGGCTTGACTGGCCAATCACCCTGTGCGGCATGCAGATCCGTGTGGCAGACACCGGATGTCTCAAGCTTGACCAAAGCTTCGCCGAAGCCCGGCGTCGGCAATCGCATGTCGCGCACCTGCAGCGGCATGCCGAAGTCGGTGACGACCGCTGCCCGCATGGCGTCGCTGCGCTCGACCACGGTGTCGGTAGTCAGTGTCTGGGTTTGTGCCATTGCTTCATTCCATTCGCGAGAGTTGGTTCGAGAGACAGCGTCTGAGCTTCCGCTCACACAGCTCCGGGCGATCCGGGAAGGACGGGTCATACAGATCCGGGGCGCTGAGCAAACTCATAGACTTCGACACTATTGACAGCAACGTGCTGGCGGACGCTCCGATCGGGTCGACTTCCCGCACCGCCCGGGCGGGCATCACCTACCCATTCGGGTAGTGCCATTTCTGGCCGACCCCGGCTGGGCCGGCCTCGATCGTGAACCGGTTAGGCCGGTCAGCACACGATCCGTCGACCGGCGCTCACGCCGACGTGTCACCGGGCATTCTCCGGCTACATCCGGCCGTAGCGACTCCGCACGAAGCTATAAGCGCCGAACGCGGCGATCCCCAGAGCGGCCAGAATCAGCAGCACCTTGCCGAACGGCGCCTCTCCGAGGGTCTTGACGGCCGCGTCCAAGCCCGCGGCCTTCGACGGATCAGCCTTGATCGACGCGACGATGACGAGCAGGCCCGCCCCCGCGAACACCAGGCCCTTGGCGATGTAGCCGGTGACCCCGACCGCGGTGATGAAGGTGCCGCCGGACACGCGAAGGTCTTTCATGAACTTCTTGGAGGCGCCCTTGTAGACGTGGTAGCCGCCGACGGCAGCCACTCCAAGGCCGACCAGCACCAGGAGGAACTTGCCCCAGCCGTGCTGCATGAGCATGCCGCTGATCCCGCTGTTCTGCTGACCGCTGGATTTACCGCTGCCGATGGCAAACCGTGCGGCCGACAGCGCGATGCCGAAGTACACGGTGGCCACGCCGATGTCTTTGCCGCGTTTCCATGCCGGGCGGTCGTCGGACTTCTGCCGCGAGGAGCCCTGCTCGCTGGGGTGCTTGCCGACGATAGCCTCGGCGACGTGCCACAGCGCCAGAGCCGCCATGCCCAGCGCCGCGCACCACAACATGAGCGGGCCGCCGGGCTGTTGGGCGATGGTGGCCAACGCCCCCGACTGGTCGGCGTTGCCACCGGAGCCGAACGCGATTCGCAGGACGATGAAGGCGACGAGCAGGTGCAGGACGCCGCTGACGGCGAATCCGGCTCGCGCGGCGGACTCGAATGTTTTGCTGTCGGTGGCGCGGTCAACCGCCCCATGAACCGAGGAATCACCCATTTCGACCTCCTCGCCGACGAGTACCCCTTCTGAGACCGAGGAAACCACCGCGCACCGCCGGTATCGGTCAGCGACCGCCACGGTCTCTACGCTCGACCACATGGCGACGACGGGTCTGGAGCGGATGGCGACGGCGGAGATCAACCGCGCCGGGGGTCGGGTCCGCCGGCCCGCCGGGGCAGAACAGATCGACATCGCCTATGTGCGTCCGACGCCGTCGAACGGCACGCCGCTGGTGGCGATCCCCGGCGGTCCGGGCATGGGGTCGATCGTCCCGTACCGCAGCTTGCGCCGACGCGCCGTTCGGGACGGTGTCGACATCCTGATGATGGAGCACCGCGGCGTCGGCGCTTCCCGAAAAACCTTGTCGGGAAATGACATTGCCATGGACGCGGTGACCATCGGCGCCGTCGTCGACGACCTGGCCGCGGTGCTGGACCACGCCGGGATCGAGCGGGCGGTCATCTACGGCACGTCGTACGGGACGTATCTGGCGCAGGTGTTCGGGGTGAGGCATCCGGATCGGGTGGCCGCTATGGTGTTGGACTCGCCGATGCTCTCCGCCGAGGGCGATGTGGCGGTCATCCGGAGGTTCCTGCGCGGCCTCCTGCTCGACGGTCCGTCATCGCTGGCCACCGCGGTGCGGTCGCTGTTGTCCGCCGACCTCGTTCCGATCGCCGGACTCAACCATGTGGTGCAGGTGGTGTACGAGTTCGCCGGACCGACGGCCGCGGAGCGGCTGGTGCGGGCACGGCTGGATGGCCGCGGCAAGCTCGCATGGCGACGGATCGCCGCGCTCGGCGAGATCGAAGTGGCCGGCGATGGTCGGCGGTTCATCGTCGAACCCGACCTGGTGGCCGGGATCGCCCACGGCGAACTGGGGCTGTCCCACAATCCCGACGGGTTGCCGTTCGATCCGGTGAGCACGTATCTGCGCGACGACGCCCCGCGGTTTCAGGGGGAACCGGAAGATCTGCCGGCGACGCTGCCCGCATTCGATTGGCCCACCGCCGTCATCTCCGGTGATCGCGACCTGCGGACACCGCGCCCGGTCGCCGACCAGGTCACCGAACTCATCCCCGACGCGGTCCTCGTGCCCATCGCCGATATGGCCCACAGCGCGCTCGACACCCATCCGCTGGCGGCACTGGCGGTCGCCCGTGCCGCACTCGACGGCACGCTGCACGCCGACGGGCTGTCGGCGCGGATCGCAACGCTCCCGCGGAAGGGCCCGTCAAGCCTGCTCGGGCCGCTGATCCGGGCCGGAATCAACCTCGACCTCGCGGTGAGCGGCGCGAGGCAGCGGATCAAGGCGGCGCGAGGCTGATCTTCAGGAGTCGCTACTCAGGACGTTCCGAACACCGCGGCGAAATCCGCGGCGGCGCCGTGCAATTCGCCGGCGGCGATGGCCTGTTCGACGGTCAGCATCCCGGCGGCCGCGCCGAGCACCACCATGGGTTCGGCGCGGAAGACGGTGTCCGGTCGCCGATCGGCCCGTTCCACCCGAACGCCGGTGCTGTCGACGCACACCTCGAAGACCTCGCCGTCGGCCTCCACTCCCACAGTCGCCGGGGTGCGAGCTGTTCGCTGCGCCAGCAACGCTTCCAGCGCCAGCACCAGCCAATGTGCTCGGAATTGATCGCCCCGCGGACCTGAAGCCATCAGTGGTTTGCTCCAGCTGAGCAAGCCACTGATGGGTGTCCGCAGCTCGCGGCCCCAGGGGGTGAGCGCATACGCGACGCCGTTGCCTTCGGCGTCCAATTGACGCTGCAGCACTCCGGCTTCCTCCAGGTCGCGCAGCCGCTGCGCCAACAGGTTCGTGGCGATTCCGGGCAGCCCGGCCTGAAGTTGCCCGTAGCGCGCCGGGCCGATGAGCAGTTCACGCACGATGAGCAGGCTCCACCGGTCGCCGATCACGTCGAGCGCGCGCGCCAGGCCGCAGTACTGGCCGTAGGACCGCGCGCTCATCGGGTGCGCGCCGCGACGTCGGACGAAGGCTCGGGACCCAACGCGTTCACGAGATACCCCCAACTACTTGACTAACTAAAGCTGTCTTGATTATATCAATTAACTCGACATCGGCCCGAGAGGACGTGCGTGGCGATGAACATCAACTGGTTGGCCGTCGCGGCTGCCACCGCGGTCGGGATGGTGATCGCCTGCTTCTGGTACGGCAAGGCGTTCCTCGGTGTGTGGCGCGAACTCACCGGCGTCACCGAGGCGGATTCGAAGCGGGCCGGCAAGACCCCGATGGTGGTTCTACTGGTGTGCGTCACGGGCACCGCGATCGCCCTGACGGCCGCCTGCGATGTCACATCCACCGCCCTCGGGCACAACTCGATCTGGCTCAACGTCGGAGTCGGACTCGTCACCGGACTGGGCTTTTCCCTGTCAACACTGTTGCAACACAACGCCTTTGAACAGAAGCCGACACGCCTCACGGTGATCAACAGCGCCTATCAGCTGGTGCTCTTCGGCGGGATGGCGCTGACCATCGGGCTGCTGGGCTAAGCGGACGTCCCACCGCCGCGGGTCCGCGGGGACGGCGCATCCGCCCGACTCTCCCCGCCACCCGGCCGGCTCCCATAGGGTGAGTAAGTCCACTTATTGCGTTCGCAAGGAGCTAGAAGAAGATGCTGATCCGGCTGTCGGTGTTCATGGGCACGGTGCTGCTCGGCGCGTCTTTGGTCGCTTGCGGCGGCGCCAGGACCGAGGCGCCGGCGGGATCGACGGTCGCCCAACAGATTGAGCAGACACCGACCGCGCTGACCCTGGACACGGTGAACGGCCTGTTCACCGCGCTCACGGAGTTGGCGGGCGCCCCGCTGGATCAGATCCAGGCGCGGATGATCTCGGTGGGAGTCTCCGGCAGCGGGAGCGTGGACGCCCTGGATCCCGCCAAACCCACCGAGTTCAACCAGTACGTGGCCTACCCGGACGGCCGCCGTGACGTCCGGCCGTACGACTACGGCGGCTCCGAGAACTACGACGCACTGCTGACCGAGACCTTCCCCGCCAACACGGTGTCGGCGGAAACACTGGTGATCACCTGGAACGATTCATTCAACCGGGTTACGGGTGCACCCGAGGATCTGTCTGCGCCCGGTGGAGTGACCGTCAACCGGAACCGCGAGACCAACGAAGTCGAGATTTACGTGGTGAACGGCCCAGAGCGGGACCGGCAGACCGTGTACTACGACAGCACCGGAGGGTTCCTCAGAGTGTCCTGACCCCAACGGTGCGCCGTCAGGACAGCGCGTCGAGTCCGTGCTCTTCGAACCGGTTCAGTTGGGCCTGTTCCTCGGCGGTCAGCGTGATCCCCTGAGTCGCGGCCCGCTCCCGCGCGGCATATCGGCGCATCGACGGCAGCCGGGCGCCCTGGCCGGTGATCGCCTCGAACAGCGCCTCGCCCTGCCGCGCCGGGTCGGCGTCGCGGCCCGCGGCGAACCGCGCCGGGTCGAACGCCAGGATCAACTCGCCGTGCACCGGAACCAGCGAGGTGCCACCGAGGTCGTCGAGCACCTCGCGGCTGGACATGTCCCCGATCAGGGCGCCGGCGAGCAATTCGACCATGGTCGCAATCGCCGACCCCTTATGGCCGCCGAACGGAAGCATGGCGCCGGCCAGCGCCGCGTCCGGATCGGTGGTCGGGGCGCCGTCGGCGTCCACCGCCCAGCCTTCCGGGATCGGGTCGCCGGCTCGGCGGCGCAGTTCGATCTCCCCGCGCGCGGCCACACTGGTGGCGAAGTCGAAGACATACGGTGGCCCGTCCGGCCGCGGCCAACCGAAGGCGAACGGGTTGGTGCCCAGCAGCGGGCGGCTGCCACCAGCCGGCGCCACCGCCGAATAGCTGGGACACATGGCCATCCCGGCGAGACCCCGGTCCGCGACCGACTCCACCTCGTACCAGAGCGCGGAGAAATGCCCGACGTCGTTGAGCACCAGCGCGGCCAGTCCGCATTGGCGCGCCCGCTCGGCCAGCACCGGAAGCGCCAATTCGAAAGCGGCACAAGAGAATCCCCGGTTCCCCAGCACCCGAATGATGGGCGAGCCGTCGTCGCGGAGCTCAGGCACGGCGGTGGCGTCGACGGTGCCGGCGCGCATCGACTTCAGGCAGACCTCGACGCGGTAGACGCTGTGGGACTTCGCGCCGTCCCGCTCGCCGGAGGCGATCACCCGGGCAACCGCGGCCCCCTGCTGCGGCGACGCTCCGGCGTTGACGAAGATCCGCCGCAGCCGGGCGACAAGCTCCTCGAACGACGTCACCGACTCCTCAGGCATGCCGCGATGGTAGGCGAACAGGCGATGCCGGCGGCGCGCTATACCGGCAGCGGGTGGGCGGCGTCGTCGTCGGCGCCGACGCCGAGGCGGTCGTGCAGTGCGGTCAGCACATTCACGCAGGCCGCCCGTTCATCCGGATCCAATCCCCGCAGCGCCCTGGCCAGTTCTTTGCTCCGGTGCGCCGTCACCTGGCGCACGGCCCGACGGCCGGTGGTGGTCAAGCTCAACGTCACCACGCTGCGATTGTCCGGATCGTCGCCCCGGACCAGATAGCCGGCGGCGTGCAGCCGGTCAGCCAGCCGGGTCACCGACGACCCGGCGACACCCAGCGCCTTGGCGCACCGGCTGGAGCTCACCGTGCCGAGGTCGGCCAACACCTGCAACAGCCGGTACTGGGGAATGGTCAGGTTCGCCCGTTCGACGCTGCGCAGGGCCAAGCCGACAAGGTCTCTGGTCGCTGTCTGAAACGCCAACAACTCATCCTCGGAAGCTTCGCTCACAGAGTGACGTCCCACCGTGTGAGTATCCCACGCGAACCCGGAGAGGACAGGGTGAAGACCGGCCGACCTCACCGCGGCGCCCGCGACCCGGTGAGAACGAGTTCACCGTTGCGACACCGCGCGAGCCGAGCCGCGAAACACGTCGTCCCTAGCTTTTGACCCATCGGCGGAGATCCCGCCGGGTCAGGAGCGACGGCCGTGAGGCGTTCACACACCATCACCGATTGGGATCCGGAGAACCTCGATCAGTGGCGCGGCGGCGGGGAGAAGGTCGCCAAGCGAAACCTGCTGTGGTCGGTCGTCGCTGAGCACGTCGGGTTCTCGGTGTGGTCACTGTGGTCGGTGATGGTGTTGTTCATGCCGGAGTCGGTCTACGGAATCACCGCCGCGGACAAGTTCCTGATCGCTGCGACAGCCACCCTGGTGGGCTCCTGTCTGCGGCTGCCCTACACCCTGGCCACCGCGCGGTTCGGTGGCCGCAACTGGACGGTCTTCTCCGCGTTCGTGCTGGCCGTCCCGGTCATCGCGACCATCGTCATCCTGGCCAATCCGGGCCAACCGTTGTGGGTCTACCTGCTGTGCGCGGCCCTGACCGGTTTCGGCGGCGGCAACTTCGCCTCGTCGATGACCAACATCAACGCTTTCTTCCCACAGCGCCTCAAGGGCTGGGCCCTGGGGCTCAATGCCGGCGGCGGGAACATCGGGGTTCCGGCCGTACAGCTGGTGGGGCTGCTGGTGATCGCCGTTGCCGGCGACCAGCAGCCCTACTGGGTGTGCGCGGTGTACCTGGTGCTGCTGGCTGTCGCCGGGATCGGGGCCGCGCTGTTCATGGACAACCTCGACATTCCGACCGTGGACGTCGCGGCCATGCGGGCGGCCGCCAAGCACCGGCAGACCTGGATCATCGCGCTGCTCTACATCGGCACGTTCGGGTCCTTCATCGGATTCTCCTTCGCGTTCGGCCAGGTGATGGCCACCAGCTACCGGGCCGCCGGACAGAGCCCGGCCGAGGCGTCTCTGCACGCCGCACAGATCGCCTTCCTGGGCCCGCTGCTCGGGTCGCTGGCCCGGGTCTACGGCGGCAAGCTCGCCGACCGCTTCGGTGGCGGCCGGGTGACGATGCTGGTGTTCGCCGGCATGGTCGTCGGCGCCGGGGTGCTGATCGGGGCCGACCTGTCCACCAGCGGTGGAGCGCCCTCCGGCGCCGTGCTGATCGGCTACTTCACCGGCTTCATTCTGTTGTTCCTGCTCAGCGGCCTGGGCAACGGCTCGGTGTACAAGATGATCCCGTCGATCTTCGAGGCCGAAGCCCGCGGCATGGACACCGACGAGGCCACCCGGGTGCATTACTCGCGGGCCATGTCCGGGGCGGTGATCGGCATCGCCGGCGCCATCGGCGGGCTCGGCGGCGTGGGAATCAACCTGGTGCTGCGCACGTCGTATCAGGCCACCGGCGCCGCCACTGTCGCGTTCTGCGTGTTCGGCACGGCGTATGTGCTGGCCGCGGCACTGACCTGGTGGATGTATGTGCGGGTTCCCGGCGGGCCGTCCACCGTTTCGACACCGCGGGCTCGGCGTGACACGCTTGTGGGCGTGACCTCAGCCAATCGCGTGCCAGCCCTCGGCAACGGATGACCGCGGCGGAACCGCTGATCGGTTTCACCGTGGCTATCACCGCCGCGCGCCGCGCCGACGAACTCGCCACCCTGTTGATCAGGCGTGGCGCGTCCGTCGTGTCCGCTCCGGCCATCGCGATGATCCCGCTGGTTGATGACGCCCGGTTGCGCGAGGCCACCGAATCGGTGATCGCCAACCCGCCCGACGTGCTGATCGCCACCACCGGCATCGGGTTCCGCGGCTGGGTCGAGGCCGCCGAGGCGTGGGGCCTGGCCGGACCGCTGCTGGCCGCCCTCGCCGGCGCCCGGGTGCTTTCCCGCGGCCCCAAGCCCACCGGCGCGTTGCGCGCGGCGGGTCTGCGCGAGGAATGGTCCCCGGCCTCGGAGTCGTCTCCGGAACTGCTGGAGCACCTGCGCGGCGACGACCTGGGCGGTGTCCGGGTGGCCGTGCAGCTGCACGGCGCGCCGGAGGCCTGGGACCCCAACCCCGGTTTCGTCGACGGTCTGACCGCCCTGGGCGCGCAGGTGCTGGAAGTGCCGGTGTACCGCTGGGAGCAGCCCGCCGACACCACCGGCCTGGACTCCGTGATCGAGGCGATCGCGTTGTCGCAGGTCGACGCGGTGACGTTCACCTCAGCGCCCGCGGTCGCCTCGACGCTGCTGCGGGCGCGGGAGCTGCGCCTGTTCGACGGGGTCCGCGCCGCGCTGGCCGGACCGGTGATCCCGTTCTGCGTCGGGCCGGTCACCGCGGGCCCACTACAGCGCATCGGCATCGAACCCGTCACCCCTGAACGGATGCGCCTGGGCGCGCTGGCCCGCTGCGTGGAGCAGCAGCTGCCGGAGCTGCGGCCGGACCTCCCGGTCGCCGGCCACACCCTCGGGGTACGCGCGGCGCGAGCAGTTGTCGACGGCGAACCCCGCGAACTGACCCCGACGTCACTGCTGTTGCTGCGGTTGCTGGCCCGCGCCCCCGGCACCGTCGTCAGCCGCGAGGAGATGCTCGCCGCACTCGGCGGCGAGGACCCACACGCGGTGGAGGCCGCGATCGCCCGGTTGCGAACCAGTTTGGGCCACAAGGAAATTGTGGCCACGGTCGTCAAACGCGGCTACCGGCTGGCTCTGGATGAGGCGGCCTGATGGGCAGCGCCGTCTGATGGGCACGCTGCTGGTGGCGCACGGCACCGCCAACCCGCACGGGGTGGCGATGATCGGCGACCTCGCGGGCAAGATGGCCGCGCGGTTGGGCGAACCGGTGCGGACCGCGTTCGTCGACGTGTTGGGCCCCAGTCCCACCGAGGTGCTGGCGGCGGTCGCCGACGAGCCGACGGTGGTGGTTCCGGCTTTCCTGTCCGCCGGGTATCACGTCCGCACCGACCTGCCGGCGTTGATCGCCGCCTCCGGGCATCGCAATGTCACCGTCACCGATTCGCTGGGCCCCTCCCCGGATTTGACCCGCGCGCTGCTCGGGCGGCTCATCGAAGCCGGCTGGCGGCACGGCGACGCCGTGGTGATGGCGGTTGCCGGCACCCGGGACCGGTACGCGCAAAGCCAGCTGCGGGCCACCGCGGCGACGCTGTCGGCGCTGGTGGGCCGGCGGGTGGACATCGGCTTCGCCGCGCCCAGCCAGGATGGAAACGGCTACCCGCTGGTGGCCGAGGTCGTCGCCCGACGCCGGGCCGAGAGCGGCGGGCGGGTGGTGATCGCGTCGTATCTGCTGGCCGAGGGGTTGTTCCAGCAGCGGCTGCGGGAATCCGGCGCGGATGCCGTCGCCGAACCGCTGGGCCTGCACCCGGCGGTCGTCCGGCTGGCCTGCGCCCGGCGCGAACGGACCTGGTTCGAGCGGCAGCCTCGGCGCCACAACAAGTTTCAGCAATTCTCCAACGGGCTAACGGTGGCGTAATCGGCCCACCGCCGCTGGGACTGCCAAGATTCCGCACCATGGCGGCAGACGATTGCGGCGGCCGGGTGTCTTCTGGGGCAGATTCTGAGTGGCCGGGGCCACGAGCGGCCAACGATGTGCACAAAAGCCCAGGACTCCTCCCCGCAGAGCGGACACCGCGGGCCGCTCGTGCCCTATCGGGCCGTTCGCGGGCCTGTTTGTGCAGAAACCGGCCACTCGAGGACCATTGCGTGCAGAAACCGGCCGCTCGGCGCCAATCGCCGTGCCGCTGCTGCGCCAAAGGCCTCCACATGCGACGACCCCCGTCCGAGAAGGGTCACCCCGTGTCACGCGTACCCCAGCAGCAACACGCTTAACCTCAGGCGCTGCGGGTCCGGTAGCCGAACCGCACGTCCGGAGTGTTGGCCACGAAAATCGTTCCGTCCAGGGTGATCCGGGTGGCGTACACCGGCACATAGACCCCGTCGACGTCCAGGCAGCGGCCGTCCAGCAGTGAGAACGCCTGCTTTTTCAGCGGCGAGATGACGACGGGGAATCCACCCCGGTCCCCGACGATGCCGCGGGACAGCACCGCCGCCCGGCCGATAGGGTCGATATTGCCAATCGCCTTGATCCGGCCGTCGGCCAGCCGGAACAGCGCGGCCTGGGCGCCGTCGGGCAGCAGCACCGCCACTCCGCGTAGCGGCTCGAGGCGCTCCAGCGGGCAGGCCGGCGTCCAGTCCCGGGTCCAGCGATGCAGATCGAATGCGACGGTCATGGTTCAGCCCTTCCTGACTGCGAGCGTGGGACTGCCGATCAGCACCGGCACCTTGCGGCCGTTCTTCTCCCCGAAGGACACCGTCGGATCCGGCGCCCCGGGTGCGTTGACGAAGGAGACGAACCGGGCCAGCTTGTCCGGATCCTCCAGCACGCCCTTCCATTCGCAGGCGTAGCCGTCGACGTGCCGGGCCACCGCCTCTTCGAAATCGGCGTTGAGGCCCAGCGCGTCATCGACGATGACCTCGCGCAGCCGGTCCATCCCGCCGTCGAGGCACTCCACCCAGGATGCGGTGCGCTGCAACCGATCCGCGGTGCGGATGTAGTACATCAGGAAGCGGTCGACATACCGCACCAGCGTCTGGCCGTCGAGGTCGGAAGCCAGCAGTTGGGCGTGCCGCGGCGTCATACCGCCGTTGCCGCCGACGTAGAGGTTCCAGCCGGATTCGGTGGCGATGACGCCGACGTCCTTGCTGCGCGCCTCCGCGCATTCCCGGGCGCAGCCGGAGACGCCCATCTTGATCTTGTGCGGCGAGCGCAGCCCGCGGTAGCGCAGTTCCAGGTCGATCGCCATCTGCACCGAGTCCTGCTGGCCGTAGCGGCACCAGTCGGTGCCGACGCAGCTCTTCACGGTTCGCAGCGACTTCCCGTACGCCTGACCGGATTCCATGCCGGCGTCCACCAGCCGCCGCCAGATCAGCGGCAGTTGGTCGACGGTGGCCCCGAACATGTCGATGCGCTGGCCGCCGGTGATCTTGGTGTACAGCCCGAAATCGCGGGCGATCTCGCCGATCACGATCAGTTGCTCGGCGGTGACATCCCCGCCGGGCATCCGCGGCACCACCGAGTAGGTGCCGTTGCGCTGGATATTGGCCAGGAAATGGTCATTGGAGTCCTGCAGCGAGGCCTGCTCACCGTCGAGGATGTGATCGGAGCTGGTGGACGCCAGGATGGAGGCGACGGTGGGCTTGCAGATGTCACAGCCGGTGCCGGACCCGAACCGGGCGATCAACGCGGAGAAGGTCCGCAGCCCGCTGGCCTGGATCAGTTCGAACAGCTCGGCGCGGGACTGGGAGAAGTGCTCGCACAAGGCTTTCGAGACGGTGACGCCTTCGGCTTCGAGCAATTGCGACAGCAACGGCACGCACGATCCGCAGGAGGTGCCCGCGCCGGTGCAGCCCTTCAGCTCGGCGACCGTGCAGGAGCCGTCGGCGATGGCCGAGCACAGCGTGGCCTTGGTGACGTCGTTGCAGGAGCAGATCTGTGCCTCGGCGGGCAGTGCGCCGACCCCGATCGCGGCGCCGCCACCCGTGCCGGCGGGTGCGATCAGCGAGACCGGGTCGCCGGGCAGTGACGAGCCGACCAGTGGGCGCAGCACTCCGTACTGCGAGGCGTCGCCCACCAGGATGCCGCCGAGCAATGTCTGCGCGTCGTCAGAGAGCACCAGCTTGGCGTAGGTTCCGCCGATCGGGTCGGAGACCACCACGTCCAGCGCCCCGGGGGTCAGGCCCATCGCGTCGCCGAAGCTGGCGACGTCGACCCCGAGCAGTTTGAGTTTGGTGGACAGGTCCGCGCCGCCGAAGGACGCGTCGCCGCCCAGCAACCGGTCGGCGACCACCTCGGCGGTGCTGTAGCCGGGGCCGACCAGGCCGTAGCAGCGGCCTTCGATCGCGGCCACCTCGCCGATCGCGAAGACCGCCGGATCGCTTGTCACACAGCGGAGGTCGGTCAGCACGCCGCCGCGTTCGGCCAGCTCCAGGCCGGCCGCGGCGGCGAGTTCGTCGCGCGGGCGGACACCAGCGGCGAATACCACCACCGCCACCTCAACGACCGATTCGTCGGCCAGGGTGACCTGCAGCGCGGTGTCCTCGGCATTGCGGGTGATCGCCGCGGTCCCCGAGGACAACGTGACGTCGATGCCGAGTTCGGTGATCATCCGGGCCAGGTGCTCCCCGCCGCCGGTGTCCACCTGCTGGGGCATCAGCCGCGGGTTGCGCTCCACCACGTGCGGGCGCAGGCCGAGGCTGCGCAGCGCGTTCGCCGCCTCCAGTCCGAGCAGGCCACCGCCGACCACCATGCCGACGGCGTTCGGGTCCCGGGCCAGCGCGGCTTCGGCGTCGGCGCGGATCGCGTCCAGGTCGTCGAGGGTGCGGTAGACGTGGCAGCCGCGGGCGTCGCTGCCGTCGACCGGCGGCACGAAGGCGTAGGAGCCGGTGGCCAGCACCAGGGCGTCGTAGCGCTGCTCCCCCGTTGGCGTCCGCACCAGCCGGGCGGCGGTGTCGATGGCGGTGACGGTTTCGCCGAGCCGCAACTGCACCAGCGGGTCGCCGGCGTAGTCGTTGCCGGGCAACGCCAGCTGACTGCGGTCCCAGACCCCGACGTAGGACGACAACCCGACCCGGTCGTAGGCGGCGTCGGATTCCTCACCGAACACCACGATCCGCCAGGCGCCCTCGCCGTCGCGGGCGCGCAGCGCTTCGACGAATCGGTGTCCCACCATGCCGTGTCCGACCACCACCGCGGTCTGCTGCCTGCTCATCTAGCGTCTCCTCACCCCGGCCGAGCCGGATTGCCATCACGGTAGGAACGCGGTGTTGCCCGGACTGGGCTGCGATATTGCGCCGCCGTCACGACTTCCTCACCGGCTGCGCGACGGGGGCGTGAGGAGTCAGTAGACGTCGCGGACGTACCGGCCCTCGGCCGCCAGCGCCTTGACGTAGGCGTCGGCGCTGCGGGCGGCCATCTGGCCGTGCTCGGCCACGATGCCGCGCAACGCCTCGTCGACGTCGCGGGCCATGCGGGCGGCGTCGCCGCAGACGTAGAGATGCGCGCCGCGGCGGATCCAGGACCACAGCTCCGCGGCGTGCTCGCGCATCCGGTCCTGCACGTAGACCTTGCCGTCGCCGTCTCGGGAGAACGCGGTGTCCAGCCGCGTCAGCACACCGTCGGCCTGCAGCTTCTCCAGTTCCTCGCGGTAGTAGAAGTCGCAGGATTGATGCTGCTCGCCGAAGAACAGCCAATTGTCGCCGCGGTGGCCGCGACCGGCCCGGTCGTGCAGGAAGCCGCGGAACGGCGCGATCCCGGTGCCGGGCCCGATCATCACCGCGGCCGCGGCGTCGTCGGCGGGCGGCAGGAAACCGCGGGTGGGCTGGACGAACAGTTCCACCTCGTCGTCGGCGAGGCCGGCCAGGAACGACGAGCACACCCCGCTGCGGCGGCCGGTGTCGGTGTCGAAGCCCACCACCGACACCGTGATCGACACCCGGTCGGGGTCTTCGCGCGGGCTGGAGCTGATCGAGTAGAGCCGCGGGGCGAGCGGGCGCAGCAACTCCCGCCACTGCGCGGGCTCGGCGGTCACCGGGTGTGCGATGAGCAGATCCGCCAGCTGTTTGCCCCAGGCCCAGTCCGCGAACAGCGATGGTTCGTCGATGATCTTCTGGAGGTCGTCAGGATCGGCGGCCCGCTCGGCGACGAACCGCAGCGCGGCCGGGGTGATCTTGGTCAGATCCAGGCGCTCCAGCTCCTCTTCCGGGCTCATCCCGGTCAGCTCACACCAGGTCTCGATGACCGTCGGGGTGTTGCGCGGCCAGACTCCGAGCGCGTCGCCGGCGCGGTAGCCGAGTTCGGCGCCGGGCAGCGCGAAGGTGAACCGCCGCACGTCCTTGGCCGAGCCGGCCCCGGAGAGCCGCTCGGCGCTCAGCAGCCGGGTGCGCAGCGGGTTGGTCCTGGAGTACGGGGCAGGCTGCGGGGTCGGCTGGGCTGCGACGACGTCCCCGGCCGAGGCGCCGACACCGGGGATTTCACCGGCGCCGAGGGCGGCGATGACGGCGGCAAGCCAGCCCGCCGCGGTGTCGGCGTAGTCCGGTTCGCAGGACGCCCGCGGCGCGATGCGCCGGCCGCCGAGATGCTCCAGTCGGGCGTCGAGTTTGCGGGCGAACCCGCAGAAATCGGCGTAGGAGGGGTCGCCGAAGCCGAGCACGGAGAACCGCAGCGCCTCCAGGTCACCGGAGGCAGCCGAGGCCAGCGCGTCCCACAGCGCCACCCCGTTGTCCGGCGGGTCCCCGTCACCGGTGGTGGCGACCAGGAACAACACCGCGCCGGTGAGATCCGCGGGGCTGACCTGCTCGGCGCCGCGCACCGTCGCGGTGATCCCAACGGCGGCCAGCGCGGCGACGCAGTCGGCGGCATAGCCTTCGGCGGTGCCGGTCTGGGAGGCCCACACCACCGTCACCGACGGGCGCTGCGCGCCCGGTTCAGACTTGGGGCCGAACACGCCGGCCAGCACGCCCTCCAGCCAGGCGCGCGCGATCGGGGTCAGCGGCGCGTCGGCGGGCACCGCGGGCGCCTGGTCGGGTGCGCTGGCGCTCCATCCGGCCAGCAGCCCGCCGAGGTAGCCGGCTGCCTCCGCGGAAAGCTCACCGGGCCCCGCCGCGTACGGTCCGAGGGCCACGGACAGCGGCCCTGCCGCGGCGGACACCGCGCCGGCGGCAGCGGAGGCGACGGGCGTGGGCGCGGCGATCGGCTGGGGCGCGGCGACCGGAGTCAACGCCACCGCGCACACCTTGAACTCGGGCTGTAGCGACTCCGGGTCGACCGCGTCGTTGGTGACGGCATTGACGGAAACCTCCGGTCCAAACGCGTCGGCGAAGTGCATGGGCGCGAAGCACACGCCGGGCCGGACCGCGTCGTCGATCGCCACCGGCACGGTCGCGGCGCCGCGACGGCTGGCGAGCCGGACGTGCCCTCCGGCGACCAACCCGAACCGCGCGGCGTCCTCGGGATGGACCTGCAGGAACGGCGCGGGATTGAGCTTGTTGAGCTTGCCGACCCGGCCGGTCTTGGTCATGGTGTGCCACTGGTGCGCGAGCCGGCCGGTGGTCAGCAGCATCGGGTGGTCGTCGTCGGGCAGTTCCGCCGGCGGCAGGTATGGCCGGGGCAGGAACTGCGCCCGCCCCGAGGCGGTGGCGAACCGCAAACCGCGGCCGTCGGATCCGGCGGACGCGTCCAGATAGCGGATGGGGTTGCGGTCCCCGGCCCCCGGTGGCGCGGGCCATTGCACCGGCCCGCGGGCCAGCCGGGCGTGGTCGACGCCGCGCAGGTCCCAGCCGGTGCGCGGGTTGTGGAACCGGGTCAGCTCGTCGAAAACTGCTGCGGCGTCCGGGAAGTCGAAGGCCGGGCCGTAGCCGAGCTCGTCGGCGATCAGGCAGATCAGCTTCCAGTCGGGTAGGGCGTCCCCGGGCGGCGGCATCGCCGGCGCGCACCGGGTCAGGGTGCGTTCGGAGTTGACCATCACGCCGTCGGCCTCGGCCCACAGCGCCGCCGGCAGCACGATGTCGGCGTACCCGACGGTCTCGGCGCCGGTGAAGGCTTCCTGCACGAGCACCAGCTCGGCGCTGTTCAGCCCGTCGATCACGTTGGCGCGGTTGGCCATTGACGCGACCGGGTTGGTGCAGATGATCCAGGCGGCCTTGATGTTTCCGGCGGCCAGCTGCTCGAACATGGCGACCGTGCCCGCGCCCGCTTCGGCGCGCAGCGTCCCGTCGCGCAGGCCCCAGACCTCTTCCACGAACCTCCGGTCGTCGGCGTCCAGGGCGCTGCGCTGGCCGGGCAGACCCGGGCCCATGTAGCCCATCTCGCGGCCGCCCATCGCATTCGGTTGCCCGGTCAGGGAGAACGGGCCGGAACCGGTGCGGCAGATGGCGCCGGTGGCCAGGTGCAGGTTGCACAGCGCGATGGTGTTCCAGGTGCCGTGAATGGACTGGTTCAGGCCCATGGTCCACAGGCTGGTCCAGTTGTCCGCCCCGGCGATCAGATCCGCGGCGGCCGAAATATCCTCGGCGCCAAGCCCGGTCAGCTCGGCGACCCGCTCCAGCGGATATTCGGCTAGCAGCGCAGGCATCGCGTCCCAGCCGTCGGTGTGCGCCTCGATGAACCCGGCGTCGAGTGCGCCGCGGTCGGCGATCAGCGCGAGCAGGCCGTTGAGCAGGGCCAGGTCCGTGCCGGGACGGATCGGCAGGTGCAGGTCGGCTTTGGCGGCGGTGGCGGTGCGGCGCGGGTCGACGACGATCAGCTTCGCGCCGGCTTTGACCCGGTCCATCATCCGCAGGAACAGGATCGGGTGGCAGTCGGCCATGTTCGCCCCCATGACCAGGAACACGTCGGCGTGGTCCAGGTCGTCGTAGCTGCCGGGCGGTCCGTCGGCGCCGAGGGACTGTTTGTAGCCGGTGCCGGCGCTGGCCATGCACAGCCGGGAGTTGGACTCCACCCATTTGGTGCCCAGGTAGCCCTTGGCCAGTTTGGTGGCCAGGTACTGCGCCTCCAGGCTCATCTGCCCGGACAGGTACAGCGCGATGGCGTCCGGGCCGTGCTCGTCGCGGATGGCGCGCAGTCGGGCCGCGGCGGCGCTGATCGCGGTGTTCAGCCCGACGGGGGTGCGCTCGTCGTCGCGGGACACCCGTAGTTCAGCGGTGGTTTGCCGGCCGCCGGATGCCAGCATGTCGGCGGTGGTCGCGCCCTTGGTGCACAGCCGCCCCCGGTTGGCCGGGTGATCGGCGCGTCCCGTGGAGCTCACGACGCGGCCGTCGGCGACCCGCAGGGTCAGGCCGCAGCCCACCCCGCAGTACCCGCACACCGTGTCGACGTCCACGTGTTCACGGTGGCCAGTGGGTGTTTCACGGTGCGCCCGTCGGTGTTACGGGCAGATGACCAGGTGCGCGCCGGCCGAGGCGGGTGGCGGTGAGATCGTTTCAGTCCCGCGGGTCCCAGTCCAGGTAGAGGGCGTCCCCGGCGTCAGAGCCGTCTTCGAAGCCGCCGTCCTCGTCGAACAGGCCGTCCTCCTCGAACAGGGCGTCCTCGCCGGGTCGGCTCGTCGGTTCGTGCAAGGTGGATCCGACCAGTTGCCGCACCGCGATGGCGGCCGGGTCCGGCATCGGCAGGCCTTCGACGTGTGCCAGCCGCTCAGCGGACAGGTAGGCCAGCCGGACGGCCTGGATGACCAGCACCCGGCGCAGACCCTCGGAGACCTCGCCGCGCTCGCGGGCCACCGCCGCCAGCCGCGAGATGTTCTCGGCGCGGCGGGCGATGCGAATATCGGGGTGCCCGCGCTCCTTGCGGACTTCGCTGTCGAGGATCGGCCGGCGCAGCGACGGCGGCAACTCGACGGGTTCGGCGCGCGGCGGGATCTTCTCGTTGAGGATCGCGCCGAACCGGGAGCCTTCGATGGCCTGCGCGTACGCGGTGTGCTCGCAGGCGTCCAGCCGGGCCCGAGCGGCGGCGAAGCCCGGGTGGCCGCGGCCCACACCCTCCAGGTCCCACAGCGGCCACACCTGCACCTCGGCGACCTCGAAGGGATCCAGGATGCGCATCGCCACCACGTCGGTGCGCTGGTTGGTGAGATGGCGGCCGATCCGCACGCTGAGCCGCTCATTGGTCTGCCCGACGTAAATCGGTTCGCCGTCATAGTCGTAGAACGCGTAGACACCCCACTGCGCGCCCGCCCACTTGCGGCCGGCAGCGTCCTTGGCTTCCACGAACTTTCGCAGGCGGCTGCGGAACCGGCGGACGTCGTCGGCGGGCAGCTCGCTCTTCCGCGGCCGCGACGGCGCGGGGTTGATCGAGGCGGCGCCTTTACTGGACACGGGCGGTGAGTTCCTCCGGCGCCGTCAACTCACCGCGCAACAGCGGCATCAAGTAGTTGTCGCCCAGCCAGCGCACCACCGGGACGGCGACCGCGTCGCCGAACCCGAACAGCGCCTGGTTGTTTCGCGCGCCGGACAGCGTGTAGCCGTCGGCGCCCATCAGCCGCGCGTACTCCAGCGGGGTCATCCACCGCACCTGCAGCCGATTGTTGCCGAGGCGCACCACGGCCTGCTTCGAGGAACCGCCGCGGGCGGTGCGCAGGCAACCGGAGATGTCGTCGGGGCGCACCTCCCAGACCGCGACCCCGCCGCGGGTGCGTCGGTAGGCGGTGCGGAACTTGACCCCGCGGGAATGGCGCAGCCGGTCGACGCGGTCGGCCTGAATGGGCGAGAGCGAGGCGGCGAAGGCGGCGGTGCGCTCGGCGTCCCACCACCGGGGGTCGGCCGCGCTCATCTGTTCGACGCAGTCGCCGAGGCCGTCGGTGCGCGGGGCCGGCGGGTCGGGCAGCGCCGCCCGGTGGGTGCGCAGACTCGGGTCGCCGAACACCCACTGCAGGTAGTCCGGCCGTAACGGCCCGCCCTCGTCGGCGACGTCCGGGGGCGGGTTGAGCGCTCCGACGACGAACAGCCGCGGCCGGGACTGCGGCAGGAAGCGGCGGGCGTCCAGGGCGAGCACGTCCACCGAGTAGCCGAGGGTGTTGAACGCGGTGATCGCGGCGGCCAGATCGTCACCACCGTGCGAGGTCGCCAGCCCGGTGACGTTCTCCAGCACGATCACCGGCGGCCGGTTGCCCCCCAACTGGTCCATCAGGGCGACGAAATGCCAGAACGTGCCGGACTCGCGGCCGGCCAGCCCGGCCCGGCCACCGGCCAGCGACAGGTCGGTGCACGGTGAGGATGCCCAGGCCAGCGCCGCGTCGACGGGTAAATCCGCCGCGTCGACGGCGGCGATGTCGCCGAGGGTGAAGGTGTGGTCGTCGGTCTCGCCGAAGTGGCCGAGGTACATATCGCGCTTGTCGGCCTCGTAGTCATTGGCCCAGGCGATCCGGAACCCGGACTGCTGCAATCCGATGCGGGCCAGCCCGATGCCGGCGAAGAACTCGATGGCCTTGGGCCTGGGCCGAGCCTCGCGCAGCGACGTCACTTTCCCCACGGAGAAAGACACTAACTTCCGCGACCGACAGATCCGGAGCGCAACGCGGCCGGACGCCCGTTTGCGCTGGGTAGGCTCGCGAAGGTGGCCGAATCCTGGGCGTCCAGCGAGCACACCCGCCGCGCCATGCAGGGCAATCGCAGCCGGGACACCGCCCCGGAGCTGGCGGTGCGCCGCCGGGTGCACGCGATGGGACTGCGCTATCGGGTCAACGCCCGCCCGCTGCCGCAGCTGCGCCGCACCGCCGATCTGGTCTTCCCCCGACGCAAGGTGGCGGTGTTCATCGACGGCTGTTTCTGGCACGGATGTCCCGAACACCATCGACGGCCGACCGCCAACTCCGAGTACTGGACGGCCAAGGTGGCCCGTAACAAGGCCCGCGACAGCGCCACCGACGAGGCGCTCACCGCGGCCGGGTGGACGGTGCTGCGGTTCTGGGCGCACCAACCGCCCGAGCAGGTCGCCGACGCGGTGCGCGCGACCGTGACCGGCGCGCCGCGCGGACCCGATCCGACGATCAACACGGCGCCGGTGGACTAGATTCGCCAACCATGTGCACCCGAGTGCTGTGGCCCGACGCCAACGGATCCGTTCTGACCGGACGCAATATGGACTTCCGGTTCGATCTGCAAACCAACCTGTGGGCGCTGCCCCGCGGAGTCAAGCGCGACGACGGCGTGGCGGGCGAGCTCAGCTGGTCCGCCAAGTACGGCAGCGTGGTGGCCACCGCGATGGACATCTTCTCGGCCGACGGCATCAACGAGGCCGGCCTGTCCGGGCACATCCTGTGGCTGGCGGAGTCGAACTACGGCGCGCGCGACGAATCCCGTCCGGTGCTGTCCCAGGCGGTCTGGCTGCAGTACATCCTGGACAACTTCGCCACGGTGGCCGAGGCGGTGGACTGGATGAACCAGACCCAGGTTCAGATCGCGCCGATGGTCGACCCCACCTCCGGCGTGGAACCCGCGTTGCACCTGGCGCTGGATGACGCCACCGGCGACTCGGCGATCATCGAGTACATCGACGGCAAACTGAACGCGCACCACGACCGCAGCTACACCGTGATGACCAACTCGCCGCCGTTCGACCAGCAGTTGGAGCTGCTCAAGGGCTACGAGGGATTCGGCGGCGACAAGCCGATCCCGGGGTCGACGGTGGCGTCGGACCGGTTCGTCCGGGCCGCCCACTACGCCGCCCGGCTGCCGGAGCCCAGCACCCAGTTGCAGGGCATCGCCGCGATCCTGTCGGTGATGCGCAACGCCGCGCAACCCTTTCGCACCCCGGATGAGGGCAAACCCGATGCCTCGCAGACCATTTGGCAGGTGGTCGCCGACCTCACCAACAAGCGCTACGTCTACGAGTCGACGACGCGGCCCAATATCGTCTGGGTGGACCTGACCGACCTGGACTTGCGCGAAGGCGCCCCGCAGCTCAAGCTCGACCTGCAGAGCAAGCTGGCGCTGCAGGGCGGCATCGCCGGCAACGTCAGCAGCCAGTTCGCCGACAGCGGACCGCTGAACCTGCTGACGATCCCGGTGATGAACGAGTTGCTGGCCGCGGCGAAGAAGAAGTCCTAGCGAGAAACGGATGGGCAATTGTGCCCATATCCACCGCTCGGCGACGCTCATAGGCTCACCGGCATGACTTCCCGACGAGCTTTGACCCCGCTGTTCCTGCTGGCGCCGGCCGTCGCCGCCTGCTCGTTCTCCGTGTCCTCCGGCGGTCCGGACTACGAGAAGTTGGAGTCCGCCATCGCCGACGAGCTGAATGCGAGCTACGAGCCGATCGGCCGCCAGGTCGACAGCGTCGATTGCCCGCGGTTGAAGGACACACCGAAGTCCGGCGACACCTTCATCTGCAAGGCGGATCTGTCCGGCAACCCGGTCCGCGTGCAAGTGACCGTCACCGACGATAAGAACAACGTCGATTTCGCCACCATGGACACCGCATACGACCTGTCCAACCTGTCGCAGCAGCTGGCCAAGGAAATCTCCGCCGACCGCGGCTTCGCGGTCACCGTCACCTGCGGCGAGGGCGTGAAGGTGGTCGAGGCCGGCAAGTCCTTCGAGTGCACCGCCGCCGATCGGCGCGGCGACACCCGGCCGGTGAAGGTGACAGCGGGCGGCGTGGACACCTCCGACCGCTGGGAACTGGTCGGCGTGGACGACGAGTAACGCAGCGGGGGTCGATCCCGCTGCGATACCGTGCCTGCCCATGGCAGGCGTGATCGGGAGAACGCAGCTCCGCGATCGCCTGGGGCGGCATTGGGACGGCGCGCGCAACGGGGCCGGGCGGGTCCTGGTCCTGATCGGAGATCCCGGTATCGGCAAATCCAGCATGCTCAACTGGCTGGGCGCCCGCGCCGGCCGGGCGGCCCGCACGGTCTCGTGCCGGGGCGGTGAGTTCGCCGCTCCGATGTCCACCGCAGCCGACGTCCTCGCCGCTTTGTCCGGGCCGAATGAAGCGAAATCGCTTGCCGCCGAAGTTGATCCGCTGTTGGCCGGTGAAACATTGCGCCGCGCCCTCGAGCAACACGGTCCCGTCGCGCTGCTCATCGACGACATTCACGACGCCGATCCGACCAGCCGTACGGCACTCAATCTGGCGTTGCGTCGCGCCGAGACGACCGACGCGCTGACCGTCATCACCGGGCGGCGGGTCACGGCCACAACGACATTCTCCGA
The DNA here is from genome assembly GCF_025215495.1 of Mycolicibacterium brumae. Taxonomy (NCBI): domain Bacteria; kingdom Bacillati; phylum Actinomycetota; class Actinomycetes; order Mycobacteriales; family Mycobacteriaceae; genus Mycobacterium; species Mycolicibacterium brumae. The sequence goes on along the minus strand of NZ_CP104302.1, from coordinate 946,749 downwards.
AGGATTCGCCATCGAGGAGATGCGCGGGCTCGACGAGGACTCGGCGATCCGGTTGCTGCGAGGCGCGGCCACCGCGCCGATCACCCCGGAGATTACCCGCCACCTGCTGGACCTCGCCGACGGGAACCCGCTGGCATTGATCAACCTGCCCAAGGTGCTGACCCCGGACGAGTTGTCCGGAGCCCGTCCGCTACCCGATGAGATCCCGCTGAGCTCCGACCTGCGCGCCGTCTTCACCCAGCAGCTCCCGCCGCAGGGTTGCCCGCCGAGAGATCTGCTGAATCTGGCCGCCGTCACCGCCGACGGAGATTGGGCCGTACTGGCCGCCCTACGGCCCGCCGCCGCGGAAGCGCTGCCGGTCTTGGAGCACGACGGGTTGGCGCGGCTCCATCGCGGCCGGCTGCAACTGCAGCATCCGCTGCTGCGCAGCGCGCTGATCGCCGTCATGCCCGCGCCCCAACAACGTGAACTGGACCTGGAACTGGCTGACTGCCCATTGCTGTCCGACGATGTGCGCCTGTTGCATCGGGCCCGCGGCGTCATCGGGCCCGACGAGTCGCTCGTCGACGAGCTGACCGAAACTGCGCGGCTGACCCGAAAGCGCGGAGGCACCGACGCGGCCGCGCTGATCCTGGACCGCGCCGTCGACCTCACCGCCGATGTCGCCCGTCGGCACAGCCTGTTGTTGGAGGCCGCCCAGCTGCTCAGCTCGGCCGGTGATGCCCCTGGCGCCCGTCGCCGCCTGGAGGACTTGCTCGCCGAACCGGAGGCGCGGGATCTGCACGTGTCCGCCATCTTGACCCTGGCCACCCTGGAAGCCACCAACGGCGCGCCCGGGGCAGGGTGGAATCGTTTGCATCAGGCGCTTGAGACGGCGCCGCCGGACGCCCTGGGCGCGGTGTACGCCCGGATGTGTCTGCCGCTCGGCATGCTCGGGTTGGTCACCGTCATCGCCGACAGCGCCGACACCGCGGTTTCGCTGAGCAAACCCGACACTCGCGAATGGGGCGTGGCGCGGGTGATCAATGCCCATGCGGTCAGCGCCCAGGACGAATCCCGGGCCCAACAGCTGGTCGACGAGTTGTCCGGGGGTCCGGACCTCGTCGATCTCGTCGAGTTCGATCCGATGATCGGCCTGCACATCGGTCGGGCGCTCGCCATCGGCGAGCGCTACGACACGGCCGTGGACACCCTCACCGCGCTGGCCGGCCGGCTGCACGGCGAGGGCGCGCGGTCATCGCTGGCGATGACCCTCGGCGCGCTCGGCGAAACATGGATTCGCGCTTCACGTTTCGACGAAGCGCTGAGCTGCCTCGATGAGGCGATCGCATTGAGCATGTCCACCGGCCAGCGGGCGTTCGCGCCGTTTTGGCTGTCGCTGCGCGCCCGGATCCGGGCGGTTCGCGGCGACGACGAGGCGGCCACCGATGATCTCGAGCTGGGGTTCGCGATCTCCGACGAGCAGTCGACGGTCGGGGCGCGTTACTTCCTGCTCGCCAACGCCGGATTCGCGGCGTTGACGGCGCAACGCTACGACGACGCGATCACCGCGTTGGAGGAGTTGTGGAGTTTCGAGCAGATCGGCGGACTGCTGTCTCCGCAACTCGCACGCTGGCACGCCGACCTGGTCGAGGCGTACGTGGCGGTCGGTCGGCCCACCGAGGCAGAGCCCGTCGCCGAGCACCTGGTCGCGGTGGCCGCGACCGGGTCGGCCAGCCGGTGGACCACCGCGACGGCGTTGCGCGCCCAATCGTTGCTGCATCCGGACCCGGACCAGGCCCGGGCGCTGTTGGACCGCGCGCTGAGCGTCTATCACCCGGCGATCGATGGGTTCGACTACGCCCGGACCCTACTGCTGAAGTCGCAGTCCGACGGCTGCGGCGCCACCGCCGCCGCAGCCCGGCATGCGTTCCGGCGGCTCGGCGCCGCGCCGTGGGCGGCCAGGCTTGATCCCGCGGCGGCGGTCGACGGGATGGGGGCGCTGACCGATGCGGAACGCCGCATCCTGGAGCAGGTGGCCAACGGACTGACCAATCGACAGATCGCGAAACGGCTGGGCGTCAGCACCAAGACGGTGGCGAATCACCTGTACCACGCGTATCGCAAGCTGGGCGTCGGATCGCGCACCGAGGCAGCGCGTTTCGTGCTGCTCGGAGAAACACCCGGGCGGAAATAGGAGCGACCGCGCACAGCGTGGCTGCGCGCGGTCGCGGAAGTCGGGATGGGTGGTTAGCGAGCGGTGTGGTGCCGGTGGAACAACCGGAACGGCACCCAGCGGAGGTCGAGCAGCATGGTCATCACCTCGAATCGAGCTAACGCTTCGAGCCTTTTCGGCTCCTGTGATTACCAAAGCTAAACCCCGTCATTAAGGGGTTGACGTATTGAATTTTAATTTATCGCTAAGACTCTGCCGCGTGTCGCCGCGACGACCGGCATAGCCACACGGCGGAGTCGGCCGGCAGCGCCGTCGACTCCCCCGTCGCCGACCCGAGAGCCCCGGTGGTCGAGGACAGCAGCACCTTCGACGACGACGGCAACGACACCGGATGATCCGAGGTGTTCACCCAACACTGCAGGTCACCGCGGGAAAACGCCAGGACGTCCGGCGGCGACGGCAACCACTGCAGCGCCCCAGCGGCCAACCAGTGCTCCCGACGCGACGCCAGCGCGGCCCGGTACAACGCCAGAAACGATTCCGGGTCATCGCGTTGCGCGGCCACCGAGTGCGCGCCCCAATGCGGGGGCTGCGGCAACCAGGTCGCCACCGGCGCCGGGGAAAACCCGTACGGCGCGGCGTGTCCGGACCACGGCAACGGCACCCGGCAACCGTCGCGGCCCACGTCGGCGAAGCCGGATTGGACGAACGTCGGGTCCTGGCGAGCCTCGTCGGGCAGCTCCTCGACCTCCTCCAGACCGAGTTCCTCGCCCTGATAGATGTAGGCGGTGCCGGGCAGCGCCAGCTGCAGCAGCGCGCAGGCCCGGGCGCGGCGCCGGCCCAACTCGTGGTCGGCCTGCTCCTGCGCCCAGCGCCGACGCTCCCAGTCGGCGCCGACCAGGTGCGGCGGCTGGGAGCGGGCGTACCGGGTGACGGTGCGGGTGACGTCGTGGTTGGACAGCACCCAGGTCGGTGGGGCGCCGACGCCGGCCGCCGCGGCCATCGCGTCGTCGAGCACCGCCCGCAGGCTCGACGCCCGCCACGGCGCGCGCAGGAAGTCGAATTGGAACGCGGTGTGCAATTCGTCGGGCCGCAGGTAGCGGGCCAGCCGGTCGTTGTCGGCGACCCACGCCTCGGCGATGAACACCCGTTCGGGCAGGTACTCGCCGGCCACCGCGCGCCAGCCCCGGTAGATGGCGTGCACTCCGTCCTGGTCCCAGGCCGGATGCGCCGCGCCGTCCAGCATCGCCGGGTCGCCCTCGGCGTCGGCTTCTGGCGCCTGATCGGGCAGCCCGGGGGCCTTGACCAGGCCGTGGGCCACATCGATCCGGAACCCATCCACCCCGCGGTCGAACCAGAACCGCAGCACCCGCTCGAATTCGGCGCGCACCTGCGGGTGTTCCCAGTTCAGGTCCGGCTGGGCGGGGGCGAACAGGTGCAGGTACCAGCTGCCGTCGGCGACCCGGCTCCAGGCCGGCCCGCCGAACACGCTCTGCCAACCATTCGGTGGCTGCGACCCGTCGGGACCCCGGCCGGGCCGGAAGTGGTAGCGCTCCCGGGCGCCGGGCGCGTCGGCCAGCGCCGCGGCGAACCAGCGGTGCGCTTCGGAGGTGTGGTTGGGGACGATGTCGAGAATCACCTTGAGTCCGGCGTGGTGCGCGGCGGCCAGAAACTCCTGGGCCTGCTCCAGGGTTCCGTAATCCGGCTCGATGCCGCAGTAATCGGCCACGTCGTAGCCGGCGTCGGCCATCGGCGACGGGTACCACGGGTTGATCCACAGCGCGTCGACGCCGAGGTCGGCCAGGTACGGCAGCCGCGCGGTCAGCCCGGCGATGTCGCCGACGCCGTCGCCGTTGCCGTCGGCGAAGCTGCGGATGTACACCTGATAGACGACCGCGTGCTGCCACCAGCTCATCGGGTCGACACCCGCCGCATCGCCTCCGGGGTCAGGTCGGCCAGGCTGCGGTAGCCGTCGACGGCCATGATGAGGTCCGTCTCGGCCAGCAGGGAGCGCAGCACGTGCACCACGCCGGCGGTGCCGCCGAGGGCCAGGCCGTACACGTAGGGCCGCCCGATGCCCACCGCGGTGGCGCCCAGCGCGAGCGCCTTGACGACGTCGGCGCCGCTGCGGATCCCGGAGTCGAACAGCACCGGCACGTCGCCGGCGGCCTCGCGGACCGCGGGCAGGCAATCCAGCGCGGGCAGTCCGCCGTTGGCCTGCCGGCCGCCGTGGTTGCTGCAGTAGATGGCGTCGGCGCCGTAGTCGATGGCGCGCCGGGCGTCGTCGGGGTGGCAGATGCCCTTGAGGATCAGCGGAAGTTTGGTCAGCTCACGCAGCCACACCAGGTCGTCCCAGGTCAGCGATCGCCCGAAGATGGACGCCCAGAACGGGACCGCGTCGCGCTGGCTGCTGCCCTCGGTGAATCCGGACTTCTCCCGGAACACCGGGTCGGTGGTGTAGTTGATCAGGCAGTGGCCGCGCAGTTGCGGGAAGTTCGCGGTGCGCAGGTCCCGCGGCCGCCAACCCGGGAGCCAGGTGTCCAGGGTGACGACGATGCCGGCGTAGCCGGCCGCCTCCGCGCGGCGCACCAGGCTTTCGGCGATGTCCCGGTCGGTCGGGCAGTAGAGCTGGAAAAAGCCTGGGGTTTCGGTGAATTCGGCGGCGACGGTCTCCAGCGGGTCCTCGGCCAGGGTGGACACGCACATCGGCACACCGGTCTTATCTGCGGCGCGGACGGCCTCCACATCGCCGTGGCCGTCCGGCGCGCACAATCCGGTCACTCCGATGGGGGCCAGGAAAACCGGCGCCGCCCAACGGGTTCCGAACAACTCGACCGACAGGTCGCGTTCGGTGGCGCCGACGAGCATCCGCGGCATCAGCCCCCACCCGGCGAACGCGGCGACATTGGCGTCCTGGGTGCGCTCATCTCCGGCGCCGCAGGCCACGTAGTTCCACACCGACGGTGGCATCGCACTCGACGCCCGGGCCTCCAACTCGGGGTAGGTCATCGGCAGTTCGGGCAACACCCCGGTGAGGCCCTGAAAATAGATCTCGTACTGGTACGCGCCGAAATTGATTGTCACCCATGCTCCCGAGTCAGCGGTCGGATCCACCCTACGTGCGTGCGCGCTACCGGGCGGGGTCCTTGCCCACCGCGACCGGACCGCTCGCCGGCGGGCCGAACAACTGCCCGCGCAGGCCGCCGCCCGCGGTGCGGACCGCCACCAGCAGCCAGGTGCCCAGCAGCACGACGTAGCACCCGACGGCGGCGACCTCGAACGCCGGCAGCCCGGTGTGCGCCGCAAGCTGGGTGGTGCCGGTGACGAAGGTGCCGACCGGGAAGGTCAGGCTCCACCAAGTCAGCGCGAACGGCATTCCGCGGCGCATGGTGCGCACCGTCAGAGACAGCGCCAGCGCGATCCACAGCACCGCGAATCCCCACACCGGGACGCCGAAGAGCACCCCGAACACCGCCATGCCCTGGGCCAGTTCCGGCGACACCACCGCGCCGGCCTGGGCGCCCAGCAGCCCGGCCACCGTGATGGACTGCCCCAGCGGTCCGAGCACGATCCACAGCGTCGGGATCCGGGCGCTGCCGGAGGTGCCGTAGAGCACCAGCCGGCTCCAGATCATGGTGATGATGATCAAGGAGGTCACCAGCGACAGCCCGAACATCGCGTAGCAGCCGTAGAGCATCGTTTCCCGGCCGGTTCCGGGCGCCATGTGCGGGATCAGCAGCGCGCCGCCTGCCGCGGACACCATCGGCGGGACGACGGGCATCAGCCAGCCGCCGAACGCCGCGTCCGGAGTCACGTTGAGCTGGGTGAACATCAGGTACGGGATGCTCACCGCGGTGAACAACCCGCCGATGAGCCCGGCCGTCCACAGCACCCAGGCCAGGTCGATCGCGACCCGCTCGCCGATCAGGTCCGGGCCGACCAGGATCGCGCCGGCGGCCACGGTGCTCAGCGCCATCGGCGCGGCGCCGTAGAAGTGCGCCATCTGCGGGTTGCGGGCGTGGGTGCGGGCGACGGTGGGGTGCCGCAACCAGTGCAGACCCACCACCAGGATCAGCACCACCAGGATCACCGCGGAGATCACCCAGACCACGTCGACGAAGGTCTCCAGGCCGGGGATCCGGACCGGCAGGATCGCCCCCGCGGTCGCCACGATCCCGGTGCCCATCACCAGCGCGAACCAGTTGGGGCCGATCCGTCCGAGCACCTCGACACCGGGCGTCACGGGCGACGGCGTCGCCGGCGCGGGATCATCAGCTGCCATGATCCACCGGAGGCTACTCCGGGCGGGGGTTATCCCCCGGATGATTGTCGGGATAACGCCGTACCGCCGCCGCTCACGCGTCCCTACCGTGGAGGCATGGCTGTCGTCACCGAAACCCGCCCCCGCACCACCATCCGGTTGCCCGCGCAGCTGGGGATCGTCCCGACCGCGTCGATGATCACCGGCGCCGCGCTGGCCCTGGTCTGGTTCTGGATTCCACTGGGGCTCATGGTCATTGCCGTCTCATCGATCCCGTCGGTGATCGGCACGCTGCTGGCCGGCGTCGCGTTCGTCTACGTGATCCGCTGGGTGGATCGGGTCGAGCGGGCGCGCAGCGAGGCGGTGTTCGGTCTCGGCATCCCGGCCGGGTTGCGGCCGCGGACCGACCGGGACGGGTTCGCCGGCTGGGCGCACCAACTGTGGCTGGACCTGTCCAGCGCGTGGTTCTGGAAGGCCTTCGCGCACCACTACCTGCGGATGGGCTACGACATGCTCGCGGTGGGCGTCGCGTTCGCGCTGACCACCTTCGCGTTCCTGGCGCCCGCCGCGGCGATCGCGGTGAGTGGCAGCGACCCGGCCGTCGGGCTGTGGTTCCTGCCGATCTGGCTGGCCTGGTTGCTGGCGCTGGTCGCGCTGGTCCTGGCGGTGGCGATCCTGGTCTACGCGCCGGCGCTGGACATCCGCATCGACCGCCGGCTGTTGGCGCCGTCGGACACCGAAGAATTGCAGCATCGGGTGCACGCGTTGTCGGCCGCCCGGGCGGGCGCGGTGTCCTCGGCCGAAACCGAGCGGTACCGAATCGAACGCGACCTGCATGACAGCGTGCAACCGCGGCTGGTCGCGCTGGCCATGACGATCGGGCTGGCCCAGACCAAGCTGGACACCGATCCCCCGGCCGCGAAGGTGCTCATCGCCGAGGCGCACGAGGACGCGAAGCTGGCGCTGGCCGAATTACGCGACGTGGTGCGCGGCATCGCCCCGACGATTCTGGCCGACCGCGGCCTGGACGCCGCGCTGTCCGCGGTCGCGCAGCGCGCCCAGAGCTCCGGGGTGCCGACCCACCTCGATGTCGACCTGCCCCGGCGGCTGCCCGCCGAGACCGAGGCCGTCGCCTACTTCGTGGTGGCCGAGGCGCTGACCAATGTGGTCCGGCACGCGAAGGCCACCCGGGCGGTAATGACCCTGCGGCTCGACGAGCTCGCCCACCGATTGCATGTGTCGATCTACGACGACGGCCGCGGCGGCGCGGGCGCCCGGGAGGATCCGGACAGCACCGGGCTGCGGGGCCTGGCCGAGCGGGTGCGCGCGGCCGGCGGCGAATTCACCGTGTCCAGCCCCGCCACCGGACCGACCATCGTGACGGCGGTGCTGCCATGCGAATCGTGATCGCCGAGGATTCCGCGCTGCTGCGGGCCGGGGTGGAACGCATCCTGGCCGACGCCGGACACGAGATCGCCGCCGGCGTCGCCGACGCCACCGACCTGCTGCGGGTGGTCAACGACACCCGGCCCGACCTGGTGATCGTCGACGTCCGGATGCCCCCGACGTTCACCGACGAGGGGGTGCGGGCCGCGGCGCTGCTGCGCAGCCAGAACCCGGACTCGGCGGTGCTGGTGCTCTCGCACTACGTGGAGGAGCGGTACGCGGCCGAACTGATCGCCGCCGACACCCGCGGGTTCGGCTACCTGCTCAAGGACCGCGTCGCCGACGTCCCGGAGTTCCTGGACGCGGTGGCCACCGTCGGCGCCGGCGGGACCGTGCTCGACCCGGAGGTGGTCACCCAGATTCTGGTGCGCACCCGCAACCGCGCCCCGCTGGACGCGCTGACCCCGCGGGAACGCGAGGTGCTGCAGCTGATGGCCGAGGGCAAGACGAACTCGGCCATCGCCGGCGCGCTGAACATCTCGACCGGCTCGGCCGAGAAGCACATCGCCTCGATCTTCGCCAAGTTCGACCTCACCCCCGATGACAGCGAGAACCGCCGCGTGCTGGCGGTGCTGCGCTACCTCGATTCCTGACCGGAGAAAACGATGACCGACACCCTGACCGTCACCCCCGACCACCCGCCGGCGCCGCCGGCCCCGACCGGCGGGTCCCGCGGCGCGATCCGGGCCGTGCTGGTTCTGGTCGCCGCGCTGGCCTGCCTGGGCGCCGTCGGCGTGCTCGGCGCCGCGGCGGCCGGGATCGGCAGCAGCCGGGCCGCCGCCGACGACGTCGACCTGCCCGCGGGGCTGCGCGCGCTGACCGTGAACGTCGGCGACCTGCCGATCTCACTGCAGGTCACCGCCGATCCGCAGGCCACCGCACCGCGGGCCGAGGTCCGCTACGTCACCGCGCTGGGCGCCGGCCGGCCGGCGCTGCGGCTCAGCGACGACGGCGCCACGTTGAGCCTGAGCGGTGAACGCGACGGCTGGCTGCGGTGGGCCCGGGCCGGCGAACTGACCCTGGTGTTGCCGCCGGAGACCGCCCGCGCCATGACGCTGACCATCGGTCAGCGCTTCGGCGCCCTGCAGGTCGACGCCGATCTGGACCGGCTCAACGCCCGCAACGACAACGGCGCGGTGCTGCTGCGCGGGTCGGCCAATGCGATGGACATCCGCAATCAGCACGGCGTGGTGCACAGTCGCGGCCCGATCAGCGTGCGCGATTCGTTCACCGCCAACAGCGCCGAGGGAGAGATCGAGGTCGACTTCCGCGGGACGCCGCCGCGCCGGGTGGATGTCAGCACCGGCGCCGGGGAGGTGCAGATCGGATTGCCGGGCGATGGGCCGTTCGCGGTGACCGCGGCCTCCGACCGGGGCAGCACCGAGATCCGGGTGCCGCAGGCGTTCGACCCGGGCGCCGCTCGGGCCAATGTGACCGCGCGGTCCGGCAGCGGCGACGTGACGGTGCAGAGCCGCCCCTGATCAGGCCCCGGCGGTGATCTGTTCGGTTTGCGCCAGGAAACGCCGGTACCGGTCGTCGGCTGAACCCGAGGGTTCGGCGACCGCCGGGGCGCCGTCCTGCGGCAGGGTGACCTCGACACCGGCCATCCGCGCCGCCAGCAGCGCGGCGCCGACCGCGGTGGCGTTGGGGATTGCGCGTCCGGTGACCGGACGGTCGAGGATGTCGGCCAGCAATTGCCGAACGCGGGGGTTCGAGCCGGCGCCGCCGACGAGTTGCACCCCACCACCGGTGTCCGGCAGCGATTCGACCGCTCGCCGGATGCCGAAGAGCACGCCTTCGACGGCGACTGCGGCGAGGATCTCTGGTGTGGTCGAGGAGTTGATCCCGGTCCAGGAGCAGTGCCCGGCGCTGATCGGTGTCGGCACCCGCTCCCCGAATAGGAATGGCAGGAACAGCGGGTCGTCGACGGCCAATTCAAGAAAAGGTGACGCGAATAGCTGCTGCCAGGACATGCCCAGCAGGGTGCGGGCATGCCCGAGCACCAGTCCCCCGTTCAGCGACGCCGCCATCGCGTAGCGTCGCTCGTCGGCGGCCCGATAGGTGTGGAAGCGCACCGGCCGATCCGGCTCGGCGCCCGGCCGGCCGCCCGGCTCCCAGGACAGCGCCTGCGCCCCGGAACCGAGCACGATCGACAGCTCGAACGCCGGGGAATCGACGGCCTCCAGCGTCGCGGCGACGTCTCCGGCGCCGACCGTCACCGGCGCCCCGGCCGGCAATCCCCAGTCGCGGGTGACGCCGGATTCCAACACACCCGCGACCTCCGCGGAGGGCCGAACCTCGGGCAGCAGCCCGTGGTTCAAGCCCAGTTGTCCCACCAACCGGTGATGCCAGTCGTCGTTCACCGCGTTCCACAGCAGCGTCGCCGAGGCGTCCGATGGGTCGCTGACAAACACGCCGGGGATCAGGCGACTGCGCAGCCAGTCTTTGGGGCACAACATTTTTCGCGCGCAGGCGTACCGCTCCGGCCATTCCCGGGCGACCCAGTCCAGCATCGGGCCGGTCATCCCCGCCGCCAATGGGTTGAGCAACTCGCGCAGCGATTGCGCGTCGGGGACCCGCCGCCACCGCTCGAGCAGGCCACTGGCCCGATTGTCGGGCCACAGCAACGCCGGCGCCACCGGTTCCCCGTCGGCGTCGACCAGCACCAGGCCGTGCATCTGACCGTCGACACCGATCGCGAGCACCTCGGCGGGCCCGGCCGCGTCCAGCACCTCGCCGACGGCGCGCCGCGCCGCGCGCAGCCACAGCTCGGGATCGATCTGGGCCCAGCCCGGATGCGGGGATTCGTAGCCGTACTCGGCGGTGGCGACGGCCAGCACGGCGCCGTCGGTTCCAAGCAGCGCGGCCTTCAGCCCGCTGGTGCCCAGATCGATTCCGAGGAAGCACCCGGTCATCGGCGGGCCAGCACGGCATCCGCAGCGTCGAGCACCGCCTTCAGCGTTATGCCTTTGCGGCGCATCACTTCTGCGCCGTCGCCGGAGTGACCGAACCCTTCCACCGACACGACTTCACCGGCTAGACCGACGAACCGGTGCCAGCCTTGGCCGACGCCCGCTTCGACGCTGACCCGCGCCGTGATCTGCGGTGGCAGCACCGTGTCGCGGTACGCGCGCGGCTGCTGATCGAACCATTCCAGGCACGGCATCGACACCACCCGCGTCGGGATGCCCCGGGCGGCGAGAGTGGCGGCGGCCGCCACCGCCAGTTGAACCTCCGAGCCGGTCCCGATCAGGATCAACCGGGGTGGATTGTCGGGCTCGACGAGGACGTAGCCGCCCCGGGCGACCCCGGAATCCACCGCGTCGAGGTTGTCCAGCACCGGCAGCGCCTGCCGGCTCAGCACCATCGCCGTCGGCCCGGAATCGGCGGCGAAGATCTGGCGGTAGGCAGCCACGGTCTCATTGGCGTCGGCGGGGCGGACCACCGCGAGGCCGGGAATCGCGCGGTAGGCCCACAGGTGCTCGACGGGCTGGTGGGTGGGCCCGTCCTCGCCGACGGCCACCGAGTCGTGGGACCAGATGTAGAGCACCGGCAGGTTCATCAGCGCGGCCAGCCGGACCGCCGGTCGCAGATAATCCGAGAAAACGAAGAAGGTGGCGCCGAACACCCGGGTCAGGCCGTTGAGGGCGATCCCGTTGAGCACCGCGCCCATCGCGTGTTCCCGGATGCCGAAGTGCACGATGCGACCGTTCTCGTTCCCGGGCCACTCGGCGCTGACCGTCCCCGGGGGCAGCAGTGAATCGAACCCGGTGTCGGCGGTCCAGCTGCCGTTGGTTTCGGCGAGATCGGCCGACCCTCCCCACAGTTCCTCGACCGCGACGCCCAGCGCGGCGAGCGCCTGCGAGCCGGCCACCCGGGTGGCCAACGCGGTCCCCGGCACGAAGCGCGGCAGCCCCGTGTCCCAGCCCGGCACCAGCCTGCGGGCCCGCAGCCGCTCGAAGAGCTCGGCCCGCTCGGGGTGGGCCGCGCGCCAGTGCTCGAAGCTCCGCTGCCACGGGTCGCGCAGCCGGGCGGCCCGGGCGGCCGCCGCGGCGCGGGTGTGCGCGAGGAGTTCCTCGGGCATCGCGAAGGACTGCTCCGGGTCCAGGCCCAGCGCCCGTTTGACGGCCGCCACCTCCTCGGCCCCCGGGGCGCCGGCGTGCGCCCGGGCGGTGCCACCGAGGGTGGGCATCGGGTGGCCGATCCGGGTGCGAACCCGAACGAACACCGGCCGCTCGTCGAACCCGGACGCTGTGCCGGCGAACGCCGCATCCAGCCCCGCGCGCAGGTCCGGCGCGGACTCCCCATCGTCGATGTCGACGATCCGCCAGCCGTAGGCCGCCATTCGCGCGCTGACATCCTCGCTGGTCGCGATGGCGGTCTGGCCCTCGATGGAGATCCGGTTGTCGTCCCAGATCAGAATGAGGTTGCCCAGCCGTAGGTGGCCGGCCAGCGCGGCCGCCTCGTGGCTGACGCCTTCCTGCAGGTCGCCGTCGGAGGCCAGACAGCACACCCGGTAGTCGAAGGGGCTGGCGCCGGGGGCCGCATCCTGGTCGAGCATCCCGCGGACCCGTCTGGCCGCCATCGCCATCCCGACGGCGTTGCCGATGCCCTGGCCCAATGGCCCGGTGGTGGTCTCCACGCCCGGGGTGTGCCCGAATTCCGGATGACCGGGAGTCAGCGAATCCAGAGTGCGGGCGGCCTTGAGGTCGGCCATCTCCAGGCCGTAACCACGCAGGAACAATTGCAGGTACAGCGACAGGCTGGTGTGCCCGCAGGACAGCACGAAGCGGTCCCGGCCCGGCCAATTCGGGTCCGCGGGGTCGTGCCGCAAATACTCGCCGAACAGCGCACACATCAACGGCGCCAGGCTGACGGCAGTGCCGGCGTGCCCAGAACCCTTGTGCTGCACCACATCCAACGGCAATACCCGCGCATACCGCAGCGCGTCCGCGTCGAGGTCCGCCACCAGGACAGGCTAGCCCGCCGGCAGGCGTCCGCGGGCCAACTCCTGAGCACGGTAATCATCGGCCAGCGCCGTGACCTCGGCCGGCAACGCGCCGGCGGCCACGTCGGCCAGCGACGTCTGCTCCAGCACCGCGCGCATGCTGGCCCGCAGCGCGCGCCACACGTCGGTCAGCACCGCCGTCGGCCCGGTGTAGGGCAGGTCCCCCAGACCCAGGTCACGCACGCTGGCCAGCGGCCCGTCGATACACCGCAGCACGTCGGCGATGCTGATGTCGGTGGCCGCCCGGGCGAGCGTGTAGCCGCCGTCGCGGCCCCGGTGGCTGCGCACCAGCCGGTCCGACCGCAACGCCGCCAGGATGTCGACCAGGAACTGCGGCGGGATCGCCTGTGCCCGGGCCAGGTCGTCGGTCTTGGTCACCGCCCCCGGTTCGGCGGCGGCGAGTTGGACCATCGCCCGCACGGCGTATTCCGCCTTGGCCGACATTCGCATGGCTGCCTCTTCTCGCCGCGGCCGGTCAGTCCCGGGGAAGGTCTTCGATCAGGTCGATCACCAGCCGGGCCTGCTCGTCGACGGTCGAGGCCGGTGTCAACCGCAGGTCCGGATCGGTGGGCTGCTGATACGGGCTGCCGATCCCGGTGAAGTCGCTGATCTGGCCGGAGCGCGCCTTGGCGTAGAGGCCCTTGGGGTCGCGGCTCTCGCAATCGGCCAGCGGCGTGTCGACGAACACCTCGTAGAAGTCGATGCCGGCCCGCTCGTGCACCGCCCGGGCGAGTGCCCGGTGCTCGGCCAGCGGGCTGATCACCGGGGCCAGCACCGTCACGCCCGCGTCGGCCATCAGGGTCGCGACGTGCGCGAGCCGGCGCAGATTCTCGGTCCGGTCCTCGGCGGTGAACCCGAGGTCGGCGTTGAGCCCCTGGCGCAGCGTGTCACCGTCGAGAACGTATGCGGGGCAACCGTGTTCGGCCAGCCGCTCGGCCACCCGGGTGGCGACCGAGGACTTGCCCGCACCGGACAGTCCGGTCAGCCAGACGGTGCGTCCCGCCGCCGACCGCTCCACCGTGGCGTCGTGCGCGCGGTGCGGCGCGACGCTGTTCTGCTCGACGGGCGCGGTGTCGCGGACCATGCCCGCGGCGACGGTGCCATTGGTGACCGGGTCGATCAGGATGAACGAGCCGGCCGCGGGGTTGCGGGAGTACTCGTCGAGCATCAGCGGCGCCTGGGTGCGCAGGCTGACCCGGCCGAGCTCGTTGAGCTGCAGTTCGGTGGCCGCTTTGTCGCGGTGCAGGGTGTTCACGTCGAGGCGGTAGCTCAAACCGGTCACCCGGGCCCGGGTGGTCCGGGTGGTGTGCTTGACGACGTATTCGCGGCCGGGCTCGAGCACGTCGGCGTCCGACATCCAGCAGATGGTGGCGTCGAATTCCGTTGTGACGGCGGGCTGATTGTCCGGCCGGGCCAGCATGTCACCGCGTGAGATGTCGATGTCGTCGGCCAGGCTGACCGACACCGCCATCGGCGGGAACGCCTCGTCGACCGGCCCGGTGGGGCTGTCGATCGCGGTGATGGTGCTGGTCCGGCCGACGGGCAGCACCACCACCTCGTCACCGGGGCGCAGCACGCCGCTGGCCACCGTGCCGGCGTAGCTGCGGTGATCGGCGTGCTCGTGAGTCTGCGGCCGGATCACATACTGCACCGGGAAGCGGGGGTCGGTGAGGTTGACGTCCCCGGCGATGGAGACCTGCTCCAGGTGGGTGAGCAGGGCGGGGCCGTCGTACCACGGCGTCTTGTCGGATTTGCTGACCACGTTGTCGCCGTTGAGCGCCGACAGCGGGATGGCGGTGACGTCGTGGATGTCCAGCCGAGCGGCGAAGGTGTTGAACTCGTCGCGGATCCAGCTGAACCGCTCCTGATCCCAGTCGATCAGGTCCATCTTGTTGACCGCGAGCACGATGTGCTGCACGCCCAGCAGCGACGCCAGGAACGCGTGCCGGCGGGACTGCTCCAGCAGGCCGTGGCGGGCGTCGACCAGCACGATCGCCAGCTGCGCGGTGGACGTCCCGGTCACCATGTTGCGGGTGTACTGGAGGTGGCCGGGCGTGTCGGCGATGATGAATTTTCTTGTGGCGGTGGCGAAGTAGCGGTACGCGACATCGATGGTGATGCCCTGCTCGCGTTCGGCGCGCAGGCCGTCGGTGACCAGCGCCAGGTCGGTGTAGTCGTTGCCGCGTTCCTTGGAGGTGCGTTCGACGGCGGCGAGTTGGTCCTCCATGACGGCCTTGGAGTCATACAGCAGCCGGCCGATCAGGGTGGACTTGCCGTCGTCGACCGACCCGGCGGTGGCAATCCGCAGCAGGGTGGTGGGCGCGGTGGTGGTGGGGGCGCTCATCAGAAGTAGCCCTCTCGTTTGCGGTCTTCCATGCCGGCTTCGGAGATCCGGTCGTCGGCGCGGGTGGCGCCGCGTTCGGTCAGCCGCGACACGGCGGTCTCTGCGATGACTTCCTCGACGGTGGCCGCGGTGGATTCCACGCAGCCGGTGCAGGTGACGTCGCCGACGGTGCGGAAGCGCACCGAGGTCTCGAAGACCCGCTCCCCCTCGCGGGGCTGCAGGTACTCGTGCACGGCCAGCAGCATGCCGTCGCGCTCGAACACCGTGCGGTTGTGCGCGTAGTAGATCGACGGCAGGGTGATGTCCTCCGCGCCGATGTAGGCCCAGATGTCGTATTCGGTCCAGTTCGACAGCGGGAACGCGCGGATGTGCTCGCCCTTGCGGTGCCGGCCGTTGTAGAGGTTCCACAGTTCGGGGCGCTGCGCCTTGGGGTCCCACTGGCCGAACTCGTCGCGGAAGCTGAACACCCGTTCCTTGGCGCGGGCCTTCTCCTCGTCGCGCCGCGCCCCGCCGAACGCGGCGTCGAAGGCGTTCTCGGCGATGCCGCGCAGCAGGGTGACGGTCTGCAGGGGGTTGCGCGACGGGCCGTTGTCGACCACCCGGCCGGCGTCGATGTCGTCCTGCACGCTGGCGACCACGAGGCGGATACCGTGCTGGGCGACCAGCGCGTCGCGGGTGGCGATGACCTCTTCGAAGTTGTGCCCGGTGTCCACGTGCATCACCGGGAACGGCAGCCGGCCCGGCGCGAACGCCTTGATGGCCAGGTGCAGCATGACGATGGAGTCCTTGCCCCCGGAGAACAGCAGGACGGGGCGTTCGAATTCGGCGGCCACCTCCCGGATGATGTGGATGGCTTCGGCTTCCAGGGCGCGCAGGTGGCTCAGTTCACGCGGCTCGGTCTGCGGGGGTGCGGTGGCGGGCGCATTCATGGCGACAATCAATCTCCGACAATGTTGGTCAGATTTACCTGATTAATGATATATGCCCGCTGCGGCCGGTCGGCACGGGGTCCGCGCCGACATCTCCTACCCTGGTCCGGGTGCAGGGATCCGGAGAGGGCGGCCGCCGATGACGCGGTTCCTGCTGCGCCGACTCCTCAACTACCTGTTGCTGCTGGTGCTGGCGTCGTTTCTGACCTATTGCCTGACCTCGCTGACCTTCTCCCCGCTGGACGCGCTGCTGCAGCGCAATCCGCGGCCACCGCAGGACGTCATCGACGCCAAGGCCGCCGAACTGCTGCTGGACCGGCCGATCCCGATGCGCTACCTGCATTGGGTGACCGGGGTGACCCACGGCGACTTCGGCACCACGGTCGCCGGGCACCCGGTGGCCGATGAACTGGGCCGGCGGATCGGGGTGAGCCTGCGGCTGCTGGTCATCGGCAGCGTGCTGGGGACCGTCACCGGGGTGCTGCTGGGCGCGTGGGGCGCGGTGCGCCAGTACCGGCTCTCGGACCGGGTGATCACCATCGTGTCGCTGCTGTTGCTGTCCGCGCCCACCTTCGTCATCGCGAACCTGCTGATCCTGGCCGCGCTGCAGGTGAACTCGGTGGCCGGCGTGCAGATCTTCGAGTACATCGGCGAGACCTCCCCGACGGTCGGCGGTGGCTGGTGGCCGCAGTTCGTGGACCGGGCGCAGCACCTGGTGCTGCCGTCGCTGACCCTGGCGCTGGTGGCGGCCGCCGGTTACAGCCGCTATCAGCGCAACGCGATGCTCGACGTGCTAGGCCAGGACTTCATCCGCACCGCGCGCGCCAAGGGCCTGACCCGGCGTCAGGCGCTGTTCAAGCATGGGCTGCGCACCGCGCTGATCCCGATGGCCACGCTGTTCGCCTACAGCGTCGGCGGCCTGGTCACCGGCGCGGTGTTCGTCGAGAAGATCTTCGGCTGGCACGGCATGGGCGAATGGGTGGTGCAGGGCGTGGCCACCCAGGACACCAACATCATCGCGGCGATCACGGTCTTCTCCGGCGCGGCCATCCTGGCCGCCGGGCTGCTGTCCGACATCGTCTACGCCGCGCTGGATCCCCGGGTGCGGGTGCGATGACCGTCACCGAACCCGCCGAGGAGGGCTTCACCTCCCGCCGCGCGCTGGTGCGCCGCCGGTTCCTGCGCAACCGGCCGGCGGTGGTGTCGCTGGTGCTGCTGGTCGCGATGTTCATCGCCTGCTACGCGCTGCCGTCGGTGCTGCCCTACAGCCACACCGACCTGGACTACTACAACCTGCAGCAACCACCGAGCGCGACGCACTGGTTCGGCACCAACGCCCTCGGCCAGGACATCCTGGCGCTGACGCTGCGCGGCATGCAGAAATCGATGCTGATCGGGTTGTGCGTGGCGGTCATCTCCACCGTCATCGCCGCCACCGTCGGCGCGATCGCCGGCTATTTCGGCGGCTGGCGGGACCGCACGCTGATGTGGATCGTGGACCTGCTGCTGGTGGTGCCGAGCTTCATCCTGATCGCCATCGTCACACCCCGGATCCACGGCGGTTCGACCATGCTCGCGCTGATCGTGCTGTTGTCGGCGTTCAGCTGGATGATCAGTTCGCGGATGGTCCGCGGGATGACGATGAGCCTGCGGGAGCGCGAATTCGTCACCGCCGCCCGCTATCTGGGGGTGCCGAACCGGCAGATCATCGTGCGTCACATCCTGCCCAACGTCGCCTCCATCCTGATCATCGACACCGCGCTGAACGTCGGACTGGCGATCCTGGCCGAAACCGGGCTGAGCTATCTCGGCTTCGGCATCCAACCGCCCGACATCTCGCTGGGCACGCTGATCGCCGACGGCACCCGATCGGCCACCACCTTCCCGTGGGTGTTCCTCTTCCCGGCCGGGGTGCTGGTGGCGATCGTGCTGTGCGCCAATCTGATCGGCGACGGGCTGCGCGACGCCGTCGACCCGGGATCGCAGCAGCTGCGCCGGGCCCGCGCGGGAGGCCGCCGGTGAGCCTGCTGGATGTCCGGGACTTGGCGGTCACCTTCCCGACCGACGGCGCCGCGGTGGCGGCGGTGCGCGGGGTGGACCTGAGCGTGGCCCCCGGCGAGGTGGTGGCCGTGGTCGGTGAATCCGGGTCGGGGAAATCCGCGTCGGCGATGGCGGTGATCGGCCTACTGCCGGAGTACGCCGAGGTCAGCGGCTCGGTCCGGCTGCGCGGCGAGGAGTTGCTTGGGCTCGACGACGCCGCCATGTCGGCGATTCGCGGCAAGGCCATCGGCACCGTGTTCCAGGATCCGATGTCGGCGCTGACGCCGGTCTACCCGGTCGGCGAGCAGATCGCCGAGGCCATCTGGACCCATAGCGATCTGCCCCGCCGGGAGTCGCGGCGGGCGGCCCGGCGGCGCGCGGTGGAACTGCTGGAGCTGGTCGGCATCAACGATCCGGAGCGGCGCGCCCGGGCCTTCCCGCACGAGCTCTCCGGCGGTGAGCGGCAGCGGGTGGTGATCGCCATCGCCATCGCCAACGACCCCGACCTGCTGATCTGCGACGAGCCGACCACCGCGCTCGACGTCACCGTGCAGGCCCAGATCCTCGACGTGCTCAAGACCGCGCGCGATGTCACCGGCGCCGGGGTGCTGATCATCACCCACGACCTGGGCGTGGTCTCCGAATTCGCCGACCGGGCGGTGGTGATGTACGCCGGGCGCGCGGTGGAGACCGCCCCGGTGGCCGAGCTCTACCCCACCCGGCGGATGCCCTACACCGCCGGACTGCTCGGGTCCGCGCCACGGCTGGACGCCCCGCAGGGCACCCGGTTGGTGCCCATCCCCGGGGCGCCGCCGAACCTGTCCGAGCCGCTGATCGGCTGCCCGTTCGAGCCGCGCTGCCCGCTGGCGATCGACGACTGCCGCAGCGCTGAACCTGACCTTCTGCCGGTGGGCCCCGACCACGGCGCCGCGTGCATCCGCACCGAGGAGGTCGCCGGCCGCAGCGCCGCCGATATCTACGGGGTGGCGACCGCGCCCGACGACCGCCCGGTCACCGCCGAACACGACGTCGTCATCGAGGTGGCCGACCTGGTGAAGTCCTATCCGGTGACCAAGGGCGCCGTGCTGCGCCGCACCGTCGGGGAGGTCCGCGCCGTCGACGGCATCAGCTTCGCGTTGCGCCGCGGCCGCACGCTCGGCATCGTCGGCGAATCCGGGTCCGGCAAGTCGACGACCCTGCACCAGATCCTGGAACTGCAAGCGCCACAATCGGGTTCCATCACGGTGCTCGGCCACGATGTCGCGGAACTGACCAACGCCGGCCGCCGCGCGCTGCGCAAGGATATCCAAGTGGTGTTCCAGGACCCGGTGGCGGCGCTGGACCCGCGGCTGCCGGTCTCCGACGTGCTGGCCGAACCGCTGGCGGCGCACGGCTATTCGAAGGCCGACACGGTCTATCGGGTGGCCGAGCTGCTGGAGCTGGTGGGTCTGAATCGCCGCGACGCCGGGCGCTACCCGGCCGAATTCTCCGGCGGCCAGAAGCAGCGGATCGGCATCGCGCGGGCGTTGGCGCTGCAGCCGCAGATCCTGGTGCTCGACGAGCCGGTGTCGGCGCTGGACGTGTCGATCCAGGCTGGCATCCTGAATCTGCTGCTGGATCTGCAGCACCGCCTGGGGCTGTCGTATCTGTTTGTCTCGCACGATCTTTCGGTGGTCAAGCACCTCGCCCACGATGTGGTGGTGATGCATCGCGGGGTGATCGTCGAGCAGGGCCCGGCCGAGCGGGTCTACGCCGACCCCCAGCACGACTACACCCGCAAGCTGCTGGCGGCGGTGCCGGGCGGCGAGCGCGGTCAGCCTTCGTAGCGGACCTCGGCGGCCGGTTTGTCCGGGCGCAGGCCGCGCCAGCTGGAGTGCCGCAACCGGCCATCGGCGGTGCGCTCGCCGTAGCGCACCTCCCCGACCAGCGTCGGCGTCACGAACGTCACCCCGACCGCCTCGGGTCCGGTGAGCTCGGTGCTGAACGGGTTCTCCTGGGCGCTCAGCGGGTCCAGCAGTTCGGAGAGCCGGCTCAGGTCCTTCTCGGTGAACCCGGTGCCCACCCGTCCGGCGTAGGCCAGTCCTTCGTCGTCCGGGATGCCCATCAGCAGCGCGCCGATCCGCCCGGCCCGGCCGTTGTCGCCCACCCGCCAGCCACCGATCACCACGTCCTGGGTCTTCCAGTTCTTGTCCTTGAGCCAGGACGCCGACCGCCGGCCCGGCTGATACGTCGAATCCCACTTCTTGGCGATGACGCCTTCCCAACCGCGGTCCCGGGACACCTCCAGCGCCTGCGCCCCGTCCCCGTCGAGTTGCGGGGGCACAACCAGAGTCGTGCCCTGGGTCAGGGTTTCCAGCAGCTTTCGGCGGTCCCGCAGTTTCGCTTTCAGCAGCGATCGTCCGTCCAGGTAGAGAATGTCGAAGGCCCAGAACGCGATTGGTGTCGCGGCGGTCCGGTTCTGCAGCGCGCCCAGCGACGGTGTCCCGTCGTCGCCCAGAGCCACCACCTCACCGTCGAGCAGCACGTGGTGCTCGGTCAGGTCGGCGGCCAGGTCCCGCAGCTGGGGGAATTCGGCGGTGACCATCCGGCCGGTGCGCGACCGCAATGTCACCGTGCCGTGGTCGGCGTCCACCAGCATCCGGTGGCCGTCCCACTTGCCTTCGAAAGCCCACTGTGCCGCTTTGAGTTTGGCCACCGAGCCGGGGGTGGCGAGCATCGGCGCGAGGTCGGCGGGCGCGGGTTGCGGCTGGTCCTTGGTGCGGTGCGCCAGCCAGTTCTTGCCGCCGGTTTGAATCAGCGCGTAGCGCCCGGTGACCTTCGAGCCGTGCAGGTTGACGATCACCTCCCCGCCCTCGCCGTCGTCGCGGAACTTCTCGGTGTCATAGGTTCCGGAGTCCCAGATGATCACCTTCCCGGCGCCGTACTCGCCCTTGGGGATGTCGCCTTCGAAGCCGCCGTACTCCAGCGGGTGGTCCTCGGTGTGCACCGCCAGGTGGTTGACCGCCGGGGTCATCGGCAGATTCTTCGGGATGGCCCAGCTCACCAGCACCCCGTCGCGCTCCAGCCGGAAATCGAAGTGCAGCCGGCGGGCGTGGTGTTCGTGGATGACGAAGCTGTTCCCCGCGCCCGGGGTGGGTGGCTGCTGCGGAACCGGTTCTGGGGTGCGGGTCCCGTCGCGCATGGAACGGTAGACGCTGAGCCGGTCGCCTTGAATGTCGCTGTCCAGGCCCTCCAGCAGGTCTCCGTCGCGGGCCACGCGTTCGAGCACCTCGTCGAAACGCAACTGCCGCAGGCCCGGATCGTCGAGTTCGTCCCAGGTGCGCGGGGCCGCGACGGTCGGGGTGGGCCGACCGCGCAGCGAGTACGGCGCGACGGTGGTTTTCGATCCGCTGTTCTGGCTCCAGTCCAGGAACACCTTGCCGGCCCGCTGACTCTTGGCCATCACCGCGGTGACCTGCGACGGCATATCGGATTCCAATTGCTGGGCAATGCGTTTGGCCAGCACCGTCGCGCCGTGTGAGCTGACCGGTTCGGCGAACGGCGCGTAGAGGTGCAGGCCCTTGCTGCCGCTGGTCACCGGGTAGGCGGTCAATCCGATATCGGACAACATCGCCCGCACCGCGCGGGCGACCGTCGCCAACTGCGCCATGTCGACGTCCTCGCCCGGGTCCAGGTCGAACACCAGCCGGGTCGCCGGCCCGTGCACGGTGTCGACGAATCTCCATTGCGGCACATGGACTTCCAGCGCTGCCTGCTGAGCGATCCACGCCAGCGCGTCGACGCTGTCGATGATCGGGTACACCGTCACACCGCTGCGATGGTTCAGCGACCCGCGATGCAGCCAGGCCGGCGCCGAGGAGGCCAGCTGCTTCTCGAAGAACGCCGGATGATCGACGCCGTTGGGCCAGCGTTTGCGGGTGGCGGGCCGGCCGGCGATGTGCGGCAGCATCACCTCGGCGACGGTCGTGTAATAGCGGTAGACCGCGGCCTTATCGGCGCCGGTCTCCGGATACAGCACCTTCTCGGCGTTGGTCAGCGTGACCTTCGGCTCCTGTGAACCCATTGCGATCAAACCTATACCTCCCCTCTCCGCTGCAATACTGGTGTTATGCGGTCCATTTGGAAGGGCTCGATCGCCTTCGGCCTGGTCAACGTGCCGGTGAAGGTGTACTCGGCGACCGAGGACCACGACCTGAAGTTCCACCAGGTGCACGGCAAGGACAACGGCCGCATCCGCTACAAGCGGGTCTGCGAGGAATGCGGCGAGGTGGTCGAGTTCCGCGACATCGCGCGCGCCTACACCGCCGAGGACGGCCAGTCGGTGGTGATCACCGACGAGGATCTGGCGAACCTGCCCGAGGAGCGCAGCCGCGAGATCGAGGTGCTGGAGTTCGTGCCGGCCAGCCAGATCGACCCGATCCTCTATGACCGCAGCTACTTCCTGGAGCCCGACAGCAAGTCGACGAAGTCCTACACGCTGCTGGCCCGGACGCTGGCCGAGGCCGAGCGGGTGGCGATCGTGCATTTCTCGCTGCGCAACAAGACCCGGTTGGCGGCGCTGCGGGTGATGGACTTCTCCAAGCGCGAGGTGATGGTGGTGCACACCTTGCTGTGGCCCGACGAGATCCGCGACCCGGACTTCCCGGCGCTGGACACGCCGCCGGAGGTCAAACCCGCGGAGCTGAAGATGGCCGGTCAGGTGGTCGACTCGATGGCCGCGGACTTCGAGCCGGAGCAGTTCCACGACGACTATCAGGAGCAACTGCGTGAGCTGGTGGCCGCCAAGCTTTCCAGCGGCGAATCGTTCACCATCGAGGAGCACACCACCGACCTCGACGAGAGCGACGACGTGTCGGATCTGCTGGCGAAACTGGAGGCGAGCGTCAAGAAGCGGGGCGCGAAGTAACATCGGGTGCCATGTGGCTACGACGGGGGTTGTACGCGATTGTCCTCAGCTCGCTGGTGCTGACCGGGTGCTCGGGCGGCTCGACCGACCCGTTGTCGGCCGGCGGGACCGCCGAGGTGGGCAGCACCGGCGACATCAACCCGCACGAGGTGTCCGAGTTGGCCCCCGGCGGCCAACTGCGGCTCGCGCTGACCGGATACCCGGAGAACTTCAACACCCTGCAGCTCGACGGCAACAACGCCGATGTCAACAAGATTCTGCGGCCCACCATGCCGCGGGCGTTCCGGCTCGGCCCGGACGGGTCCGCCGAGGTCGACACCAACTACTTCACCAGCGTCGAGCTGACCAGCACCGACCCGCAGGTGGTCACTTACACGATCAACCCGAAGGCGGTCTGGTCCGACGACACGCCGATCACCTGGGAAGACATCAAATCCCAGGTCGAGGCGACCAGCGGGAAGAACAAGGCGTTCAACATCGCCAGCACCAACGGCAACGAGCGGGTCGCCACCGTCACCCGGGGCGTCGACGACCGCCAGGCCGTCATCACCTTCGCCAGCCACCATTCCGACTGGCGCGGCATGTTCGCCGGCAACTCCTCGCTGCTGCCCAAATCGGCGACCTCGGACCCGGAAGTGTTCAACACCGGGTTCCTGACCAAGCCGCCGGTGTCGGCCGGGCCGTTCATCGTCTCCGGCATCGATCAGACCGCTCAGCGGATCACCTTGACCCGCAACCCGAAGTGGTGGGGACCGCAGCCGGTGCTGGAGTCCATCACCTATCTGGTCCTCGATGACGCGGCGCGGCTGCCGGCGCTGCAGAACAACACCATCGACGCGACCGGCCTCGGCGACCTCGATGAGATGACCATCGCCCGCAACACCGCGGGCGTCGCGATCCGCCGGGCCCCGGCGCCGCAGTGGTACCACCTGACCTTCAACGGCGCGCCCGGGTCGATCCTGGCCGACAGGGCGCTGCGATTGGCCGTCTCCAAGGGCATCGACCGCACCCTGATCGCCAATGTCACCCAGCGCGGGCTCACCGACGACCCGCAGCCGTTGAACAACCACGTCTTCGTCCGCGGCCAGGAGGGCTATCAGGACAACAGCGAGGTGGCGGCGTTCAACCCGGAGCAGGCCCGCGCCGAACTCGACGCGCTCGGCTGGATGCTCAACGGCCAGTTCCGGGAGAAGGACGGCAAGCAGCTGGTGTTGCGCAACGTCATCTACGACGCCCAGGGCCCCAAGAACGTCGCACAGATCGTGCAGAACAGCCTGGCCCAGATCGGGGTGAAGGTCGAATTGCGGCCCAAACCGGGCAACGGCTTCTTCTCCAAGTTCGTCATCCCCGGCGACTTCGACCTGGCCCAGTTCAGTTGGGTGGGTGACGCGTTCCCGTACGCCAGCCTGAACCAGATCTTCGCCGCGGGTGGCGAGTCCAACTTCGGCAAGATCGGCAGCCCGGCGATCGACGCCAAGATCGAGGAGATCCTCGACGAGCTGGATCCCGCCAAGGCGCGGGTGCTGGCCAACGAGCTCGACCAGCTGATCTGGGCCGAAGGATTCAGCCTGCCGCTGACCCAGACGCCCGGGAACATGGCCGTCCGGGACAACCTGGCCAACTACGGCCCGGCCGGCCTGGGCGACCTGGACTACACCAAGATCGGCTTCCTCAAGTAGTCCGCGTCCTCGGCGTCGGGATGGCGCTCCGGCGTCAAGTCGATCCGGTGCGCGGCGGCGATGCCCGCGAACCGCTCCGGTGAGCAGGTCAGCACGATCACCTGGCCGTCGGCGCCCACCAGATCGAAGACCTCGGCCATCCGCGCCAGTCGGCCCGGATCGCTGAATCCCAACGCGTCGTCGATGAGGACCGGCACGGTGTCGTCGGCGGCGACCAGCGCGGCCACCGCCAGCCGGGCGATGATCCCGAGCTGTTCCTTCGCGCCGCCGGACAGCGACTCGTAGCCGACGGTGCGCCCGTCCAGGGTGCGGCTGCGGATCCGCAGGTCGCTGTCCACCTCGACCTCGAAGGATTCGCCGAACACTCCGCGGCCCAACCGCTGCACCTCGGCGCGGAAGGGCTCCACGTAGCGCGCCCGGGTGTTGTCCCGGTGTCTGCCCATCACCGACCGCAACGTCTGCACGGCCAGCGCCCGGTCCCGGGTGCGGGCATGCGCGGAGCGGGCATGCGCGGCGGCGGTCGCCGCCTCGTCCAGCCGGCTGGTGCGGCCCTCCCCACCGAACACGGCGAGTTCGACGGTGATGTCGCGCAGCGCCTGCCGCAGCTCGGCGATCCGGCGGTCCAGCCCGTCGACCGCGTCGCGCGCGGTCCGCAGTTCCTCGGCGACCCGCGCCGGGCCCGCCTCGGCCAGCTGCTGCTGTAGCGCGGTGACGCGCGCCGCGGCGCGCTGCGACTCCGACGCGGCGGCGGCTGCGGCCGCGGCCAGTTGTTCGTCGGCCGTCGTGGACCGGGCGGCGGCCAATCGGGCGGCGGCCGCGTCGCGTTCGTCGCGGGCGGCGGTGCGGCGCTCCTGGGTGGTGGCGCTGCGCTGCTCACACGCGGCGCGCCCCGCCACGGCCTGATCGGCCGCCCGGCGGGCGGTGTCGACGGCCCGGTTCGCCGCGGCCAGCGCGTCGGCGGCGGCGGTCTCGGCGGCGCGGGCGGCCGCCAGGCTCAGGTCGTCGTGAGACGCCGCGCACTCGGCGTCCAGCTCGGCGCGCCGTCGGCGCAGCTCATCGACGTGATCGCCGGACCGCAACCCGTCCAGGGTCGCGCGCAGCGCGTCGGCGCGGGCGCGGCACTCCCGGCGGCGGGCGTCCAGCTCGGTGGCCGCCGCCAGGTCGGCGACTCCGGCCGTGCTCAGCAGTTCGGCCAGCCGGGCTTGCGCGGCGAGCAGTTCGGCGTGGCTGTCGGCGGCCGAACCGCCGGGGATGATCCGGGCGGTCAGCACACCGGGCGCCCGCAGGTCGGCGGCGTCGGCGACCGCGAACTCGCGGGTCTCACCGGCCGTCAGCCGCGCCGGCTGCCCGGCGATCAGCAACTCGATGTCGGCTTCGGCGCTCACCTGCACGACGGTGGCGGCCAGGTCGGCGGCGGCGCGCGCGATCCGGACCTCGGCGTCGGCGTCGCGAATCCGGCGG